>NZ_JBFTKU010000016.1:0-147956 GCF_056665975.1 Caulobacter sp. 05T431 | reverse complement strand
GGCATGTCCCCGGCCCGCGCTCACCCCACCGTCCGTCATCCTCGGACGTGTTCCGAGGACCCCTGCTTCAGCCGCGAAGAAGGACGATCCGTGGAGCGGCGAGATCGCGGCCTAACCCCAACCGACAACCCCGCCGACAGAGGGGTCCTCGGAACAAGTCCGAGGATGACGGTTCTAAAGATGGAAGAAGGCCCTGCCCCGTCAAACGCCCGTCCGGGGCGGATGGAGACCTACGCCAAGCGGACATTCTGAAGGTCAGCTAGCGGTGGGGAGCGGCCCTCGGAACCCCTCTCTCATTGAGAGAGGGAGGGGCCCGCCGCGAAGCGGTGGGAGGGTGAGTGGTTTCACCGCCGGCCGGCAAACCCCAAGACGTTCGACCTCGTTTTCGAGGCGTCAGAGGAAACACGCCATGCCTAGCCGTCGTGGATCTTGGCGAACAGAAGAAGGCCTGCTGAAAGACTGCGCTTCATTCGGTGAGAGTGTAACCACTCACCCTCCCATGGCTTCGCCATGGGCCCCTCCCTCTCTCTAAGAGAGAGGGGTTCGGTGGGCGTTCTTCAACGTCCGCTATGGATCGAAAGCCGACCAGCCCCCTCCCCCGACCAGCGGACATTCGACACGACGATCCGAGCCGCCGAGGGAAAACGCTAGAGCCCCCGCCCCGAGCGCCGCTATAAAACCTGAAACCGGCGTTTTCGCCCTTGCCATGCGCCCGTCTCGCCGGGCAGCTTCACCACATCCATAGGTCGCATTCCGTGCAAGATCTCGCCCAAGCCGTCTATCTGACCCTCGGCCTCACGATCCTCGGCGGTTATCTGCTGGGCTCGATCCCGTTCGGCCTGATCKCCACGCGGCTGGGCGGGGCCGGCGACATCCGGCAGATCGGTTCGGGCAATATCGGCGCGACCAACGTGCTGCGCTCGGGCCGCAAGGACCTGGCGGCCATCACCCTGATCGGCGACGCCGGCAAGGGGATCGTGGCGGTGCTGCTGGCCCGCTGGCTGACCCACGGGAACCCGGCGATCATCGCCCTGGCCGGCGGCGCGGCCTTCACCGGCCACCTGTTCCCCGTCTGGCTGAAGTTCAAGGGCGGCAAGGGCGTGGCCACCTTCTACGGCGTTCTGCTGTCGGCCTGCTGGCCGGTGGGCCTGCTGGCCGCCGTCACCTGGCTGGCCGTGGCCGCCCTGTTCCGCATCAGCTCGCTGGCCGCCCTGGTCGCCGCCGCCCTGGCCGCACCCTTCGCCCTGGCCACCGACCAGGCGGCGCCGTTCACGGTGCTGTGCCTGTTCATGGCCGTGCTGATCTTCATCCGCCACAAGGACAACATCAGCCGACTGCTGAAGGGCCAGGAGCCCCGCATCGGCAAGAAGAAGACGGCTGAAGAGCCGCCGGCCCCAGACGCAGATTCGGCCGGCTGATGACGCGGGGCCTCTCGGACAGCGAGCGCCTGGCCTGGCTTCGGCTGGCGCGCACCGAGACGGTCGGCCCCGTCGCCTTCGACCATCTGATCTCGCGCTTCGGCTCGCCCGAGCGGGCCCTGGACGCCCTGCCCGACCTGGCCCGCCGCGCCGGCCGCGCCACGCCCCTGCGCCCGCCGCCCGAGTCCGAGATCCTCCAGGAGCTGGAGAGCGGCGCCCGCCTCGGCGCGCGGCTGATCTGCGCCTGCGAGCCCGACTATCCGCCCCGCCTGGCCGCCCTGGACCCGCCGCCGCCGGTGCTGTGGGCCCTGGGCCGCGCCGAGCTGCTGTCCCAGCCCAGCCTGGCCATCGTCGGGGCGCGGATCGCCTCGGCGGGCGGCCAGCGCTTCGCCCGCCAGCTGGCGACCGAGCTGGGGCGCCACGGCTATGTCGTGGTCTCGGGCCTGGCGCGCGGCGTCGACGGCGCGGCCCACGAAGGCGCCCTGGCCACCGGCACGATCGCCGTCCTGGGCGGCGGGGTCAGCGACATCTACCCGCCCGAGCACGCCGCCTTGCACGCCCGCATCGCCGGCGAAGGCGGCTGCGTCGTCAGCGAGAGCGCGCCGGACCGCCGGGCCATCGCCAAGGACTTCCCGCGCCGCAATCGCATCATCTCGGGCCTGTCGCTGGGGGTTATCGTGGTCGAGGCCGAGCTGAAGTCCGGCTCGCTGATCACCGCGCGCCTGGCCGCCGAACAGGGCCGTGACGTCTTCGCCGTGCCGGGCTCGCCCCTGGACCCGCGCGCCAAGGGCCCCAACGACCTGATCCGCCAGGGCGCAATCCTGTGCGAGGGCGTCGAGGACGTGCTGCGCTCGCTGTCGGGCCAGGCCCACCTGCGCGAACGCGAACGTCCCTATGCGGCCGAGGACGACGGCGCCCCGATCGACCACGACGCCCTGCGCGAAGAGCTGGCCCGCCTGCTCTCCCCCACCCCGGTCTCGCGCGACGAACTGGTCCGCGCCACCAAGGCCCCGACCTCGGCGGTGATGGCGGCGCTGGTGGAGCTGACCCTGGCCGAGCGGGCCGAGCTGCTGGTGGGCGGGATGGTGGCGGGGACCTAGGCGACGCCCAAATATTCCTCTCTCTATAGAGAGAGCCGGGAACCAAATGCGTCGTCGGCCACGGCCGCCGTTGACAGACCCCTGGCGCCGCCCCCACTTTCCGGCCCTCGTCGCCTTGGCGCCCCTCGGGGTTCGCCTGGGAGACGAACCCAATTCCCAGGCATCAAGGTCCTAATGAACGTCGTCGTCGTCGAGAGCCCGGCCAAGGCCAAGACCATCAACAAGTACCTCGGGTCCGACTACAAGGTTCTCGCCTCGTACGGTCACATCCGGGACTTGCCGTCGAAGGACGGTTCGGTCGAGCCCGACAACGACTTCGCCATGAGCTGGGAAGTCGACGGCAAGGCCACCAAGCGCGTGTCCGACATCGTCGACGCCCTGAAGGGGGCCGACCGCCTGATCCTGGCCACCGACCCCGACCGCGAAGGGGAAGCCATCAGCTGGCACGTGCTGGAGGTGCTGCAGAAGAAGAAGGCGCTGAAGGACAAGGCCGTCCAGCGCGTCACCTTCAACGCCATCACCAAGTCGAGCGTGCTGGAGGCCATGGCCAATCCGCGCGACATCGACATGGAGCTGGTCGAGGCCTACCTCGCCCGCCGCGCCCTGGACTATCTGGTCGGCTTCACCCTCTCGCCCGTCCTGTGGCGCAAACTGCCGGGCAGCCGCTCGGCCGGCCGCGTGCAGTCGGTCTGCCTGCGCCTGATTGTCGACCGCGAGCTGGAGATCGAGCGCTTCAAGACCCAGGAATACTGGACCGTCGAGGCCGACGTCACCGCCGGCGCCGAGCCGTTCCTGGCCCGCCTGGTCAAGCACGAGAACAAGAAGCTCACCAAGTTCGACCTGGGCAACGAGACCTCGGCCTTGGCCGCCCGGGCCGCCGTGCAGAAGGCGACCTTCAAGGTCGCCGCCGTCGAGAAGAAGCCCGGCAAGCGCTCGCCCGCCCCGCCCTTCACCACCTCGACCCTGCAGCAGGAAGCCGCCCGCAAGCTGGGCTTCAGCGCCCAGCGCACCATGCAGGCCGCCCAGAAGCTGTACGAAGGCATCGACATCGGCGGCGAGACCGTCGGCTTGATCACCTACATGCGGACCGACGGCGTGTCGGTCGAGCCGGAAGGCATCGCCGAGGCGCGCAGTGTGATCGGCAACGTCTACGGCGAGACCTACGTCCCCGAGACCCCGCGCTACTACAAGGCCAAGGCCAAGAACGCCCAGGAGGCCCACGAAGCCATCCGCCCGACCAGCCTGCGCCGCAACCCGGGCTCGCTGCGCCTGGAGCCGGACCTGGGCCGCCTCTACGAGCTGATCTGGAAGCGGATGATCGCGTCCCAGATGGAGAGCGCCCGCATCGAGCGCACCACGGTCGACCTGGAGAGCRCCGACGGCCAGACCGGCCTGCGCGCCACCGGCCAGGTCGTGCTCTTCCCCGGCTATCTGGCCGTCTACGAGGAAGGCCGCGACGACGAGGGCGACGAGGACAGCGCCCGCCTGCCGGCCATCGAGGAAGGCGCCGCCGCCAAGGTGCTGGACGCCCGCGCCGACCAGCACTTCACCGAGCCGCCCCCGCGCTACTCGGAAGCCAGCCTCGTCAAGAAGATGGAAGAGCTGGGCATCGGCCGGCCCTCGACCTACGCCTCGGTCCTGACCGTGCTGCGCGACCGCGCCTATGTCCGCATGGAGAAGCAGCGCTTCATCCCCGAGGACAAGGGCCGACTGGTCACCGCCTTCCTGGAACAGTTCTTCCGCCGCTACGTGGAGTACGACTTCACCGCGGCCCTGGAAGAGCAGCTGGACCTGGTGTCGGACGGCAAGCTGGACTGGAAGCAGTTCCTGCGCGACTTCTGGAAGGACTTCGCGGCCGCGGTCGGCGAGATCGCCKAGCTGCGCACCACCAATGTCCTGGACGCCCTGAACGAGGCCCTGGGCCCGCACATCTTCCCCGACAAGGGCGACGGCTCGAACCCGCGCGCCTGCCCGACCTGCGGCACGGGGATGCTGTCGCTGAAGACCGGCAAGTTCGGGGCCTTCATCGGCTGCTCGAACTATCCGGAATGCCGCTACACCCGCCAGCTGGCCACCAGCGAGGGCGACGGCGAGGCCGAGACCGCCGACAAGGAGCTGGGGATCAATCCCGAGACCGGCCGCGTGGTGTGGCTGAAGAACGGCCGCTTCGGCCCCTATGTCGAGGAGCTGGCGGCGGCCGACAGCGGCGACAAGCCCAAGCGTTCGTCCCTGCCCAAGGGCTGGACGGCGGCGGCGGTCGACCTGGAGAAGGCCCTGCGCCTGCTGTCCCTGCCCCGCGAGGTCGGCAAGCATCCGGACGATGGCAAGGTCATCACCGCCGGCCTGGGCCGCTTCGGGCCGTTCGTGCTGCACGACGGCACCTACGCCAATCTGGAGAACCCGGAAGACGTCTTCGACATCGGCCTGAACCGCGCGGTCAGCCTGCTGGCCGACAAGCGGGCCGGCGGCGGGCGTCCGCAGCGCGGCCAGGCGGCCGCCCTGGCCGAGCTGGGCAATCACCCCGAGGACGGCAAGCCGATCCGCGTGCTGTCGGGCCGTTTCGGGCCCTACATCAAGCACGGCGACACCAACGCCAACGTGCCCAAGGGCGCCGATCCGGCCGCCCTGACCCTGGAAGAAGCGGTGGCCCTGATCGCCGACCGCGTCGCCAAGGGCGGCGGCGGCAAGAAGCCGGCGAAGAAGGCGGCGGCGAAGAAGGCCCCCGCTAAGGCGGCGGCCGACGGCGCGGCTCCGGCCAAGAAGCCGGCCGCCAAGAAGCCGGCCGCGAAGAAGACCACGGCGGCGAAGAAGCCCGCCGCCAAGAAGGCCAAAGCCGAGGCGTGACGCGCCTCGGCGCCCTTGGTCAGGGGAAAATTGGGGGTTAAGCTGGGCTCATGACGTCGCTCGAACGCCCCCTGCCGCTGCCCCTCGTGGTCGTGATCCTGTCGGCCGTCAGCGTCGGCGGCTTCGTGTTCGGCCTCAAGGGCGCCCTGGACAAGACCGACCACCAGGCGGTCTCGACCGCGCCCCTGGCCGAGGTCTCGGGCGTGCCGGTGCGCGACGCCACCCCGGCCGTGGCCGAGATCGCACCGCCGCCGGCCCCTGTCGTCGAGAAGCCCAAGCCGGTCGAGGAGGTCGACGAGACCCCCGCCGAGGAGGCGCCCGTCGTCGAGACCCCGCCCGCGTCGCCGGCCCCCGTCGAGAAGAAGCCCGAACCGCCGCCGGCCCAGGCCACGCCGCAGCGGATCGAGGACCTGTACTGAGCCCGCCTCCCGGACAGCGGGCTCGACGTCCGCGCGCCACCGGCTAAGCTGCGCCTTCGCCAAGGGGAGCGCGCGATGTCCGAACGTCTTTCCCGTCGCGCCGMGCTCCAGGGCGCGGCCGCGACGGCGCTGGCGATCCCCGCCACCGTCCAGGCCCGGGCCCAGGTCCAAGCAAAGCCCGCCGAACCGCCGCTCCTCCTCGACGACGCCAGCGGCCTGGACGCGACCCCGGTCGCGCGCCACCTGCGCCCCGCCGTCCGAGACGACGCGCTGGTCGACCTGCTGCGGCGGGAGCTCAAGGACGCCGCGGCGGCCGGTCGTCCCGTCTGCGTCGGCGGCGCCCGGCACTCGATGGGCGGCCAGAGCCTGGCGCGCGGCGGCACGGCGATCACGCTGGATCAGGGCGTGTGCACGCCGGATCCGGCCGCGGCCCGCTATCGCGCCCAGGCCGGCGCGCGGTGGCGCGAGGTGATCGCCACGCTCGACCCCGTCGGCTTCGCGCCCAAGGTCACCCAGGCCAACAGCGACTTCACCCTGGGCGGGGCCTTTTCGGTCAACGCCCACGGCTGGGCCGCGCCGCTGGGACCCATGGGGTCGACGGTCCGCGCCGCCACGATCCTGCTGGCGGACGGCGAGATCGTGCGGTGTTCGCGCGAGGCGGAGCCGGAGCTCTTCAGCCTGGCCATGGGCGGCTACGGCCTGTTCGGCGTCCTGCTGGACCTGGAGGTCGAGATGGCCCCCAACGTCCGGCTGTCGCCCCGTTACGCCCAGACGTCGGCCGACGCCTTCGGCCGCGCCTTCGTGGACGCCCTGCACGCCCCGGACGTGGTCATGGGCTATGGCCGCCTGTCCGTGGCCCGCCGCGACTTCTTCCAGGACGCGCTGATCGTGACCTACGGACGGATCGCCGGCGCGCCGACGCCCCTGTCGCATCACCCCGACCGCCTGGCCGGCCTGACCCGTCAGGTCTATCGCGCCCAGATCGGCTCCGAGGCCTGGAAGAACGCGCGCTGGTACGCCGAGACGGTGCTCAAACCCCGGCTTGATCCGAAACAGACCACCCGCAACGCCCTGATCAGCTCGCCGGTCAGCGACCTGGCCGAGCGCGACCCGCGCCGCACCGACATCCTCCACGAATACTTCCTGCCACCGGACCGGCTGGCCGGGTTCCTGGCCGACTGCCGTGACCTCATCCCCAAGGCCCAGGTCCAGCTCCTGAACGTCACCCTGCGCTACATCGCCGCCGATCCGGTGAGCGTCATGGCCTTCGCCCCAACCGACCGGGTGGCGGCGGTGATGTCCTTCTCGCAGGCGCGCACCGCGGCGGCCGACGCCGCGATGCGGCCGGTGACCCAGGCCCTGATCGATCGCGCCCTGGCCCACGGCGGGTCGTTCTACCTGCCCTACCGCCTGCACGCCCGCCCCGACCAGCTGGAGCGCGCCTATCCCAACCTGGACCGCTTCATCGCCGAAAAGCGCCGCCGCGACCCGCGCGGCCTGTTCCGCAATACGATGTGGGAGCAATATTTCGCCAGCCGGGCCTGACAGCGCGGCGAAGCACGACATCGGCCCCGGAGCGCGCTAGACGTGCGTCATGGCCAAACCCCGTACGCCCAAGTCGTCCAAGTTCCCCGCCGCCTCGAAGGCCGCAAAGCCGCCCGCCGGCCTGCCGGACCGCGAGACCCTGCTGGCGTTCCTGCGCGACGCCGGCGAGAGCGGCAAGGCCGACATCGCCCGCCACTTCGGCCTGAAAGGCGCCGACCGCCGGGCCCTGCGCGAGATGCTGCGGGCCATGGAAGCCGACGGCAGCCTGGGCAAGCGCGGCCGCAAGGGCTTCGCCCAGGCCGGCGCTCTGCCGCCCGTCGGGGTGGTCGACGTGGTCGAGCGCGACGCCGACGGCGACCTCTATGTGCGCCTGACCAAGGATTCCGAGGACACGCCCCAGGTCCGCCTGGCGCCCGGCAAGGGCGAGGCGGCCGGCGGCGCGCCGGGCCTGGGCGACCGCCTGCTGGTCCGCTTCGAGAAACTGGAGAACGGCGAGACCGAGGCCCGACTGATCAAGCGTCTGGGCCAGAGCGCCCACAAGATCCTGGGCGTGGTGCGCAAAGCGCGCCGCGAGACCCGTATCGAGCCGGTCGACCGCAAGTCCAAGGAAAGCCTGCTGATCGACAATCAGGCCGCCGCCGACCTCAAGGAGGGCGACCTGGTCCTGGCCCAGGTCAGCGGCGCCGGCTCGCGCTACGGACCCAAGTTCGGCAAGATCCTGGAGGTGCTGGGCAGCGAGGACGACCCCCGCGCCGCCTCGCTGATCGCCATCCACAGCCACGGCATCCCGACGGGCTTCTCGGAAGAGGCCGAGGCCGAGGCCAAGGCGGCCCAGCCGCCGACGTTGGCGGGCCGCGACGACCTGCGCGACCTGCCGTTCGTGACCATCGACCCGGTCGACGCCCGCGACCACGACGACGCCGTCTACGCCCATCCCGATCCGGACGCCTCGAACGTGGGCGGCTGGGTGGTCTGGGTGGCGATCGCCGACGTCGCCGCCTATGTCCGCCCGGGCTCGGCCCTGGACCGCGACGCCCGCGAGAAGGGCAACAGCGTCTACTTCCCCGACCGGGTGGAGCCGATGCTGCCCGAGACCCTGTCCAACGGCCTGTGCTCGCTCCGCGAGGGCGAGAACCGCGCGACCCTGGCCGTGCGGATGGTGTTCGACGCCGGCGGCCGCAAGAAGGGCCACAAGTTCGTGCGCGGCCTGATGCGGTCGGCCGCCAAACTCTCCTACGAGCAGGCCCAGGCCGCCATCGACGGCGTGCCGCCGCCCGCCGGCCAGGACGCCGACAAGGCCGGCCCGCTGCTGGACCCGATCCTCAAGCCCCTGTGGGCCGCCTTCCGCCTGATGGGCAAGGGCCGCGAGGCGCGCTCGCCCCTGGCCATCGAGAGCGACGAGCGCCGGATCGTCATCAAGGAGGGCGAGATCCAGTCGATCACCCGCCGCGCCAGCCTGGAAGCCCACAAGCTGATCGAGGAGATGATGATCCAGGCCAACGTCTCGGCCGCCGAGACGCTGGAAGCCAAGCGCATGCCGCTGATCTACCGCGTCCACGACACGCCCAGCGACGAGAAGGTGATGAACCTGGGTGAGTTCCTGCAGACCCTGGAGATCCCCTGGTCCAAGGGCCAGGCCCCGACCACGGCGCGGTTCAACAAGCTGCTGGACGACACCCGCGAGAGCCCGCACGCGGCGATCATCAACGAGGTGGTCCTGCGCACCCAGATGCAGGCCCACTACTCGGCCGACAACATGGGCCACTTCGGCCTGAACCTGGCCCGCTACGCCCACTTCACCAGCCCGATCCGCCGCTATGCCGACCTGATCGTGCACCGGGCCCTGATCCGGGCGCTGGGCCTGGGCGACGACGGCCTGACCGACCAGGACATCGCCCAGATCAAGGACACCGCCGAGGTCATCACCCACGCCGAGCGCCGGGCCATGGCCGCCGAACGCGACGCMACCGACCGCTACATCGCCGCCTTCCTGGCCGACCGGGTGGGCGCCACCTTCACCGGCCGGATCACCGGCGTCACCCGCTTTGGCCTGTTCGTGAAGCTGGACGAGACCGGCGCCGACGGCCTGGTCCCGGTCTCGACCCTGGGCGAGGAATATTTCGTCCACGACGACCGCATGCACGCCCTGGTCGGCGAACGCACGGGCAAGCGCTTCCCCCTGGGCCTGGCGGTCGAGGTGCGGCTGCGCGAGGCCACGCCCGTGACCGGCGGCCTGGTGTTCGAGATGCTGACGGACGCGCTGCCGCGTGATCCGAAGGCGCCGCAACCCCGGCTGGGCGTGCGGGCGCGGACCCCGGTCAAGCCGCGCGGCGGCCTGCCGAAGGGCGTCCGACGAGGGAAGCGCAGATAATACCCTCTCCCGGAGGGAGAGGGAGGGACCCGCGCTCGAAGAGCGTGGGAGGGTGAGGGGTTACACACTCACCGATTTCTCACGAACGCCCTGCCGGCACGCCGGACGACGTCTTACCCCTCACCCTCCCATTGCTCCGCAATGGGCCCCTCCCTCTCCCCATGGGAGAGGGGTTCTAGGGCAGCACCACCCGCGCCGCCGCTTCCAGCCGATCCGCCATCATCCGCTGGTCGGCGATCGAGGGGTGCCAGTCGCACGCTCCCAGGTCCATGCCGGTGATCCGCACCGGGGTCGCCAGGCCGGGCGTCTGGGCGTCGACCGTCCTGGCCACCGCCTCGACGTCGGCGGCGAAGCTGTCGCCGGCGATCAGCAGGAACCGCGCCTGGGGCTGGCGCTTGGCCAAGTCGCCGATGAAGCGGGCATAGGCCTGGCGGTAGTCGGCGTGCAGGGCCTCGGCGTCCGCCCAGGCCTCGCCCGGCGCGACGGGCGTCGAGAAGTCGTTGGTGCCCAGGCCGATGACGATCAGGTCGGGCCGCCAGGCCTCGGCCGGGTCGACGACAGGCGTCGCCTCGCCGGGGATCATCCGCGGATAGAGCGCCGGCAGGGTCTGGCCCGGCGCCGCGCCGCCGTAGTTGCGCACCACGCCCCGTCCGGAGAAGGCGACGATCCGGTAGTCGGCGTCCAGCCGGCGGGCCAGCAGCGGGCCGAAGGTCAGGCTGGTGTCGGTCAGGTCGTGGATCTCGGCCTTCGTGCAACTGCGCTTGGTCGCCCGCACGCCGTAGCCGACGGTGTGGGAGTCGCCGATGAACTCGATCCTGCGGGGGCGGACCGGCGGCGGCAGGGCCTGGCCGCGCTTGCCGACGGTGAAGCCCAGGAACCGCGCGGAGCCGGTCTGGCTCTCGGTCAGCTTGTCGACCCGCACCACGTGCTCGCCCGGTCCCAGGTCGTCATAGGTCAGATGCGCGACGCCGGGCATGGCCACCTCGTTGCGGACCTTGCCGTCGATGCTKACGGCCAGCACCTCGAGCTGAGGATCGATCGCCACCTCGATCGACCGTCCGGTGAAACGCCCCTCGAAATAGACGCCGGGCCAGCCGAAGGCGTAGGCGCCGTCCGGCTGGGCCACGACCCGGCCGCCGATATTGGGTGTCAGGGCGGTCTGGGCCGAGACGGGCTCGACCGACAGGGCCGCCGCCACGAAGGCGGCCAGGAACACGTATCTCAAGCGGATCTCCTCGAAGCGCTTCAGGCGCTACTTCCGGGCCAAATAGTCCAGCGCCAGCAGCACCTCGGCCTTCACCCCGGTCTCGAACACCGCCTCGTCGACATCGAAATAGGGCGAGTGGTTGGCCGGGGCCGTGGCGGCGGGCACGTTGGCGGGACGGCCGCCCAGCTGGATGAACACCGCCGGGACCTTCTCGCCGTAGCGCGAGAAGTCCTCGGCCCCAGTCACCAGGGCCGCCTGGTCGTCGACCTTGCCGGGCGAGGCCTGCTCCAGCACCGGCTTGACCCAGGCCGACAGGGCCGGGTCGTTGCGGGTGACCGGATAGGGTTGGGTGAACACCGCCTGGGCCTTGGCGCCATAGCGGTCGCCGATGGCGGCCACGGTCTTCTGGACCTTGTCGATGACGTCGGCCCGGCGCTCGGCGTTGAAGGTGCGCAGGGTGCCGGTCATGGTCAGGTCTTCGGGGATGATGTTGTTGCGCACCCCCATGTTGATGGTGGCCACGGTCAGCACCGTGGGCGAGGCGCCGACGTCGACCTGGCGGGCGGCGATCTGGTTGAAGGCCTGGACGATGTCGGCCGCCACGCTGGCCATGTCGACGCCGGCCCAGGGCCGCGCCCCGTGGGTCTGCTTGCCCTTCACCGTGATGGTCAGGCGATCGGAGCCCGCATAGAAGCCGCCGGCCCGGTAGTTCAGGGCGTGGGCGTCGCCTGGGCCGATGTGCAGGCCGAAGATGGCGTCGACCTTGGGATGGTCCAGGGCGCCGTCGCGGATCATCAGGCCCGCCCCGCCCTCCTCGCCGGCTTGGGAGCCCTCCTCGGCCGGCTGGAACAGCACCACCACCGTGCCGGGGATATCGGCCTTCATGCCGGCCAGGACGGTCGCCGCGCCCAGCAGCATGGCCACGTGGGTGTCGTGGCCGCAGGCGTGCATGACCGGCAGGGTCCGGCCTTCCCATTGGGCGGTGGCCTTGGAGGCGAACGGCAGGCCGGTCTTCTCCTCGACCGGCAGGGCGTCCATGTCGGCGCGCAGGGCCACGACCTTGCCGGGCTTGCCGCCCTTCAGCACGCCCACGACGCCGGTGCGGCCCACGCCCTCGCGGACGTCGAAGCCCAGKGCGCGCAGCTCCTTGGCCACCAGGGCCGCCGTGCGGACCTCCTGGTTGCCCAGCTCGGGATGCTCGTGGATGTCGCGACGCCAGGCCACGACCTTGGGCTGGACCGCCTTGGCGGCTGCGGCCACCTGGGCGGTCGAGGGGGCGCCCATGGCCGGCGCGGCCGATAGCGCGGCGATCAGAGCCAGCGCCGAAACCCTTGCGAACATGCCATCCCTCGATTTCTGAAATCCCCGGAGGAGCTTGAGACGGTTTGGGGACACGCCGCAAGGGCATGTCCCCAAAAGGTCTCCCCTGCCCCTACGGACGGCTGGCGTCGCGGTGAGTCGGGTCTAAGCTCCCCCCATGGACGAGCCGATCGACGCCAAATTCGACACCCGCAACGACGGCGACGTCCGCGATCCGGCCGCCGGCGTGCTGAAGCCGCGCCACGCCGCCACCCTGATCGTCGTGCGCGACGACGGTCCCAAGCCCCGCATCCTGATGGGCCGCCGCAACCGGGGCCTGGCCTTCATGGCCGACAAGTGGGTGTTCCCCGGCGGCCGGGTGGACCGCGGCGACTACCTCGCGCCCTCGGCCAGCGAGCTGGCGCCCGAGACCGCCGCGCGCCTGGGCCTGGAACCGCGCCACGCCAACCCCGCCCGCCTGGCCCGCGCCCTGGCCCTGGCGGCGGTGCGCGAGACCTTCGAGGAGACCGGCCTGCTGCTGGCCAAGGAAGCCCCGGCGAGACCCGCCGCCGGCGCCTGGCGGCCGTTTCTGGCCCAGGGCGCACTGCCCGACCTGGCGCCGCTGGCCTTCGTGGCCAGGGCCATCACCCCGCCCTATCGCACCCGTCGCTTCGACGCCCGGTTCTTCATGGCCCCCGCCAGCGCCCTGCTGAGCCTGGAGCGCCAGCCCGACTGCGGCGAACTGGACGAGATCGGCTGGTTCGACTTCGACCAGGCCCGCGAGCTGGACCTGCCCAACATCACCCGCTTCGTGGTCCACGAGGTGGCCCAGCGCCTGGCCGACCCTGGACGCCCGGCCCCGTTCATGCGTTTCCTGCGCGGGGCGCGGCAGTTGAGCTATCTCTGAGCGTCCGTCGGAGGCCGCCATGCTCGCTCTCGCCCTCGCCGCCGCCCTCGCGGGTCCACCCGCCGCGATCGACCAGATGGCCTGGCTCTCGGGCTGCTRGATGCAGACCAAGCCGAACGGCGGCGTCGTCGAGGAACTGTGGATGGCGCCCGGCGGCGGCGTGATGCTGGGCCTGGGCCGCACGACGCGCGACGGCAAGCTGCGCGAATACGAATACACCCGCATCGTCGAGGCCGACGGCTCGCTGGCCTACATGGCCGAGCCCTCGGGCCAGGAGAGGGCCACCTTCCCGCTCAAGAGCCTGACGGCCGACGAGGCGGTGTTCGAGAACCCGGCCCACGACTTCCCCCAGCGGGTGATCTATCGTCGCATCGGACCCGACGCCGTGACCGGCCGGATCGAKGGCCAGATGGGCGGTCAGGCCAGGAGCGTCGATTTCCCGTACAAACGATGCGCGACCGGCAATTGACTTTGGCGCGCCGCTGAGTATGTTCCGCGCCTCTTAATTCGACCGCGTAGGGACCTGCGCGACCATCGCAGGGATTCGACCATGGCCAAACCGGCTTCCATCAAGATCCGCCTGAACTCGACGGCGGACACCGGCTTCTTCTACGTGACCAAGAAGAACGCCCGTACCAAGACCGAGAAGATGGTGCTGAAGAAGTACGATCCGGTCATCCGCAAGCACGTCGAATTCCGCGAAGGCAAGATCAAGTAGGTCTTGCGACCCTTTGCGATACGACAAGACGCCCGGCTGCGAAGCTGGGCGTTTTTCGTTTGGGCGTCTTGTTTTCGCCGCCGAGGGAAGGCCTAGCTGGCCCATGCGTCGACTCCCGCTTCAGGCCCTCGGGCTAGCCCTCCTCCTGCTGTTTGGCGCCGGTTCGCCGTCGGCTGAGGCCCAGGCGGCCACGCCGGTCTACGGCTACGAGGTGGTGCGCACCTATCCCCATGACCCCAACGCCTTCACCGAGGGCCTCTTCCTGAGAGACGGGTTCCTGTACGAGAGCACGGGCCTGCAGGGCGCCTCGTCGATCCGCAAGATCGTGCTGGAGACGGGCAGCGTCGAGAACGAGCGCCAGATCTCCAGCCAGTATTTCGGCGAGGGCATCGTCGACTGGAAGGACAAGCTGATCGAGCTGACCTGGAAGGACCAGATCGGCTTCGTCTACGGCATCGACGACTTCGAGACGCGCGGCGAGTTCGCCTATGACGGCGAAGGCTGGGCCCTGACCCGCGACGACAAGCGGCTGATCATGAGCGACGGGACCTCGCGCCTGCGCTTCCTGGACCCCGAGACCCTGAAGGAGACCGGCGGGATCACCGTCACCGACGAAGGGCGTCCCGTGGACCAGCTGAACGAGCTGGAATGGGTCAAGGGCGAGATCCTGGCCAATATCTGGCAGAGCGATCGCATCGCCCGCATCGACCCGGCCACGGGCAAGGTGAAGGGCTGGATCGACCTGACCGGCCTGCTGCCCGCCCAGGAACGAGCCCAGGCCGACGTGCTGAACGGCATCGCCTACGACGCCAAGGCCGACAAGCTGATCGTGACCGGCAAGCTGTGGCCGCGGCTCTACGAGATCAGGCTGGTTCCCAAGCGCTAGATCAGCAGCCGTTCGCGTCCACGACGATGGCGACGGTCTTGCCGCGCGACAGCGGATCCCATCCGGCCGCGATAGCCGAGGCGATGGCGTTGGTCACCAGCTTGGTGTCGATCCGCGAGGCCTTCAGCAGCGGCGCGCCGTAGCGGGGCTCGGGGCCGGGCGGAAACTCCACGACGGCCTCGCGCTGGCCTTCCAGGTGGCGCACGGCGATCGCCATGCCGTGCCGCTCCGGCTTCTCGCTGGACCAGCCGGGCTGGCGGTGCAGCCGCCAGAGATAGGTCTCCCCGTCGACCAGGATTTCCAGTTCCGCGCTTTGCTTCGTCTTCGCCATCGAAGGGTGTTACTTCGCGGAGCGCCTCCAGGCCACCCCGCCCCGCGATTGGACGCGCCGCCCGTCGGCCGCTAGCCTCCGCCAGGATCCACATCGGAGGGGAGAAGATGGCGGCTTATCGCAAAGGTCTGGTCGGGCTGGCGCTGGTTCTGGGGCTGGGCTTCGGCGCGGCGGCTCACGCCGAGCCGGCCGGACACATCACCGGAATCGGCGGCGTCTTCGTCAAGAGCAAGGATCCCAAGGCCCTCGCGCGCTGGTATCGCGACGTGTTGGGCGTGCCGGTCGAGGCCTGGGGCGGAGCGGCGTTCAAGACCGACGCGGCGGGCCATCCGCCGGTCGTCGTCTGGAACGCGGTTCGGGATACGTCCAGCTACATGGCGCCGTCGACCCGCGAGTTCATGATCAACTTCGCCGTCGACGACCTGGACGCCTATCTGGCGCGGCTGAAGGAAAAGGGCGTCACCGTCCTGAAGCGCGACGACAGCGACCCCAGCGGCAAGTTCGCGTGGATCCTCGACCCGGACGGCGTCAAGATCGAGCTGTGGCAGCCAACGGCCAAGTGAGGCCCGGTCGCCGGCCCGGCTAGGMCGCCTTGCCGACCACGAGGTTCCGGCCGGACTTCTTGGCCTCGTACACCGCCTCGTCGGCCCGCTTCATCAGGGTCTCGGGGGTGTCGTCCGGGCCGCTACTGGCCGAGACGCCGACCGAGATGGTGACGGTCAGGACCTCGGCGCCCTGGGCGACATGGAACGGCGAGCCGGAGACGTGCATGCGGATCCGCTCGGCGATGCGCAGGGCGTCGACCAGCTGGGTGTCGGGCATGATCACCGTGAACTCCTCGCCGCCGTAGCGGCAAGGCAGGTCGACGGCGCGGACGTTGGAGGCCAGGCGCAGGGCGAACTCGCGCAGCACCTCGTCGCCCACGTCGTGGCCGAAGGTGTCGTTGATCTTCTTGAAGTGGTCGATGTCGATCAGCAGGGCCGAGACCGGGTCGCCGCCCAKGGCCGCGCGCTTGACCAGCGAGTCCAGCTGGCCGGCCATGTAGCGGCGGTTGTGCAGCCCCGTCAGCTGGTCGGTGACCGCCAGTTCCAGGCTGTGGTCCAGGTTCTGGCGCAGATAGTCGGTGTAGCGCTTGCGCTGGATCTGGGTCTTGACCCGGGCCGACAGCTCCTGCGGGTCGATCGGACGCGGCAGGACGTCGTTGATCCCGATCTCCAGGGCCTTGACGATGCGCGGACGCTCGTCGGGATCGACCATGGCCAGTATCGGCAGGTGGCGGGTGCGCTCGTCCGAACGCAGGCCGGCGGCGAAGCGCAGGCCGTCGAAGCCCTTGGCCGCGGCGTTGATGATCACCAGGTCGACCGGGCCGCCGGCGCTGATCTGGGCCTTGATCGGATCGGATTCGACCACCGGGCGATGCTCGACCGCCAGCTCGGCGGCCACGCGCTGGGCCTGGCGCTCGTTGTCGTCGACCACCAGCACCCGGCCGCCCAGGCCGTCCAGGCGCGAGGCGGCGCCGGCGATCACGCCCATGCGCCGGCCCGAGGCCTCGCGCTGGCGCAGTTCGTCGAGAACCAGCTTGAAGCGGGTCAGGCTGCGCACGCGGGCGAACAGCATGACGTCGTCGATGGGCTTGGTCAGGAAGTCCGAGGCGCCCGCCTCCAGCCCCTGGATGCGGTCGGCGCGGCCGTCCAGCGCCGTGACCAGCACCACCGGGATGTGGCGGGTGGCTGGGTCTTCCTTGAGTTTCTTGCAGACGGTGAAGCCGTCCATGCCGGGCATCATCACGTCCAGCAGGATCACGTCGGGCAGCTCGCTGGCCGCCAGGGCCAGGGCGGTGGGGCCGTCATAGGCGACCGAGACCTGGTAGTACTCGGCCGTCAGCTTGGCCTCGAGCAGGCGGACATTGGCCTCGATGTCGTCGACGACCAGGATGCGCGCGCTCACGGCCTACCTCTCCAGCAACCGGCGGATGGTGTCCAGGAAGTGCGACACCGAGATGGGCTTGGAGATATAGGCCTCGCACCCGCCCTCGCGGATGCGCTCCTCGTCGCCCTTCATGGCGAATGCCGTAACGGCGACGACGGGGATATGTGACAGATCGTCATCCTCCTTGAGCCACTTGGTGACTTCAAGGCCGGAGATCTCGGGCAGCTGGATGTCCATCAGGATCAGGTCCGGACGGTGCTCACGGGCGATCGACAGCGCCTGCAGCCCCTCGCGGGTCTGCAGGGTCTCGTAACCCTGGGCCTCGAGCAGGTCATGAAAGAGTTTCATGTTCAGCTCGTTATCCTCGACGATGAGGACCTTCTTCGTCATCCTGACCCCGACCATTCCGGTCCGTGGCGATGCGTGAGGGATTCGCGTCGCTTCTGGATTCCAGATCGCACGAATATCCTTAAGCCCGCGCTAATCGCGTTTTACCCCCGCCGACCGTAGATCATGGAACCCTGTTTTTCAGACCTCGAAGCCTGCACGGTGCGCCCTGACGCGCCCCTGGTCATCGTCGACGTGGACGAGGTGCTCGCGCGTTTCATGCATGGCTTCGGAACGTTCATCGGGCGCCATGGATTCGAGCTGCGATTCGACCGCTTCGCCCTGTTCCAGAACATCTACCGCCCGGGCGAGACCGAGCACCTGGATCTGATCGCCGGACGGGCGCTGTTCAACGACTTCTTCCGCGACGGGGCCGACGACCTGCTGCCCGCCGAGGGCGCGGCCGACGCCCTGGCCGACCTGTCGACCCGCGCCGGCGTGGTGATCCTGACCAACGCCCCCGAGCACGGCCGCCAGTCCCGCGCCCGCTGGCTGAAGACCCACGGCTTCGACTACCCGCTGGTGATCAACAGCGGCCCCAAGGGACCGTCGGCGGCGCACCTGTCGCAGCGCACGGCCTCGCCCTCGGTGTTCATCGACGACCTGCTGCCGCAGCTGGACTCGGTGGCCGAGAGCGCGCCGTGGGTCACCCGCTTCCAGATGGTGGCCGACGAGCGCCTGCGTCCCCTCGCCCCCTCCGATCCCGAGCGGCACGCCCGCATCGACCTGTGGCCGGACCTGAAGACGGCCATCGAGCGCAAGCTCTTCGAATGAAAGCGCTGTGCCGCGACTGCCTGGCGACGGGCGAGGCCAAGGTCTCGCGCTGTCCGGCCTGCGGATCGCCGCGCGTGGTCTTCCACGAGGAGCTGGGGCAGCTGTCCATGGCCCACATGGACTGCGACGCCTTCTACGCCTCGGTCGAGAAGCGCGACGACCCGTCCCTGCGCGACAAGCCGGTGATCGTGGGCGGGGGCAAGCGCGGTGTGGTGACGACGGCCTGCTACATCGCCCGCATGAGCGGCCCGCGCTCGGCCATGCCGATGTACAAGGCGCTGAAGCTGTGCCCCGAAGCCGTGGTCATCAAGCCCAACTTCGCCAAGTACAAGCACGAGAGCCGGCGGATCATGGCCAAGCTGGAGGCCCTGACGCCCCTGGTGCAGCCGCTGTCGCTGGACGAGGCCTGGATCGATCTTTCCGGCACCGAACGCCTGCACGGCGCCCCGCCGGCGGTGATGCTGGCGCGGGTGCAGAAGGCGATCGAGGAGGAGGTGAACATCACCGTCTCGATCGGCCTGGCCCCCAACAAGTTCCTGGCCAAGATCGCCTCGGAGCTGGACAAGCCGCGCGGCTTCTCGGTGATCGGGGCCAAGGGGATCGTCGAGTTCCTGGCTCCCAGGCCGGTGTCGATCCTGCCCGGGGTGGGCCCGGCCACGGTCACGGCCCTGGCGCAGGAGGGCCTGCGCACGGTCGGCGACATCGCCAACGCCGACCTGAAGTGGCTGGTCAAGGTGCTGGGCTCGGGCGGCCTTCGCCTGCACCACCTGGCCCACGGCCGTGACACGCGGATGGTCGATCCCGACCAGGAGCGCAAGACGATCAGCGCCGAGACCACCTTCAACGACGACCTCTACAAGCGCGAGGACCTCGAGGACGAGCTGTGGCCGCTGTGCGAGAAGGTCGCCCGTCAGGCCCGGGCGGGCGGAGTGGCCGGGCGGGTGGCGACGCTGAAGCTGCGCACGCCCGACTTCAAGATCCACACCCGCCGCCGCACCCTGCCCGTCCCGATCCAGACCGCCCGCACCCTGTTCCAGGTGGCGCGCGAGCTGCTGGCGGCCGAACCCAAGGGCCTGCACTACCGCCTGATCGGCGCGGGCCTGACCGACTTCGTACCCGCCGAGGGCGCGGCCGACGACTTCTTCGCCGGCGACGAGCGCCGGGCGCTGAAGAGCGAGACGGTGATCGACGGCCTGCGGGGCAAGTTCGGCGCGGCGGCCGTGGTCACAGGGCGGGCGCTGAAGGGCGCGGCGCCGGCCAAGACGCCTCCCGAAGAGTGACGCGCCGCCGTTGGCGGGCGGGCTTGCGCCGTTCGCAGCATTCCGATTGAAAGACCCTTGCCGTCCCGCAAGGATTTCGGCGTCTCAATCAGGGAACGCCCGATGATCTTCCGCCACCTGACCCTCGCCGCCCTGGCCGCGGCCGCCCCGGCCGTCTCGTCGTCCGCCCAGGCCGCTGCGCCGCACCACGCCACCGGGACCTTCGAGGTCAAGATCGTCCCGGCCACGGAGGACAAGGGAGACGGCTCGACGCTCAGCCGCCTGACCCTGGACAAGACCTATGCCGGCGCCCTGACGGCGACCAGCAAGGGCGAGATGCTGGCGGCCGGCGGCTCGGTGCCGACCTCGGCGGCCTATGTGGCGGTGGAACGGATCACCGGAACCCTGGACGGTCGCGCCGGCAGCTTCGCCGTCGTCCAGCACGGCTGGATGCAGGGCGACCAGCGGGTGATGGACGTGATGATCGTGCCGGACTCCGGCGGCGGCGCGCTGAAGGGCCTGGCCGGCACGTTCAAGATCGAGATCAAGGACGGCAAGCACTTCTACGTCATGGACTACACGCTGGACGGCCAGTAGCCGTCCAGCCGCCTACATCAGCGAGCCCTTGCCGCTGGTCACTTCCGTGTAGCGGTGCACCCGCACGGCCTGGACCAGGCCGAAGCCGACCATGACCGTCAGCATGACGGTGCCGCCGTACGACAGCATCGGCATGGGCACGCCCACCACCGGCGCCATGCCCATCACCATCGCGCCGTTGATCAGGACGTAGAGGGCGAAGGTCGCGGTCACCCCGGCGGCCGACAGGCGCCCGAAATGGCTGTGGCTGATCGAGGCGATGCGCAGGGCCATGAAGATGGCCACGCCGTACAGGAACAGCACGCTGACGCAGCCCAGGAAGCCGAACTCCTCGGCCAGGGTGGCGAAGATGAAGTCGGTCTGCTTTTCCGGCAGGAAGTTCAGCTGGCTCTGCGAGCCCAGGCCGAAACCCTTGCCCAGCAGACCGCCCGAGCCCAGGGCGATCTTGGACTGCATGATGTGATAGCCGTTGCCGGACGGGTCCTTCTCCGGGTCCATGAAGGTCAGGATCCGGTTGCGCTGGTAGTCGTGCAGCACGAAGAAGATGAACGGCGGCAGGGCCGCGAGGCCGGCCACGATCCCGGCGATGATCAGGCGCAGCGACAGGCCGGCCAKCACCATCACCGCCAGGCCCGGCAGGGCGATCAGCACGGCGGTGCCAAGGTCCGGCTGGTGGGCCACCARCAGGGTCGGGGCGCCGATCAGGGCGGCGGGGATCAGCAACTTCCACGACAGCCGGGCGCTGTCGGCCGACAGGCCGTGATAGTAGCGGGCCAGGGCCAGGACGACGCCGATCTTCATGATCTCGGACGGCTGGAAGCGCAGCGGCCCGATGGCCAGCCAGCGCTGGGCGCCCAGCGACACGTCGCCGACCGCCTCCACCGCCACCAGCAGCAGCAGGGCGATGCCGTAGATCGGATAGGCCATGGTGAACCAGACCCGCAGGTCCACCATCGCCAGCAGGATCATCATCACGAAATAGATGCCGAAGCGCAGCAGGTGCTTGTCGGCCCACGGCTCCCACGAGGCGCCGGCGATCGAGAACAGCATGAGCGCGCCCGTGCCGGCGATCAGGCACAGGACCAGACACAGGGTCCAGTCGATCTCCATGAACTTGATGATCGGCCGGTCGCGTTCGCCGGGCCGGGAAAGGCCGCCGCTGAGGGTCATCGGGGAGCTCCAGGGACGGGAGGCGCGGGAACGATCGGGGTCGCAGGCGCGGGCGGCGGCGCGCCCACGGTCGGATCGTCGGGGGCGGCGCCCTCGACCGAGCCGTCGGGCGTCACCGCGTCCGGTTCGGGCGGCAGAGGCATGGGACGCTCGATGCGGGCGCGGACCTCGGGGTCCTTCAGCAGCGCCACGCGCATCACCTCGCGGGCCCGGGGCGCACCGGCGGTGGCGCCGCCCAGGCCGCCGTGCTCGACGATGACGGCCACGGCGTAGCGCGGGTCGTCATAGGGGGCGAAGGCGACGAACAGGTTGTGGTCCTTGAGCTTCCAGGCGACGTTGGTGCTCTTGCGGTCGGCGACCTTGTCGTAGCTGCGCACCTGGGCCGTGCCGGTCTTGCCGGCCATCTTGACGTCGCCCAGGCCCAGCTGGCTCTGGCGATAGGCGGTGCCGCGCACGTCGTTGGCCACCGCCTCCATGCCGCCGCGTACATAGGCCAGGTGCTCGGGCGTGAACGGCAGGTCGGGCACGGCCGCGCCGCTGGGCTGCTCGACGCCGCCGACCGACTTGATCAGGCGAGGATTGAGCGCCTTCTTGCTGTTGGCCAGGCGCGAGACCATCACGGCCAGCTGCAGGGCGTTGACGCTGAGCGCGCCCTGCCCGATCCCGTAGCTGGGGGTCTCGCCCGGAAACCAGATCTGGTTGGCCGGATTCTTCTTGTTGGCCCGCTTCTTCCATTCACGGTCGGGGACCAGGCCCTTCTTCTGGCCCGGGATGCCGATGTCGAACGTCTGGCCGAAGCCCATGGCCCGCGCGGCGGTGGCGATGGCGTCGGGGCCGATCTTCAGGGCCGTCTGGTAGAAGTAGATGTCGCACGAGTTCTTGATGGCCTCGTGCATGTTCTGCGAGCCGTGGCCGCGCTTCTCCCAGCACCGCCAGGTGCGGCCGCCGTAGTACCAGCTGCCGCCGCACGCGACCCGGACCTCGGGATCGATCCCAGCGGTCAGGGCGGCCAGGCCCACGGTCGGCTTGAAGGTCGAGCCGGGCGGGAAGTTGCCGCTCAGCGCCTTGTCCAGCAGGGGTTTGCGCTCGTACTCGGCCAGGGCCTTGTACTCGGGGCCCGACAGGCCCTTCACGAAGCGGTTGGCGTCGAAGCTGGGGGCCGAGACCATGGCCAGCAGGTCGCCGTTGCGCACGTCCATCACGACGATCGCGCCGCTTTCGTCGCCCATCACCTCCAGCGCGCGGTTCTGGATGTCGGCGTCCAGGGTCAGGCGCACTTCCTTGCCCGGCGTGGGCGGGATGTCGCCCTCGGGATCCAGGCGGACCACGCGCCCCTGGGCGTCGACCTCGGCCTTGGTGGCGCCGGGACGGCCGCGCAGCTCGCGGTCCAGGGCCTTCTCCACGCCCTGCTTGCCGATCCGGAAGCCCGGATGGTGCAGCAGGTCCTGGTCGGGCTCGTCCTTGGCCTTCTCCAGGTCGCGGTCCGAGACCTTGGCGACGTAGCCGATCACGTGGGCGAAGGCGCCGCCGAACGGATAGACCCGCACCTCGCCCATGTCGGCGGTCACGCCGGGCAGCTCGGGGGCGCGGATGTTGACGCGGGAGAACTCCTCCCAGGTCATGTCCTCCATCACGGCCACCGGCGCCTTCTTGGGGGCGCGGGCGATGTCCTTGATCAGGCGGGCGCGACGCGTGCCGTCGATCGGCACCAGCTTGGCCAGGTCGTCCAGCGTGGCCTCGACGTCGAAGTCCTTGGACTCCTTGCTGACCATCAGCCGGAAGTTCGGACGGTTCGAGGCCAGGGCCACGCCGTTGCGGTCCAGGATCAGGCCGCGCGGCGGCGGCGTCAGGCGGTAGTTGAACTGGTTGCCGGCCGACAGCTTCTGGTACCGGCGGGCCTCGACCAACTGCAGCTGGGCCAGGCGGCCGCCCAGGGCCAGCAGGCCGCCCCCGGCCAGGCCGCCCATCAGGAACGCGCGGCGGTGGAACACCCCCTGCCGTTCGTTGACCTCGAAGAAGAAGATTGACGGTTCGCTCATGGCGTCACCGGAACCGAACGTCCGCGTCCTCGAACCGGTCGATCAGCCGGTGGGCGAACGGGAACAACAGGGCCGTGACCAGGAACTGCCAGAACACGGCCAGAAGGCTGGGCATGGCCAGGCTGTCCAGCATGCTGAACAGGAAGCCGCCGGCCATGGCCACGGCGGTGACGCCGGCGAACCAGGCCCACATCATCGGCCGGCTCTGGCCGGTCATCATGTTGCGGCCGGTCAGGGCGGTGGCGTAGGCGATAAGCAGCGACAGGCCCCACAGGCCGGTCGGACCGCCCCAGAAGGTGTCCAGGAACAGGCCCAGCAGCAGCAGGGCGAAGGGCGCCAGGATCGACGGGCGGATCAGGGCCCAGGCGAAGGCCGGGACCATGGCGAACACCGGCTCGGGCAGCTGCAGGCCGAAGATGCGGATCGGCGCCGCGAAGGCGATCGTCGCCAGCACGCAGAACAGCGCGGGCACGCCCAGCCAGCGGCCGGGATGCAGAGGCCGCGCGCCGCCCATCCTAGATCGCTCCGCCGGTCGGCTGACCCGCGGTCGGCTTGGGAGTCGCGGGCTTGGCCGCCGGGGGCGTCGTCGGCTTGGCCGCGGGCGCGGCCGCGGCCGGCGTCTGGGCGGCCGGCTTGGGCGGCGTCGCGCCCGGAGCCGGGGTCGGCGGCGGCGTCGCGCCGGTCGGGGCCGGCGGCTTGGCCGGAGTGGCGGTCGGACCCAGGATCGAGACGTCGGGGTCCTCGGTGGTGACCGGCGGCAGGCTGCGGGTCAGCAGCGCCTTCTGGTCGGCCAGCTGCGAGAAGTCCTTGAACAGCAGGATGCGGACATAGTCGATGGCGGCGTCGTCGGCGAACAGCACCACGCGCCAGCGGCCGTCCAGGCCCTTGACCGCCGCGCCAACCGGCAGGCCGCGCGGCACCACGCCGCCGTCGCCCGAGGTGACGACCCGGTCGCCTTCCTTGATCGGGTCCACGCCGCGCAGATATTCCAGCTTGGGATTGGGACCGCCGTCGCCGGTCAGGATGGCGCGGGCGTTGGTGCGGTCGATCATCACCGGCGTGCGCGAGGCGATGTCGGTCAGCAGCAGCACCCGGCTGGCCCCGTGGGCCACGCCGACCACGCGGCCGACCAGGCCGCGCTCGTTCATCACCGGATTGCCGACCACCACGCCCTTTTCCGAGCCGCTGTCGGCCAGGCGGGTGTTGGCGAACGGACCGCGGGTGTCGCTGACGACGCGCGCGGCGACCATCGGGATCGGCGGGTCGGTGCGCAGGCCCAGCAACGAGCGGTAGCTCTGGTTCTTGTCGACCTCGGCCAGGTACATGTCGCGATAGCCGCGCATCTCCTTCAGCTCGGCCTTCAGCCGGCGGTTCTCGGAGGCGGTGAAGAAGTAGCTGCTGATGAAGTCGACGCCCAGGCCGGTCCAGCGGCCGGGCGCGGCGATCACGCCGCTGACCGGCTTGGACACCGTGTCGACCGTCTGGCGGGTGACGCCGTAGGCCTGTTGCTGAAGGGTCTCGCGCCGATCGGCCAGCAGGAACGCCACCGCGATCACGACCGCGACGATCAACGCCACGGCCGCGGTCCAGGTAAGCGGCACTTTCAGGTCACCGAGCGGACCTTCGCGAAAGGGCACGTACTAGTTCTCCCGACGCCCCCCGCGGCGTCCAGATTGAATTGACGCCTAGGCGAGAGTCGATTCAAGCACGCCCTTCATCCACTTGGGATGCTCGAGCACCTTGCCGCAGCCCAGGGCCACGCACGACAGCGGATCGTCGGCCACGGTGACCGGCAGGCCGGTGTGGTCGCGGATCTCGGCGTCCAGGCCGCGCAGCAGCGCGCCGCCGCCGGTCAGCATGATGCCCTTGTCGGCGATGTCGCTGGCCAGTTCCGGCGGGGTGGCTTCCAGGGCCACCTTCACGGCCTCGACGATCTGCCCGACCGGTTCGGCCAGGGCGTCGGCGGCCTGCTTTTCGCTGATGCGCACTTCGCGCGGCACGCCCTGCATCAGGTCGCGGCCCTTGACGTCGATCGACAGGCCTTCGCCGTCGGCCGGCGCGCGGGCGGTGCCGATTTCCTTCTTGATGCGCTCGGCGGTCGTCTCGCCGATCAGCAGGTTATGGTGGCGACGCATGTAGCTGATGATCGCCTCGTCCATCTTGTCGCCGCCGACGCGGACCGAGCGCGAATAGACGATGCCCGACAGCGACAGCACGGCCACCTCGGTGGTGCCGCCGCCGATGTCGACGACCATTGAGCCGGTCGGCTCGTGGATGGGCAGGCCGGCGCCGATCGCGGCGGCCATCGGCTCGTCGATCAGGCCCACGCGGCGGGCCGAGGCGTTCAGGCAGCTGTCGTTGATGGCGCGGCGTTCCACGGCGGTGGCGCCCGACGGCACGCAGACGATGACCTTGGGGTTCACGAAGCCCTTGCGGTTGTGGACCTTGCGGATGAAGTACTTGATCATCTCCTCGGCGACTTCGAAGTCGGCGATGACCCCGTCCCGCATCGGGCGGATGGCTTCCATGTGGCCCGGCGTGCGGCCCAGCATCTGCTTGGCCTCGATCCCCACCGCGTGGACGATCTTGCGGCCGCCGACGTTACGCAGCGCGACCACCGACGGCTCGTTCAAGACGATGCCCTTGCCCTTCATGTAGATGAGGGTGTTGGCGGTGCCCAGGTCGATGGCGATGTCGTTGGAGATGACGCCGAAGAGGGAAGAAAACATTGAAAGCCCTGACTGAGGGATAGGGGGGCGAAGGCGACGGGTCTTTAGAAGGAGAAGATGGCGAGTAGGCGGAAACGGAGCCATTTGCGTCGCCGAAGCGACGAAGGCGAAGGGAAAAGATGGCTCCTACTTCAATTCCAAAAGAGGACAACATGATTCCCGCAAAATGCGGGCTTATGTCCCATTGACGAGCGCCTGCCGCACGACGGGAGCGCTGGCTCCCCGCCGCGCCGTCGTCTGACTGCCACAAAGCTGCCGACGAAGCCCGTTTGCCCTGCGAAAGCGTTGAATTCAAGGTCTATTACAGCCCTTGGATCACCTGTTTTCGCAGAACGGCGGCGCCGGGGGTTTCATCCCAGAAACATGGCGTTTTCTAGCCGAGCGCGGCCATGGCCACCCCGGCCGCCGCGATCAGGCMGAAGATCATCTGAACGGCGGTCAGTCTCTCGGCGAACAGGCGGMGTCCCGCGAAGGCCGCGATGGGCGCCTCGACCACCCCGACCGCCCTCACCTGCCCGGCCGGCGCCAGGGCCAGGGCGATGAACCAGCCGGCCGAGGCCGCCGCGCCCCAGAACCCCGMCCCCAGCGACGGCCGCCAGGCCCGGGCCACGGCGACCAGGGCCGCGCGGTCGGTGATCGCCAGGTACAGGGTCAGGCCCAGGGTCTGGACCGCCTGGACGATGATCAGGGTCACCACCGCCGCGAAGATCGGATGATGGGGCTCCAGCGCATGGCCGGCCTGTCGGAAGGCGTTCAGCGAAACGCCGAACGCCAGGCCGGACAGCAGGCCGAACAGGCCGMCGCTGACGGGCTGGTCGCCCGAAGCGCCCGTGCGCGGCCAGGTGACCACCAGCAGGGCCACGCTGGTCAGGGCCACCCCTGTCCAGCCCAGGGCCGTCAGCCGCTCGCCATAGACCAGCCAGCCCAGCAGGGCCGCCAGGGGGATCGAGCTCTGCTGCACGGCCGTGGCCACGGCGAAGCCCGCGCGGCGCATGGCCACCAGCAAGGCCGCCGTCGCGGCGATCTGGCTGGCGCCGCCCATCAGGGCCGGCGTCCAGAAGTCCAGACCCGCGTGCGGATGCTCGCCCCGCGTCAGGGTGAAGGCGACGGCGACGAACACCGCCGTGAACGGCAGGCCGAACAGGAACCGCACCAGGGTCGCCCCCCAGGGCCCCGTCCCGCCCATGACCGAGCGCTGGGCGGCGTTGCGGGCCACCTGGGCGAACGAGGCCGCGATGGTGATGGGAATCCAGATCATCTGATCTTCCTTATGCCGCCCTTATGCGGACGGCGTGTTTCCGAATGGAGGTCTTAGGCCGCCTGGGCGCACACCCTCGGCGTCGGCCCGTCCGGTGACGGGCGCGACCAGTCAGAGGTTGTCGACCATGTCGTCCCATCCGTTCCGTCAAGCCGCGCAGTTCCTGCTGGGCGTCCCGACCGAGGGGATCCACCACACGCTCGGGCGTATGCTCGCCGTCGCCCAGGCCACCCCGCTGTGCTTCGTGGCGGTGACYGGGCCCGAGGCGGGCGAGGCGATGAGCGTGCTCTGGCGAAAGGGCTACGACCGGGTCGAGGCCGCCCGCCGCGCCACCTGCCGCGCGGCCGACGAACAGAGCGACGTGCTGCTGATCGTGGGCTGCTCGACCGTGGCCGACGCGCGCGCCGCCGCGGCCTCGACCCTGACCATGCTCCGCCCGGGCGGGGCGATGGTCATCGACGCCGGCGCGTTCCTGGACCAGGAACCGCGCCGGGCGCTGTGCGAGGATCTGCGGGCCCTGGGCCTGGAGGTCGAACCCCAGGCCTGCCTGTCGGCGGAACTGTTGGCGACGCGGCCGTTCTCGAAGCGGGAAGCGGCCTAGAGCCTTCCTTCGGAAGGCTCTACGTCAAGCACTTGGAGCGCGTTCAGCGCGCTCCAGCGGTTGCTAGAAGCCGCTGGCGATCGCCGTGTCCGGCCGGCTCTTTTCCTTGCGCGCCATGAGGTTGTTCAGGGCGTTCACATAGGCCTTGGCCGAGGCGGTCAGGGTGTCGGTGTCGGCCGCTTGCCCCGTGGCGATGCGGCCGTCCTCTTCCAGACGGACCGAGACCTGGGCCTGGGCGTCGGTGCCTTCGGTCACCGCGTGCACCTGGAACAGGCGCAGGGCGGCGTTGTGCGGGACGATCGCCAGGATCGCGTTGAACACGGCGTCCACCGGACCGTCGCCCGAGGCCTCCGAGGTCTTGGTCTCGCCATCGACTTCCAGGGTCAGCTCGGCCGACTGGCCGTCGGTGCCGGCCACCACGCGCAGGTGGGTGACGCGGATGCGCTCCGAGCCGCGCGCCAGGGCGTCGTCGACCAGGGCGATGATGTCGTCGTCGTAGACGTGCTTCTTGCGGTCGGCCAGGTCCTTGAAGCGGCCGAAGGCCTCCTTCAGGGCGTTCTGGCCCAGCTCGTAGCCCAGGTCCTTCAGCTTGGCGCGGAAGGCGTGGCTGCCCGAGTGCTTGCCCATGACCAGGCTGGACGGCGCCTGGCCGACCGATTCCGGGGTCATGATCTCGTAGGTCTCGCGGTTCTTCAGCATCCCGTCCTGGTGGATGCCGCTTTCATGCGCGAAGGCGTTCTTGCCGACGATGGCCTTGTTGTACTGCACCGGGAAGCCGGTGATGGCCGAGACGTAGCGGCTGGCGCGGGTGATGTGGGTGGTGTCGATGCCCGTCTGGAACGGCAGGCGGTCGCCGCGCACCTTCAGGGCCATGACGATCTCTTCCAGGGCGGCGTTGCCGGCCCGCTCGCCCAGGCCGTTGATCGCGCACTCCACCTGGCGCGCCCCGCCCTGCACGCCGGCCAGGCTGTTGGCCACGGCCAGGCCCAGGTCGTTGTGGCAGTGGGTCGAGAAGATCACCCGATCCGCGCCGTCGACGTTCTCGACCATCCACTTGAACAGGTCGGCGTACTCGGACGGATAGGTGTAGCCGACGGTGTCGGGCAGGTTGATCGTGGTGGCGCCGGCCTTGATGGCGGTCTCGATGGCGCGGCGCAGGAACTGGCGGTCGCTGCGGGTGGCGTCCTCGGCCGACCACTCGACGTCGTCGCGCAGGTTGCGCGCGTGGCCGACCGAGCGGGCGATCACGTCGATGACGGCGTCCGGCTCCATCTGCAGCTTGTGCTTCATGTGCAGGTCGCTGGTGGCGATCACCACGTGGATGCGGCCGCGCTGCGTGCCCTTCAGGGCCTCCGCACATCTATCGATATCCACCTGGTGGGCGCGGCACAGGCCGGCGACGGTKGAGTTCTTGACGATCTTGGCGATCTCGCGGACCGCTTCGAAGTCGCCGTTCGAGGCGATCGGGAAGCCGGCCTCGATGACGTCGACCCCCATCTCCTCGAGGATCTTGGCCAGTTCCAGCTTCTCGTCATGCGACATCGAGGCGCCGGGCGACTGCTCGCCGTCGCGCATGGTGGTGTCGAAAATGACGACGTTGTCGCGCTTGTCGAAAGCGGCGGGCGTTACGGAGCTCATGGGATCTACTCGTCGGAAGGTGTCTGCGTGCGGCGGCGATTGGGTCAGTCATCCCCTGCGCGCCCGGCCACGACGAAGCGCGGCCCCTAGAGCGCCCAGGGGTTGGTAAGCCGAAGCGAAAGCAGTTGGCGCGCGACGTTCATGGTTCGCTTTCTACACAGCGCCCCGAAAAGCGGCAAGCATTTTGCGTTAATCGATCAATTCGCCGCATGCGAAGCAAGTTTTCACCTATGCGCGTGAGATGCGGGGTCAACTCGGCCAGGACTTCGCAAGGTTCACGCGTCAAACGCCCCGGAGACCGGGCCAAGACGGCGCGAACCGCCCTCGCCTAGTCCGCGGCCTCTTCGCGCTTCTTCAGCCAATTACGGGCGATCAGGCCGGCGCCGATCCAGACCGCCACGGCGATCACCAGCATCACGATGTGCTGCTTGCCGCCGCCCTTCAGGGCCTGGACGATCGAATTGCCGGCGAAGGCGGTCAGGGCGATCTTGGGGATGATGCCGACCGCCGTGCCGGCGGCGAAGTCGCGCAGCTTCATCGGCGTGACGCCGGCCGCCATGTTGACGACGATGAACGGCGCCGACGGCACCAGGCGCACGATCAGGCTGGCCAGGAAGCCGTTGCGGCCGATCAGCTTCATGAACTTGGCCACGCCGTCGCCCGCCAGGTCCTTCAGCAGCCGGCCGCCGAACGCCCGCCCCAGCCAGAACCCGACCAGGGACGAGACCAGGGTGCCGATCCAGCTGTAGGCGAAACCGGTCCAGGGTCCGAAGGCGACCACCGCCGCCGCGATCAGCACGAACTGCGGCACGCCGATGAAGGCCAGGACCGCAAAGGCGCTGACCGCGACCGGCAGGGCCCAGGGCCCGTGGGCCGCGCCYAGCCACTGCTCGACCGTGACCTCGCCGTTCAGGCCCAGCAGCTGAGCCCCGAACAGGAAGACCACCCCCACCCCGCCGAACAGCACGAACGACACCGCGACCGTGCGCCAGGCCTTGGCGTCCATGTTGGTGAAGAAGTCGATCAGGCGGCGAAGCATCCGCCTGCCTCGCCCATGGCCAACGCCCGGTCAAGCACGCCGCGGACGCAAATCGCCCATCGGCCGCTCATTTTCTCGTCAGGCTTCCCGTGGGACGGGTCCGCCGCAAGGTTAAGTTTCCCGCGCGGCGACATTCCCGTTGCGAAGCTGTCGTAAGGCGCGGCTAAGTTATCCACAGGCTCCCGACCTTGCGGAAAGCGCTGTGTACGGGAAGCGTTGGGGGAGCGTCCGACGTGAAGACCCTGGCTGTGATCTCCCGCAAGGGCGGGGCCGGCAAGACGACCCTGGCGATCAACCTGGGCCTGACCGCCCACCTGGCGGGGTGGAAAACCCTGCTGGCCGACATCGATCCCCAGCGCTCGGCGTCCGACGCCCTGCGGGCCCGCGCCGAACCTGGGCCCAGCCTGGCCGAGATCAACGCCGGCAAGCTGTTCCAGACCCGTTCGCAGGCCGTGCACGACGCCTATAACGTTATGCTGATCGACACCCCGGCCGCGCCGGACGCCGACGTGGCCGTGGCGGTCAATTCCGCCGACCTGTGCGTGCTGGTCTGTCGCCCGACCTTCCTGGACATCGCCTCGGTGGCGCGCTCGGCCGAGATGGTCCGGCGCCTGGGCAAGGCGGGACTGATCGTGCTGAACCAGGCGCCGTCCCGGCGCTCGGGTCTGGAGCCGGCCAGCGTGCAGCAGGCCATCGAGGCCCTGCGCTTCTGCGGCCTGCCCATCGCCCCGGTCGGGCTGCGGTCGCGGGCCATCTACCAGCAGGCGATCGCCCGGGGATTGTCGGTCGCCGAGTGGGATCCGGCGGCCCCGGCCGCCCAGGAAATCGACCGCCTGTGGAGCCACGTGGCCGCCCTGCTGGCGCTGGACGGGCGCGGCCGCGACGCCCGCGCCGTCTGAACTTGCCGTCGCTGCGGCATTTTCGCAGCAAGGCCAATGGTTTGTAGCAATTTTACCTTAGACGCCAGATAATCCGCAGGTTGAAGTTCTGTTTACATCTTGACCATAACACTTGGCCACCTTGGGGAACCTTGCGGCCTCCAGTCGCTCGGTATGGGCAAAGAGTGCACGTCGTGAAGACAATTACTGTGCTTTCCCGAAAGGGCGGATCAGGCAAGACCACCCTGGCCGTCAACCTGGCGCTGATGGCCTATCTGGCCGGCCACAGGGTGCTGCTGGCCGACATGGACCCGCAGCGCTCCGCGGCGGACGCCCTGCGCGCCCGCCCCGCGCCGGGGCCGGCCCTGGCCGAGATCACCGCCGGCAAGCTGTTCATGACCAAGTCCAACGCCATGCGCGAGGGCTACGACTACCTGTTCATCGACACCCCCGCCGCGCCCGAGGCCGACGTCGCCCAGGCGGTGAATGTCGCCGACTTCTGCCTGGTGGCGGGCCGGCCCTCGTTCCTCGACCTGGCCCCGATCGTGCGCACCGCCGAAGMGGTCCGCCGCCTGGGCAAGGGCGGGCTGGTGGTGCTGAACCAGGCCCACACCAACCGGCCGGAAGTGGCCCCCGTGGCCTTCCCCGAGATCATGGAAGCCCTGCGGTTCTGCGGCCTGCCGCTGGCCCCGCACGGCCTGCGCTCGCGCGAGGCCTTCCAGAAGGCGATGGCGCAAGGCCGCTGCGTGGCCGAGCACGAGCCGGGCAGCCCCGCCGCCCGCGACCTGGAACGCCTCTGGGCCTATGTCGAGGTCGAAATCGGCGGCCTCGGCGGCAGCCTGGGCGAAACCGCGATGCGGACCGTCCTGACCGCCTGATCCGGCTTTCGTTCCGGACCGACGCTGACTAGGTTCGCGCCATCAGCGGCGGAGCCTTTCATGAAACTTCTCGGCGTCTCCGGCAGCCTGCGGGCGGCCTCCTACAACACCGCCCTGCTGCGCGCCGCCCAGGAGTGCGCGCCCGAAGGCGTGACGATCGAGATCTTCCGCCTGCACGACCTGCCGCTGTTCAACCAGGACGTCGAGGACCAGGGCGATCCTGAACCCGTCAAGGCCTGGAAGGACGCCATCCGCGGCGCCGACGCCCTGCTGCTGGCCTGCCCGGAATACAACGGCGGGGTCACCGGCGTGCTGAAGAACGCCATCGACTGGGCCTCGCGCGGTTCACCCTCGGCCCTGCAGGGCAAGACCGCCTGCATCATCGGCGCCTCGCCGGGCGTCACCGGCACGGTCCGCGGCCAGGACGCCCTGCGCCAGTCGCTTCGCAAGGTCTCGGCCGAGTACTGGCCGCTCAGCGAGATGCTGGTCGGCCAGGCCCACACCAAGATCGAGAACGGCCAGGTGATCGACKAGAAGACCCTGGCCTATCTGGGCCGGCACGTGACGGCGTTCATCGAGCACCTGCGGGCGGCCGGCAAGTAGCCCTACTTGGCCGCCATCGACGGGTCGTAGTTGGGGCCGAAGTCCAGCACGAACAGCGGGCCCAGCACCACGGTCTGCTTGGCGCTGCCCAGGTGCAGGGCCACGCCCGCCCCGCCCTTTTCCGCGTCCATGCTCGCGCGGCCGCTGACGGTGTAGATCTGCCACTCGCCGCTGGTCACCGCGACCTTGCCCTCGACGATGCCGCCCCACGGTTCGGCCGCCTGCTGGACACGCACCGAGCTGATGTTGGCCGTCGCCGGTCCGCCGCCGACCGGCTCGGCCTTGGCCCAAAAGGCKATGGTGATGACGTCGCCCTTGGTGATCTTGCCGTTGACGGCCTGGCCGGCGGCGCTGTCCCAGGGCTTGTCCGGCGTCGGCGAGGCGACCTGGACCCGCACGCCGTTCCCGCCGACCACCGCCTTGTCCTTGACCGGCGCGTTGGTCTGGCCGGGCCCGTAGACGTTCCAGGCCACCGACGGCTTGTTGATGGCGTATTTCATGATGCCCTGGGCGGCCGGCTCGGCCGCGTGGGCCGCCGGCGGCGCGGCGGCGGACAGGCTCAGCGCCGCCACGGCGGCCAGGATCGCGATCTTCGTCATGTTTCCCCCTTCATGAGACGCGGCGTGCGTCGATCCCCCGCCGACGGCGGACGATGTTGGTCGTTTCCTCCCGGGCCGCCCGCCCTGCGGCGCGGCCTCTCGTATTTGTATGATAGCGGTACCGTGAGACCACGAAACGCGCAAGAACCCCGCGCTTTCGGCCCTTTGTTGCGTTGCACCGCGGCAAGCGCGGGCGTAAAGACCGCCGCAATCCTGAAACCGGGCTTTCGAGTCCACGTCCTCCCAGGGGAGTCCTGAACCATGTCGCTCGAGTCCGCCGCCCTGCGGCGCATCGCCCCGTCCGCCACCATCGCGATCAGCGCCAAGGCGCGCGCCCTGAAGGCGGCTGGACGTGACATCATCGCCCTGTCCGCGGGCGAGCCGGACTTCGACACCCCCGACAACATCAAGGACGCCGCCATCGCCGCCATCAAGGCCGGCAAGACCAAGTACACCGACCCGGACGGCATGCCCGAACTGAAGGCGGCGATCTGCGCCAAGTTCAAGCGCGAGAACGGCCTGGACTACAAGCCCAGCCAGGTCCACGTCGCCCCGGGCGGTAAGCCGGTGATCTACAACGCCCTGGTCGCCACCCTGAACCCGGGCGACGAGGTGATCATCCCCGCGCCGTACTGGGTGTCGTACCCCGACATGACCCTGCTGGCCGGCGGCACGCCCGTGTCGGTGGAAACCACCGCCGAGAGCGGCTTCAAGATCACGCCGCAAGCGCTGGAAGCGGCGATCACGCCCAAGTCCAAGTGGCTGATCATCAACAGCCCGTCCAACCCCTCGGGCGGCGCCTATACGCGCGCCGAACTGCAGGCCATCGCCGACGTCCTGCTGCGCCACCCGCAGGTCTGGGTGCTGACCGACGACATGTACGAGCACCTGGTGTTCGACGACTTCGAGTTCACCACCATCGCCCAGGTCGAGCCCAAGCTCTACGACCGTACACTGACGATGAACGGCGTCTCGAAGGGCTATTCGATGACCGGCTGGCGGATCGGCTACGCGGCCGGCCCGGAAGCGCTGATCAAGGCCATGGGCAAGATGATCAGCCAGACCACGTCGAACCCCTGCTCGATCTCGCAGTGGGCGGCGCTGGAGGCCCTGAACGGCCCGCAGGACTTCATCAAGCCGAACGCCAAGCTGTTCCAGGAGCGCCGCGACCTGGTCGTGTCGATGCTGAACCAGGCGACCGGCCTGCACTGCCCCACCCCGGAAGGCGCGTTCTACGTCTATCCGTCGTGCGCCGGCCTGATCGGCAAGACCGCGCCCTCGGGCAAGGTCATCGAGACCGACGAGGACTTCGCCGGCGAACTGCTGGAAGCCGAGGGCGTGGCCGTGGTGCACGGCGCGGCGTTCGGCCTGTCGCCGTTCTTCCGCATCAGCTACGCCACCGCCAACGACGTGCTGGAAGACGCCTGCGCGCGCATCCAGCGCTTCTGCGCCAGCGTGAAATAGGCGTCAGCGCCTTCGCGGCCGTCATTCTCGCCCGCTGGCGAGGATGACGGCTGTAAATACCGTCCGATCCGCGCTACCGTTTCCCCCTGGCCGCATTCCTCGCGGGACAGGGAGACCGTCGTCATGCCGCGCACGCCCAACTACGCCTTCGAACGCCAGGAACGCGATCGGCTGAAGGCCGAAAAGGCCGCACAGAAGGCCGCCGAAAAGGCCGCCGCCAAGGCCGCCGAAGCCGCTTCCAAGTCGCCGGGCGATCCTCGCTGAGCGAAAGGCTCGCCGCGACATTCCGCGCGACTGCACGCATCCGCCGAGCATGCTAGATCAGGCCCGGGGCGTCTGATTCACGGGGAGCGCGCATGCGCAATTCCGGCCGCATGGCCCTGGCTCCGGCGCTCGCCGGCCTGCTTCTGCTTGTCCTGACGCCCGCCGCCCGATCGGCTTCCCTGACATCCACACGTCTCGACGACGCCGTGCTGGACGAGATGAACTTCGCCCGCGCCCGCCCCGCCGAATACGCCCGCGAGCTGCGCCGCGAGCTGCGCAACGCCGACGATCCGGCCGCCGTCGAGGACGCGATCGACTTCCTGGAACGCCAGTCCCCCCTGCCCCCGCTGAAGGGCGACCGGCGGATCGCCGCGGCCGCCTACCAGCACACCGCCGCCCAGGGCGCGCGCGGCGACGTCGGCCACGGCGCGGCCGGGGCCCTGGGCCAGCGCCTGCGCGGCCAGGGCGTCTGGGCGGGCCTTTCGGCCGAGAACATCTCGTACGGCTACGACGACCCCCGCGACGTCGTCCGCCAACTGATCATCGACAGCGGCGTGCCGGGCCGCGGCCACCGCCGCAACATCTTCGCCACCGGCTACCAGCTGGCCGGCGTGGCCTGCGGCCCGCACCGCGCCTACGGTTCCATGTGCGTGATCGACTTCGCCGGCGCCCTGGCCCAGCGCTAGGCGGTCGCGGGGGGAGGACCGCGGGCGGTTGCCTCGCCCAACCCACGGTGTAGCTTGGCCTCATGTCCAAGCCTTCGACTGTCCTCCTCGTGACCTTCGCCGCGTTCCTTTCGGCGACGCCGGTCGGGGCCGCACACGCACTGGCTCCGGCTTCCGGCGCGCCCCGTCAGGTCAATGTGAGCTCGGACTCGGCCCCCGGCTGGATCCCGTCCACAGAACAGGAAGACGCGGCGCGCAAGACCGTGACCGCCTTCCTGGCGGCCCTTGATGGCGGCAGGACCCGGGAAGCCTATGGGTTCCTGACCAAGGAGCACCAGAGCCAGCTTCCCTATGACACGTTTTCCCGCACCGCTGATCGTTTCAGGGCCGACGCGGGCGACGTCGTCGAACGACGCATCACCACTGTCACCTGGAGCAAGGATCCGTCCGCCGCGCCCTATCCCGGCGTCTATGCGGCGATCGACCTGGTCAGCCGCTTCCAGCGGGTGGATCGCCATTGCGGTTATCTGATCCTGCACCAGCCCGCGACCGGCGGCGCGTTCCACGTCATGCGCCAGGAAGACAACTATATCGACAACGCCACCGCCCAGAAGTCTTCGAAAGCCGAACTGGACGCCACCTGGGCGCGCCTGTCGGCCAACTGCCCGAACTTCGCGGCGTCCCAAACCGACGCGCCCCAAGTCAACGCGCCCCTCCCCGAGGCGACCGAAAGCACTATCGGTTACGCCACGGTCGCCGCCGCCCTGGAAGGACTGCACCGGCGCAAGGACATCGAATTCTCGACCCGCGACGGCTGGACAGTCGCCTTCGACGAGGGGTCGAGGGCGGTCTGGTCGTTCGCGCCGCCCGGCCATCCGGCCTATCCGGCGGCAGTGAAACGCCAAGCCGTGGAAGTCGACGGCGGGACGTCGCTGCGGATGCAGGTCCTCTGCGAGGCGGACAAGGCGTCGTGCGACGACCTGGTGCGCTCCTTCCAGGACCTGAACACCCGGATGGAGCAGAGCCTGAAGTCAGGCCGATAAGGTCCGCGACCGCGCGCGCCCATTTATATGACCTTACGTGATGAGAATGACTTGCAACTGAACGGGCCTCACCTTAAGCAGCGCGACTAAGAATAATTCTCAATAGCGTTCGAGGTCGTCGTGAAGTCCAAAGCCCTGCTGCTCGCCCTGCTGGCGACCGCCGCTCCCCTGTGCGCCATGGCGGCGGAGACCCCGGTCGACGACAAGAGCTCGGTCGAGGGCGTCACCGTCACCGCCCGCGCCCACGACACCGTCGGCTCGACGGCCAGCAAGCTGGCGACCCCGTTGGTGGAAACGCCGCAGTCGGTCTCGATCATCACCGGCGAGAAGATCGACCAGATGGGCCTGACCTCGCTGAACCAGGCCATGCGCTACGTGGCCGGCGTCACGCCCGAGACGCGCGGCGGCTCGGTCACCCGCTACGACCAGTTCAAGCTGCGCGGCTTCGACGTCACCACCACCTTCCTGGACGGCCTGTCCAGCCAGTATCCGGGCTGGTACGCCGACGCCCAGGTCGACGCCGCCTCGGTCGAACGCATCGAGATCCTCAAGGGCCCGGCCTCGGTGCTGTACGGCAACTCGCCCCCCGGCGGCCTGCTGAACTTCGTTTCGAAGACCCCCAAGGAAGTCGCCAGCGGCGAAGTCGAGCTGCGCGTCGGCAGCCGCGACCTGGTCGACGCCTCGGTCGACACCACCGGCCCGATCGCCGGCGATCCCCGCTACACGTACCGCCTGCTGGCCATCTATCGCCAAGGCGACGGCCAGGCCCAGACCACCGAGTACGAGCGCATCCTGGTCGCGCCCTCGTTCACCTGGCGTCCGGACGATGCGACGACCGTGACCGTGCTGGGCCGCTATCAGCACGATCCAAAGTCCAACTCCTACGGCTCGGCCCCGTCCAAGGGCTCGGCCTTCGCCAACCCGCTGGGCCAGCTGGAACCGGACTTCTACGACGGCGACCCGAACTTCGAGGCCTACAACCGCACCCAGGCCCAGATCGGCTACCTGGCCGAGCACCGGTTCAACGACGTCTTCGCCGTCCACCAGAACCTTCGCTACACCCGCGTCGAGGCCAACTACGAGTCGGTCTACGCCGCCGGCCTGCTGGCCGACAATCGCACCCTGACCCGCGGCACGGCGGCCTCGCTGGAAAGCAACGACGGCTTCGCGGTGGACAACCAGCTGAGCGCCCACTTCACGACCGGCGCCCTGACCCACGACGTGCTGCTGGGCGTCGACTACCAGCACATGATGGCCAAGGTGCAGTTCGGCCTGGGCACGGCCCCGAACCTGGACATCTTCGCCCCGGTCTACGGCCAGACGATCCTGGACCCGCGCGTCGCCGGCAACGGCTATTACGCGTCCGACAGCCGCATCAAGCAGGAGCAGATCGGCTACTACGCCCAGGACCAGATCAAGTACGGCAACCTGGTCACCCTGCTCAGCCTGCGCCGCGACGACGTCAAGCAGGAGACCCTGGCCCTGGGCGCCACGCCCTTCCCGACCACGATCGACCAGGGCAAGACCACCGCCCGCGTCGGCGTGCTCTATCACTTCGAGAACGGCTTCGCGCCCTACGCCAGCTGGTCGCAGTCGTTCGAGCCGCAGGGCCAGACCGACTACACCGGCAAGCCCTTCGACCCGGTCACCGGCGACCAGGTCGAAGCCGGCTTGAAGTACGAGTCCCCCGACAAGCGCATCTACGCCACGCTCGCGGCCTTCGAGATCAACCGCAAGAACGCCCTGACCGCCGACCCGGTCCACCCGAACTTCAGCATCCAGGGCGGCGAGCTGCGCTCGCGCGGCGTGGAGTTCGAAGGCCGGGCCAAGCTGACCGACCGCCTGAAGGTCACCGCCGCCGCCACCAAGCTGGACGTCGAGTACACCAAGAGCAATGACGGCCTGCTGGGCCTGACCCCGGTGGGCGTGGCCGAGAAGACCGCCTCGGCCTTCGTCGACTACGACTTCCCCGGCGCGCTGGACGGCCTGGCCGGCGGCCTGGGCGTCCGTTACGTCGGCCCCAGCTGGGGCGACAACATCAACTCGTTCAAGTCGCCCTCCTACACCCTGGTCGACCTGACCCTGAGCTACGAGCTGGCCAAGCTGAGCCCGTCGCTCAAAGGCTGGCAGGCCACCGGCAGCGCGACCAACCTGTTCGACAAGCGCTACGTCTCGTCGTGCTACTCGGCCGACTGGTGCTGGTTCGGCGAGCAGCGGACCGTCCAGGTCGGCCTCAAGCGCAGCTGGTAGCGGTGGCTCCGGCGGTCCAGAACCTGCTGGCCCAAGCGGCCGCGGTGACGGCGACCCTCGCGGTCGCCGTCGGCGTCTGGCTGCTGTGGCTGGCCTGGAAGCGCAATCCCAAGCCGCGCGGCGGGCTGATCGCCGGCGGCTGGGCCCTGCTGGTCGCCGCCGCCGTCCTGCTGGGCCCCTGGGCCGGCGGGGACCGCGGCGTGGCGATCTCGACCCTGCTGGTCGCCGTCGCCGCCACGGTCTTCATCGTCATCAGCGGTCGCTGGACCCTGCCGCACGGCAAGAAGGCCAAGCCGATCCGCGCCACGGCGGGCGGCGCCGACCCGGCTATCGGTCCGGCCACCACCTGGCCCCGCACGGTCGCGACCGTGCTGCTGGCCCTCCCCGTCTCGACCGCCGCCTGCGTCGCCGCCGGGGTCGCCCTGGCCGTCTGGACGCCCGGCGCCCCGGCCGACAAGCTGGTCACCGCAGCCTTCGGCGCGCCCCTGGTGCTGGCAGGGGCCATGGTCTGGACCTGCGCCGACCGCAAGCTGCTGCGCACCACGGCGATCCTCGTCGCCTTCACCGCCGTCTGCGCCCTCGCCGTCGTCCTGCGGCCGCACTAGGAAGATCGCCATGGACGCCGCCACGCCGCCCGAAACCGCCGCGAAAGCCGAGCCGGCCAACCGCCCGTCGATCTGGCCCAAGGTCCCGCCGGCCTTCGTGCGCACGGTGCTGTCGGGCCATTCCGGCCTGGGCCTGGTCGCCGCCGCCCTGATCTACATCGTCTGCCTGTCGGGCACGGTGGCGGTGTTCCTCAACGAGCTGAAACTCTGGGAAGAGCCCGCCGCCCCGACCCAGACCGTCGCCAGCCCCCAGGCCGTCCAGGCCTTCGCCGAGGCGATCACCAGGGCCCATCCCAAGGCCGGCGTCGTCTATATGGGCCTGCCCACGCCCGACATGCCGCGCCTCTACGCCTTCGTCGGCGAGCAGGTGTTCGTGGCCGACGCCCAAGGCCGGATCGCCGGCGAGGCCAGCGCGCCCTGGGCCCACTTCCTCGAGCACCTGCACATCTATCTGCATCTGCCCGAGACGATCGGCCTGATCGTGGTGGGCCTGGTCGGCGCGGCCCTGACCGGCCTGATCGTCTCCGGCTTCCTGGCCCATCCCAAGATCTTCCGTGACGCCTTCGCCTTCCGCTGGGCCGGCGCCAAGCGGCTGTCCCAGGCCGACCTGCACAACAGGTTGAGCGTCTGGGGCGCGCCGTTCCACCTCGTGGTCGCCTGGACCGGGGCCTATATCGGCCTGGCGACCCTGCTGCTGTTCGCGGTGGCCGGGGTGACCACCAAGGGCGACATCGCCAAGGTCACCGCCCCGATCTACGGCGAGGTCCCCAAGGCCGACCCGACGCCGGCCCCCTTCCCCGACCTGGTCGCCACCCTGGCCTGGTTCGACGGCAAGCCGGACCTGAAACCGACCCTGATCTCCCTGACCGCCCTGGGCACGAAGGGCCAGATGGTCGAGGTCAACGCCCTGATGCCCAGGCGGCTGATCTACGCCGAGCGCTACACCTTCGACGCCCGGGGCCGCATGACCCGCAAGCTTGGCCTGTCGGACGACGGCCTGGGCAAGCAGGTCTTCGCCTCGTCCTATCCGCTGCACTTCGGCTCGTTCGGCGGCCTGCCGGTCAAGATCGCCTACGGCCTGCTGGGCGCGGCCCTGTGCGTGGTGACCTCCAGCGGCGTGACCATCTGGCTGACCCGTCGCCGCGACCGGGGCCGCCCCGCCGAGCGCCTGGAGAAGGCCTGGGCCGCCATCGTCTGGGGTTCGACCGCGACTCTCGCCCTGTCGGCCGCCCTGCAGCTGGCGCTGAAGGCCCCGCCGGTCTGGACGTTCTGGGCGCCGCTGGCCGTGCTGGTCGCCGCCGCCGTGGCGGTGAAGGACGCCCGCTTCTGGATCGTCAGCCTACGGATCGCCACCAGCGTGATCCTGGCCGCGCTCGTCGCGATCCAGGTCGCGCGCTTCGGCGGCCTGGCCTTCGGCGGCGTCTCGCTGGGCGTGAACCTGACCCTGCTGGCCCTGGCCGCCGTGATCGCGCCGTGGCGTCKACCGCTTGCGCGGGCGGCCAGCTAGCTCAGCCGTCGATCCAGTCGGTCAGCCCCTCACGGGCGTGGACCTCGCGCAGCGACGGCATGGCGCGCATGCGGGCCAGGTAGCGGGCGATGTGGGGCCACTCGGTCGCGGGTTTTGGCATGTTGCGCGACCAGCGCATCAGCATGGTGGCCAGGAAATCCACGGCCGACAGCCCTTGGCCTAGCATGTGGGGACCATCCTGGCGGGCCAGATGGGCGTCGATGCGGTCCCAGATCCCCTCCAGCCGCGCCCGCGACACAGCGGCGGCCGCCTCGGTCCCGCCCTCGCCCGCCGGCTCGTGCGGATAGAACCACACCCGGAAGGCCGGCATCACCGTATTGGCCAGATAGACCATCCACTGCAGATAGGCGGCCCGCCCGGGCGCGCCGGCCGGCGGCGCGAAACCCGCCTCGGCATGTCGCTCGGCCAGCAGCATCAGGATCGCCGCCACCTCGCAGACGGGCGCGCCGTCGACGATCAGGGTCGGCACCACGCCGCTGGGATTGAGCTTCAGATAGTCGGGGTGCTTCTGGGCGCCGGTGGCCGTGTCGGTCAGGACCAGCTCGAAGGGCGCGCCGATCTCGATCAGCAACCAGTGGACCGCCAGGCTGGCCGTGCCAGGGCTGTAATAGAGCTGGTACATGCGCGATCCCTCACCCGTTGCCGGGCGAGGGATCGTTCAGCGCGGCGAAGCTGTCAATCAGCCCCGCTGCGAAAGGCTTCCGGCGCGCGACCTAGTGCTTCTCGCGCCAGCGGGCCTTGGCGTCGTCCTTGGTCAGGTTCAGGTGCACGCCGTCCTCGTCGACATGGTCGACCCAGGTGATCGGGATCAGGTGGTGCTTGAGCCCACCGCCCAGGTCCAGCTTGGCCAGCTCGATCTCGCCGCCGACCACGTGGTCCACGCGGCCGACGTGACCGCCGTCCGAACCGACCACTTCCAGATGTTCGCGCAGTTGCGAGGCGTCGATCATGGGCATCCTCCTTTTGATGGACGTTCGGCAGGGCAAACGGACAAGCCCGTGGCGCAGTTTCCAAGAGGCTTGCGGGCGAGCAATGTTCGCTTTATGTTCTAGTCAAGGTTGCGACTTTGCGCCGGTCGCGTTCCTGGCTATCACTCGGAAGACCGCTCTTCCCCGCCTGAGGAAACACCGATGATCCGACCGCTCGCCGCCCTGCTCGTCCTGACCGGCGCGACGGCGTGGACCGGAACCGCCTGGGCCCAGGCGGCGGAGGCCGCGCCCGTCGCGGCGGCGGCGCCTGAACCGGCTCCGGCCCCAGCCACGCCCCCCGCCACGCCCCTGCCCCGGGTCGACGCGGTGTTCGCGGCCGACGGCGTGACCATCACCGACGGCGGCAAGAGCGTCCTGTTCTACCGCACCGCGGCCGCCGATCCGCGCGAGCCGGGCCGGCTGAACTACGTCCACCCGATCTGGGCGCCCGACGGCGCGGTCCTCACCGAGGACCGGCCCGCCGACCACCTGCATCAGCGCGGCGCCTTCTGGAGCTGGCACCAGGTGCTGGTCGACGGCAAGAACGTCGCCGACGGCTGGTTCATGAAGGGCCTGACCTTCAACGTCCGCGAAAAGCGCTTCAAGGGCGACAGCGCCGGCGGCGGGACCCTGGTGGTCAACGCCGACTGGATCGTCAATTCCACGCCCGAGGTGGACTATGTGGCGCGCGAGACCACCAAGGTCCGGGTCTATCCGCTGAAGGACGGCGCGCGGCGCATCGACTTCGACACCGTGATCACCGCCCGCAGCGACACCCTGGCCCTGGGCGGCAGCGACGACGCCAAGGGCTATGGCGGCTTCTCGGTGCGGCTGGTCCGGCCCGACCGCCTCAACTTCGGCTCGGGTGGCAAGACCGTGACCCCGGCGGTCGAGGCGGTCGAGGCCGGCAAGTCGATGGGCTTCGCCTGGACGGCGGGCGGCGGCTCTCCGGCCTGGACCGTGGGTCTGGCCTGCAAGGCGAACGGCGCGCCGATCACCCGCTGGATCTTGCGCAAGGAACTGTCGATGCAGAACTGCGTCTTCCCCGGGCGGGCGCCGTTCGTGCTGAAGAAGGGCGAGACCCTGCGTCTGCAGTCGACCCTGATCCTGCGGCCGGCGACACCGGCCTCCGCTGGGCCGAAGAAGAAGGGCTAGCCGATGGCCGAGATCCTCAACCTGAACCAGGCCCGCAAGGCCAAGGCCAAGACCGACGCCAAGACCAAGGCCGTCGAGAACCGCGCCAAGTTCGGCCGCACCAAGGCCGACAAGACCCTGGACGCGGCCCGGGCGGAGAAGCTGAAGCGCGACCTGGACGGCGCCAAGCGCGAGGACTAGCAGCGCCTTCCCGTCCAGACGCGTCCGGCGACGTCACGACGTTGTCGGGATCCGCGACAGGACCACCGTGACGCCAGAGCGGCGATCCGTCAGCACCAGACCGCCGGGTCGGCGCAGGCGATAGTCGAAGACGATCGCGGAATCGTCCAGGGCGACCTGGCGATCGTTGGCCTGGAAGGCCTCGGGCTCGTCGCTCTTGAACTCCAGGCCGGCGCGGCGATGAACGACCAGCTCGTCATCGCCGAACTGCAGTCGATCGCCGGGACGCAGGTCGATCGTCCCCTCCCCCTGGATCCGCGACACCTTCCATAGGCCGACCAGGGCCCCGGAACGCACGCCCTCGGCGGCTTCATTTCCATGGCCCGACAGGAAGGCGGTCTGTTGCAGCAGGCCGCCAACCAGCGTCCGCTCGGGCGCCAGGCGCGGATCGGGATCGGCCTTCAGCCGCGCGTCCAGGCGGCGCATGACCTGATAGGCCCCCTCCTCGTCGCCGGCCTGATGGTACAGGCTGGCGGCCTGGCGCAGCGACAGGAACTCGTCGACCAGGGTGTGACCCAGCCGCAGGCCGTCGCTGGGCGCCGGCCCCGCCGCGGCCACGGCCAGGGCGTCACCGGTGGTCTTGCCGTCCACAGCCCGCACATAGTCCAGCTTGACGTCCATCAGCTTGTCGGCCGAGGTCAAAGCCGGTTCAGGCAGGAACGCGGCGTCCTGGGCCTTGGCCAAGGTCACGAACAGTCCGCCGCCGTTGGTGCTGAGGAAGGCGGTCGGCACCGTCAAGCTGATGCCGCCGTCGGGCGCGGTCTTCAGCATGTCGTCGGGCGCGCCATAGACCGCCGAGACCCGGTATCCCGGCCGCGCCTTGACCGTCAGGGTCACGTCGAAGGCCAGCTCCGAGACCATGGTGTCCAGCTTTTCAGCGAACACGGCCTCGACGTCCTTGTCGTCGCGCAGGAAATAGAGATTGCCGCCGCGCACCCCGGCGACCTTGGTCGCCAGCGGCGCGTCGAACTGTACGCCGACCCCGATGGTGGTCAGGCCCACGCCGCGCCGCGAGGCGTCCTGCGCCATGCCCATGAAGCTGCCGGCGTCCACCGCCCCGACATTGGGCTGCTCGTCGGTGAACAACATCAGGCGGGTCGCGCCCTTGAAGCCGTCCATGCTGGCGAAGGCGGTCTCGTAGCCCACCTTCAGACCGGCCTCCATATTGGTCGAGCCGTTGCTCTGGATGGCGTCGATCGCCGCCTCGATCACGGGCCGGTTGGCCGTGTCGATCCGGGTCGGCTCCAGGTGACGGTACGACCGGTCGCCATAGAGCACGATGCTGATCTGGTCGCCCGGGCGCAGCTGCTTGACGATCTGGTGCAGGCTGTGGCGCACGCGGGCCAACGGCTCGCCCGACATCGAGCCGGACTTGTCGACCACCGCCACCAGGTTCAGCGGCGCGCGCGTCCAGGTCTTGGCGTCGATGTTCGAGTTGAAGCCCAGGCCCACCAGCAGCTTGTCCTGAGGCGAGGCCAGGAGGTCGGCCCGCATGGCTTCACCGGTCAGGCACAGCAGGGCCTCGCAGCTCCGCGTACCCGGGATCACCAGGTCGTAGTCGCCCATCAGCCCCTCGGGGGTGATGGTGTCGGGCATCGGAATGCGCTTGGCCGCGACCTCGCCCCGGAAGTGATTGATGTCCTGCGCCCCGCCCTGGCGCACCCGCATGCCGCTGACGATGACCTCTTCCAGGCCTGCGTCGTCGTCCTTATCGGGCGGAACCTGCGCGGCTTGCCCCCACGCGAGCGAAACCGGCGCCAGGCCGATGGCGGCGACCAAGGCCAGTCCGCCCAGCGAGCACCCCCGGGCGCGAGACGAGAAACGCGACATGCACACCTCCCTTTATGGTTGTCCCGGAGGCTAGCATGCGGCGGCGCAAGCGCACGCGAAATCGGTGACGCTTGGGATCGGGCCCGGAGCTCCTAGCGCGGCGCCAGGTAGCGTCGCGGCTTGGCCTGAGCGTCCCGGGTCGCCTGCGCCGCCTGCTCCCGCGCCAGGCGGTCCAGCCGGCCGCGCCAGGCCGCGACGATCTCCTGGATCGCCAGCACCCAGCCGAACGTAGTTTCCTTATGGGTCTTGATCGCTTCGTCCATCACCGTCGCCTCCTCAGCGTTACGATGATGGGAAGTTCTCGCGAACGACGTTAGGTGACAAACGCGGCTTCCTTGCCTAATCATAAGCACTACTTATGCCAGACATCCTCGCCAGCCTGCCGCTCAGCGCCATCCGCATCTTCGAGGCCGCCGCGCGCCTGAAGAGCTTCACCCGCGCCGCCGACGAGCTGGGCGTCAGCCAGGCCGCCGTCAGCTGGCAGGTGAAGGCCCTGGAGCAGCGCCTGGACCAGCCGCTGTTCACCCGCCTCCCCCGCGAGGTGACCCTGACCCCGGCCGGCGAGCGGCTGTCGCGCGCCGCCAGCGAGGCGATGAGCGTCCTGCGCGTCGCCGTGTCCGACCTGGTCGACACCGAGGAAGGCGTGCTGTCGATCACCACGGTCCAGAGCGTGGGCGGTCAGTGGCTGGCGCCGCGCCTGGGCGGCTTCCAGATCGCCCATCCCCGCATCGCGGTGCGGCTGGACGCGTCCAGCCGGGTGGTCGACCTGCAGCGCGAGCCGTTCGACCTGGCCCTGCGCGCCGGCCACGGCGAGTGGCCGGGGCTGGAGGCGCACTTCCTGATCCCCGCGGCCCAGACCGTGCTCTGCACGCCCGAGGTCCTGGCCCGCGTCGGCGGCCTGGCGACCCCGGCCGACGTGCTGCGCGCGCCGCGCATCGGCTCGCCGGACTTCTGGGCGTCGTGGTTCGCGGCGGCGGGCGTCGACGCCAGCGGCGACCACGCCGCGCCGCGCCTGTCGGCCGACGCCCAGGCGCTGGAGGTGGCCACGGCTCTGGCCGGTCAGGGCGTGGCCCTGGGCTCGCCGATCTTCTTCGCCCAGGAGATCGCCCAGGGCCGGCTGGTCGCGCCGTTCGACATCGTCGCCGACAACGGCGGCGGCGGGTACTGGCTGGCCTATCCGGTCGAACGCCGCCGGGTGCGCAAGATCGCCGCCTTCCGCGACTGGATCCTGGACCAGGCGGCGGCCGATCCGCTGATCGCCCGTTACCGCCGAACATGACGCCGGAGCCGACTCGGAACGGTGAAGCGAGCCCCGCCGTTTCTGGGGGACGCCGCCAGGAGATTCCAGTGTCACCCGCGGGAACCGCAAAGAGGCCTGTCCATGCCGAAGCCATGGTTTCGGTCGTAAGCTCCGAACGGGATGTCTGGGACGCGACGCCCGGAGCCTCGCTGGCGGAGGTCAGGATCACCGAGATCTTCACCGGCGACCTCCAAGGCGAGTCCCAGGTACGCGCACTCGAGATCGCGAGCCTGGAGGGCCGCGCGAAACTTGCCAGCGTGCAACGGTTCCAAGGCCGCCTCCACGGCAGACAGGGCGCATTCGTGCTGGAGGGACATGAAACCGTCGAGGCCGGCCGAATTCACGCGACCTGGAGGGTGACGCCGGGAAGCGGAACCGAAGCCTTGCAAGGCCTCCGGGGCGACGGCGGCTTCGAGGGCGAGTTCGGGAAAGGCTCCCGGGCGACTCTGGACTACTGGTTTGACGAAGTCCCCGCCTAGCGGCGGACCTGGTAGCCGTAGCGCTTGATGATGGCGACGGCGGTCGGCGACTTCAGGAAGGTCAGGAATGCCCGGGCGGCGGGGTTCTTCTCGCCCGTCTTCAGCAGCACGGCCTGCTGTTCGATCGGCGCGTGGTCGGCGGTCGGCACCAGCCAGCGCGACCCGCCCGGCTCGGCGATCACCTGCGACAGGGCCACGAAGCCCAGCTCGGCGTTGCCGGTGGCGACGTACTGATAGGCCTGGGTGATCGAGGACCCTTTGACGATCCGGGGCGTAAGGGCGTCGTAGACCTTCAGCTTCTGCATCGTCTGCACCGCCGCCAAACCGTACGGCGCGGCGGTGGGGTCGGCGATCGAGAGCTTGGCGAACTTGTCGGTCTTCAGGACCGCGCCCTTGTCGTCGACCAGGCCGGGCGTCTTCGAATACAGCACCAGCCGGCCGAAGGCGTAGGTGTAGCGCGTGCCGGGCACGGCCAGGCCCTCGTCCTCGGCCTTCTTGGGCCGCTCGGCGTCGGCCGACAGGAAGACCTCGTAAGGCGCCCCGTGGGCCATCTGGGTGTAGAACTGGCCCGACGAGCCGAAGCTGAGCGTGGCGGTATGGCCGGTCTTGGCCTTGAAGGCCGCGGCGATCTCCTTGGCCGGCTCGGTGAAGTTGGCCGCGACGGCGACCTGGGTGTCGGCGGCCAGGGCGGGCGCCGCCCCAAGGGTCAGGGCCGCCCCGAACAGGGCGAGGCCGACGATCTGGAAGCGACGGGTGATCATGCAGAATCTCTCGGGAGGCCGATGCAGGGCGCGTTATGTAGTTGAACTACCGAACGCCGAAGAAGGTCAAGCCTCGGCGATGCTTCGGCGAAACCACGCGATGTGAGAAATTCTGGACAGGCCCGCTAGCCGCGCAGGAAGCTGTCCACCAGCGCCTGGTCGCCGTCATAGACCCAGCACTCGGCCAGCAGTTCGTCCTCGATGCGGTAGACCAGCACGCGGTCCAGCTCGGTGACGACGCCGTCGCGCTCGAACGCCTCGCGGGCGATGACCACGGCCCGTTCGGGGCCGGCCGTCACGTCGACGATGCGGACCAGCCTGCGGCCGGTGCGGCGGCTGACCTCGGCCAAGGTCGCCAGGGCGGCGGCCAGGCCGATATGGTCGCCGGTCAGCGGATGGTCGCCGAAATAATGCAGGGTGAAGTCGGGATGATAGCAGGCGCGCAGGGCCGTCAGGTCGCCGTCCCGCCACGCCTGGGCGTAGCGCTCGGCGACGGCGCGGTTGGTCGCTTCGCTCGTCCCCGGGCTCACGCGGCCTCTTTGAAGCGGTCGCGATATTCGGGCGGGATGGCCTGGTAGGCGGTGTTGGGCGCGACCTTGTAAGTGCGGCGGGCTTCTTCCAGCGGCATGGCGAACAGGGCCGGATAGTCCACCGCCGGCAGCCAGGCCGCCGCGCGGCCGTTGCGCCAGGCCTCGCGAACGGCCTTGCCATAAGGTTGGCCCAGCCGGGCCTTCTGGAACTGGCGCGCGCCGGCCAGGGCGATGACCGCGAAGCCCAGGCTGCGGGTCTGGGCGTACGAGAAGGCCACCACGCAGACCTCGCCCAGGGCGTCGGTGCCGTAGCCGGTCAGCACGTGCCAGACGTCGTGCACGTCGCGCATGCGGCGGGCGTACCAGGCCAGCGGGTGCGCGGCGTCGACGTCGGCCTCGGGCACCTTGCGGCTCTCCTCGGCCAGGCCCTCGGCCGACAGGCCGCGCGGGGCGATGAAGTCGCGATAGGCCGCGCCCACCGTGCCCGGCCCGAATTGCGCCAGCCAGGCCGGGTCCGACAGCCGCTCGGCGAACTCGTCGCGCTCATAGGCGATGCGGCCGCCCTCGGGCGTGCTCAGCAGGCGGGTGTAGCCCCTGGGGATCGCGTTGCCCGCCAGGGCGCGCATGATCTCGAACACCGAGGCGGTGTCCTCCTTGTCGGCGATCAGGCGCCGGACGGCCCGCATCGCCCGCAAAGGCTGCAGGGTGAAGGCCTGACGCCCTCGCTTCATCGGTTGGCGGGCCTTTGGCTCACCGAGCACTTGCGCGGCTGCGATCATGAGGCATGCTCCTGCTGACCCGATAAAGATGACATGGCGTCATTTTTATTCAAGAGGGTTCAGCGACMCCCGATCTGCGACGTGATCCGAGAGCAACAGGGGATAGGCACGATGGGCAGTTTGAAGAAGCGTTCGATCAACCTGGCCGGCCACGCGACCTCCCTGGCCCTGGAGCCCGAGTTCTGGGCGGTGCTGCAGCAGGCGGCCGGCGCCGACAGGATCAGCGTCGCCGCCCTGATCCAGCGCATAGACGCCGGACGGAGCGAACGCCCGCTGGCCTCGGCCTGCAGGGTGTTCGCCCTTCAGCACGCCCAGGGGGCCGACGCGGGAACCGTCTAGCCCTGCTCGACGCCCGGCCCGGGCTTGGGCAGCGGGATCGGCGCCGGATTGGGCGTCCGGGGCAAGGCCGGACGCTCAGGCAACCGCATCGACAGGTCGGCGGTCTTCACGGTCAGCAGACCCGAGCGCCAGCCGCCGATCACCAAGGCGATGATCAGCAGCAGCACGCCCAGCATCGTCAGCCCGGCCACGCCCAGGTGCTGAGGCCTGATTTCGTTGTGACGGGCCATGGAGCCCCTCCCTTAACCCGCCGGCTTGGGCGCGTCCGGAACCTTGGGCGCTTCCAGCTGCGGCGCGGAAACGTTGATGTCGACCTTCTTCTTCTGGGTCATGCCGCCTGTAAAGACGAAGTAGGCGATCACCGCCACGACCACCACCAGGGCGCCGATGATGAACGCCATGCCGGCGTTGCCGCCCCCGCCCGTGTTGGTTTCTTCTGCCACGTCAGTCTCCTGTGATGTCCATCCCCGCCGAACAAACGGAAGGTGGGGGGCGAGGTTCCGGTCCGGATGCGGCCGATGGCGCGAGGGCTTAAGCCGGCGGAACTTTGTGCTACATATGTTCCATGTCTTCCGCCTTCGACTCGTCCGACTTCCCCGGTGATCTCCCCGCCCCCCGCATCTCCGACCTGGCCCGCCCGCGCGCGCCGGAGAGCGCGCCCCTGAACTATCTGGAGGGGCTGAACCCCGAACAGCGGGCCGCCGTCGAGGCCACCGAAGGCCCGGTGCTGGTCCTGGCCGGCGCGGGCACGGGCAAGACCCGGGTGTTGACCACCCGCCTGGCCCACATCCTGGCCACCGGCCGCGCCCGGCCGTGGGAGCTGCTGGTCGTCACCTTCACCAACAAGGCCGCGCGCGAGATGCGCGAGCGGATCACCCACATTATCGGCGACGAGGCCGAGGGCCTGCGCTGGCTGGGCACCTTCCACTCGGTGGCCGCTCAGATCCTGCGCCGCCACGCCGAGCTGGTGGGGCTGAAGTCCAGCTACACGATCATCGACACCGACGACCAGGAACGGCTGCTGAAGCAGCTGATCGAGGCCGCGGACATCGACGCCAAGCGCTGGACGCCGCGCGCCCTGTCCKGCCTGATCGACACCTGGAAGAACCGCGGCTGGACGCCCGACCGCGTGCCCCAGAGCGAGGCCGGCGAGTTCGCCAACGGACGGGGCATCACCCTGTATCGCCAGTACCAGGAGCGGCTGCGCATCCTGAACGCCTGCGACTTCGGCGACCTGCTGCTGCACAACATCACGATCTTCACGGCCAATCCGGACGTGCTGGCCGACTTCCAGCGGCGCTTCCAGTACGTGATGGTCGACGAGTACCAGGACACCAACGTCGCCCAGTACCTGTGGCTGCGGCTGCTGGCCCAGGGCCGCCAGAACGTCTGCTGCGTGGGCGACGACGACCAGTCGATCTACGGCTGGCGGGGCGCGGAGGTCGACAACATCCTGCGCTTCGAGCGTGACTTCCCGGGCGCCAAGGTCATCAAGCTGGAGCGCAACTACCGCTCCACCGAGCACATCCTGGCGGCCGCCTCGGGCCTGATCGACGCCAACAAGAGCCGACTGGGCAAGACCCTGTGGACCGAGGCCTCGGGCGGCGAGAAGGTCAAGGTCAGCGGCGTCTGGGACGGCGAGGCCGAAAGCCGGATGGTCGCCGACGAGATCGAGAAGGCCAAGCGCGCCGGCCGCAAATACAGCCACATGGCCATCCTGGTCCGCGCCAGCTTCCAGATGCGGGCCTTCGAAGAGCGGTTCGTGATGCTGCAGATCCCCTACAAGGTGGTCGGCGGCCCGCGCTTCTTCGAACGCGCCGAGATCCGCGACGCCCACGCCTATCTGCGCCTGATCCAGTCGCCCGACGACGACCTGGCCTTCGAGCGCATCGTCAACGTGCCCAAGCGCGGCATCGGCGACACCTCGGTGCAGAAGCTGCTGCAGATCGCCCGGCTGGAGGGCATCTCCACGGTCGAGGCGGCGCGGGTGATCATCGGCGGCGACGACCTGCCCGCCCGCACCCGCACGGCGCTCAGCAACTTCCTGCGCGACCTGGACCGCTGGCGCCAGCAGGCCACGGTGATCCCGCACCAGCGCCTGCTGGAGCAGGTGCTGGAGGAGAGCGGCTATACCGACGCCCTGCGCCTGGACAAGGGTCCCACCAGCCAGACCCGGCTGGAGAACCTGAAGGAACTGGTCCAGTCGATGAGCGCCTTCGACACGCTGGAGGCCTATCTCGAGCACGTGTCRCTGGTCATGGACCTGGACAAGGGCGCCGGCGACGACGCGGTCTGGATCATGACCCTGCACTCGGCCAAGGGGCTGGAGTTCCCGCTGGTCTTCCTGCCCGGCTGGGAGGAAGGCGTGTTCCCCAGCCAGCGCAGCATGGACGACAAGGGCGAGAAGGGCCTCGAGGAAGAGCGCCGCCTGGCCTATGTCGGCATCACCCGGGCCCGCGAGGAGGCCCGGATCAGCTTCGTGGCCAACCGCCAGGTCTACGGCCGCTGGACCAGCCAGCTGCCCAGCCGCTTCGTCGACGAACTGCCCCTGGCCCACGTCGATGCGGCGTCCGAGACCGGCTATTACGGCGGCGGTCCGGGCATGCAGCAGACGGTGTCGTCGCGCTGGGACGATCCGGGAACCAGCACCTTCACCGCCGGCAGCTATGACAGCCCCGGCTGGAAGCGGGCCCAGGAGCGGGCGTCGGGCTTCAGCGAGCGCGGGAGCACCTGGCGCAGCGGCGGCTCGGCCGCGCGTTCGGCCCCGATCGAGGGCGAGGGCCGGCTGGTGGCGGTCTCGGCCAGCTCGGCGGCCAGCGCCTACAAGCGCGGCGACCGCGTGTTCCACGTCAAGTTCGGCTACGGCAAGGTCACGGGCGTCGAGGGCAACAAGCTGTCGGTGTCGTTCGACAAGGCCGGCGACAAGAAGGTGATCGACAGCTTCGTGGAAAAGGCCTGAGGCGGGGGCGGGTTACGGCTGATTGACGGGGCCCCGGACAGGGCGGAGCGTCACCACAGGTCGAAAACCTCTGGAGGACTCGCCTTGAAATCCGCCGCCCTGATCGCGACCGCCGTCGCCCTCCTACTGCCCTGCGCGGCCCACGCCGCCGCCTGCGACGTCCTGAAGAGCGCCACCTACGCTGGGATCATGCGCGGCAAGTTCGACGCCTATCCGAACGCCCTGGCGGGGATCAGCCTGACCTTCGACGCCCATGGCGTCGGCGCCGGGCGCGGCGTGATCGCCTACGACCCCGCCAGCACGGCGGCGGTGCAGAGCCCCTATTCCGGCGTGACCTGCAAATCCACCGACGACAAGTCCGGCGTGCTGAACTTCGGCCCCAGCCTGGGGTCGAACAGCTTCACGGTCTTCGACGGCGGGGCCCGCATCTGGACGCGGCATGAGATCCCGGGCCGGCCGATCGCGGGCTGGCTGTTCAAGCAGCCCGCCCCGCCCAGGCTGCCCTGAGGACGGGGTCGCGCGTTTGGATCGGGCGCCGCCGCTTCCCATATTCAGGGGATGCTTCCTCCCCGCATCCGTGTCGTCGACCTGGAAACCGCCGGCGACGGCCCGCACGCCGTCTGCGAGATCGGCTGGCAGGACGTCACGCAGGACCCGAGCGGCCGGTGGCGCATCGACGAGGGTCGAGGATCGACGCTGGTCAATCCCGGCCGCCCGATCACGCCCGAGACCATGGCGGTCCACCACATCCTCGACGCCGACGTCGCTGGCGCGCCGTTCTGGAAGGACGTCGCGGCCGGCGTCCTGAAGCCGGACGGCGGCGTCCAGGCCCTGGCGGCCCATCGCGCGGCGTTCGAGCAGCGCTACTGCACGCCGAGGTTCACGGGCGGCGCGGCGTGGATCTGCACCTGGAAGTGCGCCCTGCGGGTCTGGCCGCACCTGACCGGCTTCTCCAACCAGATGCTGCGCTACCAGCGCATGCCCGAGGGCCTGGTCCACGAGCTGGGCCTGCCCGCGCACCGCGCCCTGCCCGACGCCTACGTCACGGCCCATCACCTGCGCGACATGCTGAACGCGGCCTCGCTGGAGCAACTGCTGGCCTGGAGCCGCGAGCCGGGCCTGCTGCCGCGCGTGCCGACCGGTCCGGAGCGCGGCAAGCCCTGGGACCGTCTCGCCGCCGAAGCCCTTTCGACGCTGGCGCAGGATCGCGATCCGAACATCCGCTTCAGCGCCGAGACCGAACTGCGTCGCCGGGGCGAAGCGCCCGCCGCGGCGGAGGCCGAGCCGGCGCAGCGGACTTTGCTCTGAGCGCAATCGCGATCAAATAGGCCGGCGAAGCCCACGCTATCCAGGTCGCACGCTTCGTCGCGAGACCCGCCCATGAACCCCGTCGAACAGGCCATCTGGTTCATCGAGAGCCATTCCGCCCAGCCCCTGGACCTGGACGAGATCGCCGACGCCGGCGGGGTTTCGCGCTTCCACATGTCCCGCGCCTTCGTGGTCGCCACCGGTCGCCCGGTGATCGGCTATCTGCGCGGGCGGCGGCTGACGGAGGCGGCCCGGCGGCTGGCCCAAGGGGCTCCCGACATCCTGTCGGTGGCCCTGGAGGCCGGCTACGGCTCGCACGAGGCGTTCACCCGCGCGTTCCGCGACCAGTTCGGGGTCACCCCCGAGCAGGTGCGGGCGACGCGCGACCTGGAACCCCTGAACCTCGTGGAGCCCATCGTGCTGGACGCAAGCCTTCGAACCGACCTTCCCCCGCCCCGTATCGAACAGGGCCGCGCCCTGCTGATCGCCGGCCTCTCCGGCCGCTACGGCTGCGAGGGCCCCGGCGGCATCCCCGCCCAATGGCAGCGCTTCGGCGAACACATCGGCCACATTCCCGGCGAGGTCGGGAACGTGGCCTACGGCGTGGTGCTGAACGGCGACGACCTGGGCAATTTCGACTATGTCAGCGGCGTCGAGGTGGCCGACTTCTCCGACCTGCCGGAGGGCTTCGCGTCGGTGCGGGTCCCGGCCCATCTGTACGCGGTGTTCCGCCACGCCGAGCACGTCTCGACCATCCGCCGGACCATGCACACCATCTACACCCAGTGGCTGCCGGCGTCGGACTACGAGCCCGCTGACGCCCCGTTCTTCGAGCGCTACGGGCCGGAGTTCGATCCGCGGACAGGCGACGGCGGGCTGGAGGCGTGGATTCCGATCAGGCCGAAGGCCTGACACGCGCCGGGTTGCCCACGACGGTTGCGCCCTTGGGCACGTCGCGGGTGACCACGCTGCCCGCCCCGATGATGGCGTCGTCGCCGACCGTCACCCCGGGCAGGATGATCGAGCCGCCGCCGATCCACACGTTCTCGCCGATCACCACCGGCCGGGAATATTCGATGCCGGTGCGGCGCTCGACCGGATCGCGCGGGTGTTCGGCGGTGTAGATCTGCACATGCGGCCCGATCGTCGTCGCCGCCCCGATGGTCACCTTGGTGACGTCCAGGATCACGCAGTTGAAGTTGAGGAACACGCCCTCGCCGATGGCGATGTTGTAGCCGTAGTCGCAGTGGAACGGCGGCCGGATACTGACCCGGTCGCCGACTTCGGCCAGCAGTTCCTTGAGCAGGGCGTGGCGTTCCGACGGCGGCAGGTCCAGGGCGTTGTAGCGCCCCATCCAGGCCACGGCCGCCTCGTGGTCGGCCATGATCTCCGGATCGATGGGGCTGTAGAGGTCGCCGGCCAGCATGCGCTGCTTCTGGGTGCGGGCGTCGGTCACGAGGCGAAGGCTCCTTACTCGCCCCCTCCATGCCAGACGTGGGACCGGACGACAAATCCTGCCCCGGCGTCCTAGTGGCGCTCGAGCGCCTCGCGCACCGCGTCCGGCGCATGGTCGATGACCCGCAGATAGGCCGTCAGGGCCTCGTCTGCCCGCGCCTGGCCCAGCTCCAGCGCGGCCAATTGGGCCAGGGGAATGCAGAAGGCCCGCGCGAACTCGCCCTGCGAAAGGCCGCTTCGCCAGCGCACGCCCTGCACCAGGGCCCGGGCGGAGCGGGCGTGACCGGGATCGGCTTGGTCGTCGACGGCGACATCGGCGGTGATCTGGGACCTGGTCATGCGAACGCTCCTGGCACTTCCCCCGACGCCAGGGTGTGTAGCCGCGTTCCGTTGCAGGAATTCGACGCGAATGCGTCGGACAGGCGACTCTATCAGGGCTTTTGCGACGCCGCCGGCCGGGCCGGCTGGGCGGCCAKGACGCGGGCMTTGGCGTCGACGGCCTCGACGCCCTTCAGCGGGTCGCCGGCGGCGTCCAGCATGCCGCTGAACTGCTTCAGGTCCTTGGTGCTGATCTTCTGGACATCCTTGTCCTTGGCCCATTCCAGGCCGATCAGCTGGCCCAGGCGGCAGGCCTTGGGCAGAAGGGCCGGCTGTTCGGCGGGACCGCCCTTGACCAGCAGCTTGCCGACGATCTCGTTCCAGTTGGGCGAGCCGGGGAAGCAGAAGGTCAGGTGATCGCAGGTCCCGGTCCAGAACCGCTTGTACCAGCGCAGGTGCTCGTCGGTGTCGAAGCGGATCGCGTCGGTCGGCTTGACCACCGCGCGGCAGTCCGCGCGCACGAATTCCCCGGCCCGAGCGACCGGCGCGATCCCCAGCGCCGCGACCACCGACAAGGCCGCCAAACCTCTACCCAACGCCACTTGCAACATCCCGACGACGACCGCCCCGCATATAGGCGGGGCGAGCTTCACTGAAACCCTTCAGGGGGCTGATTAAGACCGCTCTTCCGACAAAAATGCGGCGGTCGCCTCGATCGCCTCGACGAGGCTGACACGCTCCAGCGTCACGCCCTCGGGCAGGCTGGAGAACAGCCGCGTCGGGGCGGCGGCGTCCAGCATCACGAACACCCCGCGGTCGTCGGCCCGACGGATCAGGCGGCCGAAGGCCTGGCTGATGCGGGCGCGGGCGGTGGAGTCGTCGTAGCCCTTGCCGCCGAACCTGGCGCGGCGGGCCTTGTGCAGCACGTCGGGACGCGGCCAGGGCACGCGGTCGAAGACCAGCAGGCGCAGGGACCGGCCCGGCACGTCGATGCCGTCGCGGATGGCGTCGGTGCCCAGGAGGCACGCGTCCTCCTCGGCCCGGAAGATGTCGACCAGGGCCCCGGCCTCCAGCGGGTCGACGTGCTGGGCGTACAGCGCCAGGCCCTGGTCGGCCAGGGGCCCGGCGATCCGCTCGTGCACCGCCTTCAGCCGCCGGATGGCGGTGAACAGGCCAAGCCCCCCGCCGCCGGCCGCCAGGAACAGCTCGCGCATCGCCGCCGACACCTGGCGCGGGTCGTCCTTGCCCACGTCGGTTACCACGAAGGCCCGGGCGTTCTTCGCGTAGTCAAACGGCGAGACCAGGCGCAGCACCTTGGGACTCTGCGGCAGGCGCGCCGCGCCGGTGCGCATCTCGGCCAGGGCGAAGGGGTCCTCCAGCGCCGGGTCGGTCAGGGTGGCGCTGGTGACCAGCACGCCGTGGGCGGGGCTCAAGACCGCCGCGCGCAGCGGCTCGGTCGGGTCCACCCAGTGACGGCGGCAGGCGGCGTCGACGACGCGGCCGTACAGGAACGTGGCCTCGAACCAGTCGACGAACTCCGGATCGTCTTCCGCGTCCTCGTCGATGGCCTTGAGGATCGAGCGCCAGGCCGGCAGGGTCATGCGGGCCCGGCGGTCCAGGCCGCGCAGCGCGCCCTCGATCCGCGCCCGCTCGCCGGTCGGCAGGGTGTCGGCCTCCTCGTCCAGCACGTCTTCCAGGTGGCGAGCCAGGGCCAGCAGCGGGGCCTCGATGGCCGCCAGGGCCTTGGCCGCCTCGCCGGCCCGTTCGCGGACCAGGTCGATGGCCGGGCGGGCGGCGCATTGCAGCCCCTGCTCGGCCGCGCCGGGACGGTCGGTGACCCTGGCGCGCAATTGCTCGATCACCGAGACCAGATAGGTCTCGATCGGGCCGATCGGATTGACCTGGCCGTCCGGCGGRGCGATGCGGCCCGACCAGCCCTCGCCCGGCAGGGCGGCGGCGGCGTGCAGGGCGGCGTTCAGGGCCCCGCGCGCGCCTCCCCGCTCGCCGATGATGTCCAGCAGCCGGGCCTCCAGCCCCCTGCCCCGTYGGCCGCGTCCCTCGGGGCCGCGCAGCCAGCGCCGCAGCTCGGCGGCCTCGGCGCCGGACAGGGCGGCCGAGAAGGCGCTGTCGGCGGCGTCGAACAGGTGGTGGCCCTCGTCGAAGACGATGCGTTTCAGCGAGGTGGTCTCGTTGTCGCCCTTCAGGCCGCGCGCCGCCCGCGCGCCGTCGAAGGCCGCCTGGCTCAGCACCAGGGCGTGGTTGGCGATGACGATGTCGGCTCGCTTGGAGGCCCGCACGGCCTTTTCGATGAAGCAGACGCGGTAGTGCTGGCAACCGGCGTGGATGCACTCGCCGCGCCGGTCGACCAGGTTGGCCGGTCCAGCCTGGGCCGAAGGGGCGATGGCGAACAGGGTCGGCAGCCAGGCCGGGAAGTCGCCGCCGGTCATGTCGCCGTCGCGACTGGCGCGGGCCCAGCGGGCCGCCAGCGCCAGGCCGATCAGGTCGCCGTTGCCCAGCTGGGCGGTGTTCACCTGCTCCTGGAAGTTCAGCAGGCAGATGTAGTTCTCGCGCCCCTTGCGGACCACGGCCTTGCGGGCCCGGACCAGCGGGTCGGGATAGATCGACTGGCTCTCGCGCTCGATCTGGCGCTGCAGGGCGCGGGTGTAGGTGCTGACCCAGACCGCCGGGCCGTTCATCTCGGCCCACACCGAGGCGGGCGCCAGGTAGCCCAGGGTCTTGCCGACCCCGGTGCCGGCCTCGGCCAGCATCATCTGGGGCTCGCCCTCGCGGTCGCGGGGGGCGAAGGCGTAGGCGGCCTCGCGGGCGAAGGTGTCCTGGGCCTCGCGCACCTCGTCCAGGCCCGAGCGGTGCAGCAGCTCGCGCAGGCGTTCGCTGGCGCGTTCGGGATCGACGGGACGGCTGCCGGGCTCGCCGGGCGGGGCTTGGTCTTCCCACTCGGTCGCGCGAGCCCAGACGTCGAGGCCGGAACTGCGAAACTGATTGCCGACCGGGGCCGAGCGCAGAGCGCCGACCACCGCCGGTCCCCACGACCAGCCGGCTCGAGCCAGGGTCTCGGCCACCGCCAGCGCTTCTTCGCGCGACGGTCGGGGCGTCAGGGCCAGTTCGTGCAGCAGGGCCGCGGCGGCGTCGCGCAGGGTCTGGGCCTGGGCCGCCGCGCCCTTGGGCTCGGGCAGACCCAGGGCCGTGGCCAAGCCCACCGCCGAGGGCGCGCAGAAGGTGGCCGGACGGGTGAAGGCGTAGAGCTCCAGCACGTCGAACACGCCGCGCCCGCGGGCCGGAGCCTGCAGGTTAAGCCGCTTGGCGGTCATCGAGGCGTGGGCGACCAGCACCGGGCCGTATTCGAACAGGTCGCGGGCGTCGGGCGTGCGCAGCATCCGCCCTTCGCCCGAACCATCGGCCACGCCAGCGCGGKGTCCGGGCAGCACCACCAGGGCGGGGGCGAGATCGAGGGCGGGAATCTGTGCGGTCACGCATCCTTTTAGCGGATCGGCGACAGAAACGGAACGGGAACAATCCACAGCTTGGCGAGGCGTCCAGGCTCTGCCATGGTTGCAACCTCAAATGGAGCTTTCGCATGCGTCTTCTGCTCGTCGCCGCCTTGGCCTGCGCCCCCGCCTCGGCCGCCTTCGCCCAAGCCCCGGAGCCCGCCGGCCCGACCGTCACGGTGATCGGCAACGGCCGCGCCGAGACGCCGGCCGACTACGCCTGGCTGTCGTTCAACCTGCGCGGCGAAGGCCCCACCTCGCCTGAGGCGGTCACGGCCCTGTCGACCAGCCGCGGCAAGCTGGACGCCAGCCTGGCCGCCTTGTCCGGCAAGCCGACCCTGGACGTGCGCAGCAGCACGCTGTCGATCCGCGAAGTCCGTCCCAAGACCTGCAACGCCAACAACTACGGGGCGCCCAACCTCAGCACCGGCGAATGCGCGGTGATCGGCAGCGTGGCCACGGTCGGTTTCCAGGTGAAGGTGACGCCGGCCAAGCAGGTCGGCGACGTCGCTTCCCTGGCCGCCCAGCTGGGCGGTTCCGACATCAATGTCAGCAACGGCGGACTGACCGACGACCAGCCGCTGGAGGATAAGGCGATGCGGTCGGCCATCGCCGACGCCAAGCGCCAGGCCCAGCTGATCGCCGAGAGCTCGGGCGGCAAGCTGGGACCGCTCGTGCGGATCCAGGATTCCCAGGCCGTCAACATCGGCGCCTTCGGGGTTCCCCCAGCGCCTCCGCCGCCGCCCCCGCCGGCGCGCGCCGAGGTCGTCGTCACGGCGTCCAAGCTGGCCGCGCCCCTGGCCATGACCCCGCCGCCGATCACGCGCACGGCGCGGGTGACGGTGACCTACAGCCTGCTGCCCTAGTCGGAATCGATCAGGCGATCGGGGTTTCCGAGGAGCCGCCTTCGAGGCGCTCGACGGCGTCCTCGGCCATCTCGGCCACCTCGTCGTCCTCGCTCTCGGCGGCCAGCCGGTACAGCTGCACCGCTTTGGCGCGGCTGGCCTTCACGCCTTCGCCGTCCTCGTACATCTGGCCCAGGTCGTAATAGGCCGTGAGGTTGCCGGCCTTGGCCGACTGGGCGTAGAGGCTGAGCGCCTTCTCGAAGTCGACCGCGACGCCCTCGCCGTTGTGATAGGCGGCGGCGACATTGGCCAGGGCCACGGCCGAGCCCTGCTGGGCGGCGTCCACATAGAGCTTCAGCGCCTGGACCTCGTCGACCGGCACGCCATAGCCCTGCAGATAGTAGGAGCCCAGGTCGTTGATCGCGTCGACCGAGCCGGCGGCGGCGGCCTTGCGCATCCACGCCACGGCCTGGGCCTCGTCGGTCGGCACGCCCTGCCCCAACTGATAGGCCAGGGCCAGCTTGTACATCCCGCCCTCGTCGCCGCCCATGGCCGCGCGCCAGTACCAGCCCAGGGCTTGGGTCAGGTCGTCGGCGCTGGTCTCGTAGACCAGGCCGGCGTTGTAGGCGCCCAGGGCGTCGCCCTCGGCCGCGGCGGCCTTGTACAGCGACAGGGCCTTGGCCTGGTCCTGGTCCAGGTCGTCGCCTTCGAAATAGAGGTTGCCCAGGGCGATCATGCAGTCGGTGTCGCCGGCCTTGACCCCCTGCTCCAGCCAGCGCACGGCGGCGTTGACGTCGCGCTGGTCGCCCTCGCCGTCGAGATAGCTGCTGGCCAGCAGGTCGTAGGCGGTGACGTCCCCGGCCTGGGCCCGACGCAGCAGCTCGGCCCGGCTCGGCTCGGCCGCCGCGGCGGGCGCCGCCGGAAGCGGGGCCGAAAGCGCCGGCGCGCCGATCGCGAGGATCGTCGCCAAGGCCAAGCCTGCAAGGCTGTTGCGAGCCATCGGTGCCATCTGCGTCACGCCCCTAACGATCCCGTCCTTCGGGTAGTCTCGCGTACCACTGTTGTCAAAACACCGGAAAGCGGCAGGTAGCCGCATGGAAACGGAACGGGAACATGCTATAGGCCTGGGCAATGCTCGCGGCGACCGCCCTTCCTCCACGCTTTCAAGAGTGGTTCGCCTCGCGCGGCTGGGCGCCGCGGCCGCATCAGCTGGCCATGGTCGAGAAGGGCCGGCAGGGTCGTGACGCCCTTCTGATCGCCCCCACGGGCGGCGGCAAGACCCTGGCCGGCTTCCTGCCCAGCCTGATCGAGCTGGCCGAGCGGGCCCCGCGCAACACTCCCGCCGGCGTCCACACCCTCTACATTTCGCCGCTCAAGGCCCTGGCGGTCGATATCGAGCGCAACCTGGCCACGCCGATCCGCGAGATGGGCCTGAACATCGTGGCCGAGAGCCGCACCGGCGACACCGGCGAGGCCCGCAAGCAGCGCCAGCGCCTGCGCCCGCCCGACATCCTGCTGACCACGCCCGAGCAACTGGCCCTGTTCTGCGCCTGGGAGGGCGCGCGGACCTATTTCGAAGACCTGTCCTGCGTGATCATCGACGAGGCCCACGCCATCTGGCCCTCCAAGCGCGGCGACCTTCTGTCGCTGGGGCTGGCCCGCCTGCAGCGCTTCGCGCCGAACATGCGGCGGGTGGGGCTGTCGGCGACGGTGGACGATCCGGACCTGGTAAGAAGGTGGTTGGGCTGGAATGGCCCCCGTTCCAATTCAGATCCTCCCCCCGTGGGGGAGGCGGCCGAAGGCCGGTTGGGGGATACGGCGGCCAACGCCGGATCACGCCCCCCTCCGCCGGCTTCGCCGACACCTCCCTCACAGGGGGAGGATCTGCACACCGTCGACCTCGTCCTGGGCCAGGGCGGCGCCCAGCCGATCGTCGAGGTGCTGGTCTCGGGCGGCCGCGTGCCGTGGGCCGGGCACACGGCCGAGCACGCCATGGCCGAGATCTACGAGATCATCAAAGGCGCCAAGACCGCCCTGGTCTTCGTCAACACGCGCTTCCAGGCGGAGTTCGCGTTCCAGGAACTGTGGAAGCTGAACGACGACKGCCTGGCCATCGCCCTGCACCACGGCAGCCTGGCGGCCGAGCAGCGGCGCAAGGTCGAGGCGGCCATGGCCCGCGGCGAGATCCGCGCCGTGGTCTGCACCTCGACCCTCGACATGGGCATCGACTGGGGCGACGTGGACCTGGTGATCCAGCTGGCCGCGCCCAAGGGGGCCTCGAGGATGGTCCAGCGGATCGGCCGCGCCAACCACCGCCTGGACGAGCCCTCGCGCGCCATCCTGGCCCCGGCCAATCGCTTCGAGTTCCTGGAATGCCGCGCCGCCGCCGACGCCATCCTGGGCGGGCATCTGGACGGCGAGCCGGCTCGCATCGGCGCGCTGGATGTCCTGGCCCAGCACATCATGGGCTGCGCGTGCTCGGAACCCTTCGCCCCGACCGAGCTCTATGACGAGGTCCGCACGGCCGGCCCCTACGCCGACCTGTCGTGGGAGGACTTCGAGACCGTCGTCGACTTCGTCTCGACCGGCGGCTACGCCCTGCGCACCTACGACAAGTTCCGCCGCATCGTGCCGGGCCAGGACGGGCTCTGGCGAGCGCGCAACGCCCAGGCGGTGCTGGCCCACCGGATGAACGTGGGGGCCATTGTCTCGCCGGCCATGATCAATGTCCGCATCGGCGGCGGCAAACGTCCCATGGGCGGGCGCAAGGTGGGCGAGGCCGAGGAGGGCTTCTTCGAGGCCATGACGCCCGGCGACACCTTCGTCTTCGCCGGCCAGGTCTGGCGGTTCAACAGCCTGGTCGGGGCCGACGCCTTCGTCACGCCCGCCCCGGACAAGGACCCCAAGATGCCCAGCTGGGGTGGGTCGAAGTTCCCCCTGTCGACCTATCTGGCCGGCCGCGTACGGGCGATGATGCACGACGAGGCCGAATGGCCCGCCCTGCCCCCGGACGTCCAGGAGTGGCTGAACTACCAGAAGGTCCGTTCGATCATYCCCGAGCAGGACGAGATGCTKCTGGAGACCTTCCCGCACGGGAAGCGCTTCCACCTGGTCTGCTATCCGTTCGAGGGGCGCCTGGCCCACACCACCCTGGCCATGCTGCTGACCCGGCGGCTGGACCGGCTGGGCGTCGGGCCCCTGGGTTTCGTGGCCAACGACTACGCGGTGGCCATCTGGTCGCTGAAGCCGATGGACCAACTGGACCTGGACGAACTGTTCGCCCAGGACATGCTGGGCGACGACCTGGAGGCCTGGCTGGACGAKAGCTTCCTGATGAAGCGCGCCTTCAAGGTCTGCGCCCTGATCTCGGGCCTGATCGAGCGCAGGCATCCGGGCATGGAGAAGTCCGGCCGGCAGGTGACCTTCTCGACCGACCTGATCTACGACGTCCTGCGCCGCCACCAACCCGACCACCTGCTGCTGCGCTGCGCCCGGGCCGACGCGGCGACCGGGTCGCTGGACGTGGCGCGGCTGGGCGACATGCTGGCGCGGATCGGCGGCGGCCGCATCCGCCATGCGACCCTGGACCATGTTTCGCCCTTCGCCGTACCGATCATGCTGGAGATCGGCCGCGAGCGCGCGCCGGGCGACGCGGCGGGCGAAATGGTGCTGGCCGAGGCCGAGGAAGACTTGATCGCCGAGGCGATGGCTTGATGAGAGTATTGGTGGCGTGACCCAACTGGCGTTTCAGATCGGCGATTGCGGGGGCCTGCGGCTCGAGATCGCGGGGACGCGCGCCGTCCTGCGCCACTCCGGCGCCCTGTGGCTGGAGGCCGAGCGCACGATGGTGGTGGCCGACCTGCACTTCGAGAAGGGCAGCAGCTACGCCGCGCGCTTCGGCCAGATGCTGCCGCCCTACGACACCCGCGAGACCCTGGACCGGCTGGAGCGCGAGCTGGCGGCGCTGTCGCCCGCGACCCTGGTCTTCCTGGGCGACAGCTTCCACGACGGCGCGGGCGAGGATCGCCTGCCGGAGGAGGACCGGGTCCGCATCGCCGCCCTGGCCCTGGGCCGTCGGCTGGTCTGGGCGGTGGGCAACCACGACGAGGATGGGCCCAGGAGCCTGCCCGGCGACGTGGTCGACGAGGCCGCGTTCGCCGGCCTGACCTTCCGCCACGAGCCCCTGCCCGGCGCCCAGCCGGGCGAGGTGGCCGGCCACCTGCATCCGGCCGCCAAGGTGACCAGCGGCCGGGCCACGGTGCGGCGGCGCTGCTTCGTCACCGACGGGACGCGCCTGGTCCTGCCGGCGTTCGGGGCGTTCACGGGCGGACTGAATATCCTGGACCCGGCCTTCGCCCCGCTGTTCGGCGGCCCGGCCCTGGCCGCCGCCCTGGGGCCCCGGCGCGTGCACGCGGTCGGCTGGAAGTCGCTGCGGCCCGACTGACGGCCCGCCCGACGAACGAACGGATCACCCTCCGCGTCCGGGCGTTTGATCCCCGGGACGTTGGAAAATGGAGATTTCGTGATGCGACCGATCCTGATCGGCATCGGCGCCGTTCTAGCCCTGTCGCCGTTGGCGACCCCGCAGGTCGCCGTGGCCGGCGAGCCCCCGGTCAAGACCGTGGCCAAGCTCGACGCCAAGGACCCGAAATACGACACCGAGGCCTGCAAGGCCCTGCGCACCAAGGCGATCGACTACGAAGAGCCCAATCTGCTGAAGAAGGCCGTCGGCATGGGCGGCAACGCCGTCGTGCCGTTCGCCGGCACCGTGGCCTCGGCCGCCCTGGGCATGCAGCAGAACACCAAGGAAGAGAAGCTGAGCAAGCAGGTGGCGGCGGCCTGCGTGTCCGACCCGCTGAACGAGGCCACGCCCTTCATCAATGCGCCGAAGGCCAAGGACGAGGCCGCCTCGACGGTGGTGGTCAGCGCGCCGGTGGCCGATGTCGCCACGGGCGCTGCGACGGACGCGGCGGCGACCGAGGCGGTGGCCACCAACCAATAGGCGACGTCTTCTAGAGGTGGAGGGCCTGCTCGAGGGCGAAGGCCAGGGAGATGGCCGCGCCGGAGGTCAGCAAGGTGCGCAGGCGCGGACGCCAGGCGGGGCCGTCATGATTGGTCACGTCCCACAGCCATTGCAGGATGAAGACCAACAGGAAGCCCGAGAGCTGCCACGCGGGCTCGAACTTCAGGCCGCCCAGCAGCAGGCCGAAACCGGCCAGGGGGAACAGCAGCGAAAGGCCCAGGGTCATCCAGCGGGGGCTGGCGCGCTCGATCTCGAGACCGCAGCGCACGCCGCCCAGGTACGACATCATGGCGCTGGAATAGGCCAGCAGGCTGATCAGCGCGACCTGCCGCATGTCGATGGGGCCGTAGCAGAACAGGGCCGAGCAGACGATGAACGGGACCAGGGTGGCCAGGCCGCAAACCCATACGGCGGGGGGCACCGGCACGCGATCCTGCGTGTGATCGGCCGTCGCTGCTTCGAACGCCATGTCTACTCCTTCGGGCGCGAGCTCCGACGCGCGCCCTTCCCCCCGGAAGGGACTGACTATTACCGAGGTCAGCCCATAGGTCCACGGACGATATTTGACCACAGGACACAGCCTGTGGTCGAGCGCGGACGCTCGCACACCCAGAAAGGTTTGGGAAGCTTGGCCTTAGGGCTCAGCGGGCCCAGGTCGACAGGCGGCTGAGGGTGTCGCCGTCCAGGGCGCCCGACGGCTGCATGTTCTGGTCGCGCTGGTAGGCGGCGATGGCCATCTGCAGGGCCGGCGAGGTCACGCCATCCTGCGGGCCCTGGTAGTAGCCCAGCTTCGACAGCGCGCGCTGGGCGGTGGCCAGGCCGGCGCTGGGGGCGGCGGTCGAGACAACGGCCTGGACGGGCGCGGCGGCCTGCGAACGGAAGGCGCTGGCCGAACGCTCGGCGATCCGCTGGCCCTCGGCGGTCAGCTGGGCGCGCAGGGCCAAGGCCCGGGCGCGCGAGGCGGTGTCGCCCGACCGCGCGGCGATCAGGTACCACTTGTAGGCTTCGGTCGGGTTCTGGCTGACGCCCCACCCGCCTTCATAGAGCTGGGCCAGGTTGAACTGGCTGTCGACCAGGCCCAGGTCCGAGGCCTTGCGGAACCAGCTGGCGGCCTTGGTCGAGTTCCGTTCGCCGCCCTCGCCCTTGTAGTAGTAGAGGGCCAGGTTGTGCATGGCGCGGGCCTCGCCGGCCGTGGCGGCGCGCTCGGTCCAGCGACGGGCCTCGGCCAGGTCCTTCTTCACCCCGCCCTCGCCCTGCTCGTACAGCTTGGCCAGGTAGAACTGGGCGCGCGGCAGGCCGAGGTTGGCGGCCTTGCGCAGGCTTTCCAGGCCCGTGCGGTCCTTGGCCTCGATGCGGCGCACGCCGTCCTCGTAGAGGGCCTGGGCGTTCTCGGACGGGGGCGCGACGGGCGCGGCCTCGATCGGGGCGGCCTCGACGGGCGTCGCGGCGGCGGACGTCAGGGCCACGGCGGCGCGGGCGCCGGCCGGGCTGGTGTCGACCTCGGCCGAACGGATCTCGCCGCTCGACTTGTTGGCGATGCCCTTGGCCACGCGGTCGGGAAGCGGTCCGCCCGCGCCTTCGGAATTGATGAAGAAGCTGGCCGCGCCCACGCCCAGGCAGGCGGCGGCGGCCGAGACCATCAGGGCGGTCTTCATGCCGCCCTTCTTGGCCTTCTTCTCGGAGCCCTTGGCGCCGAAGCCGGCGAACAGCGAGGTCGCCGGCTTCTTGGCCTTGGTCTTGTCCTTGCCCTTGGCGTCGCCGGCCAGGGCCGCTTGGCGCGCGGCGGCGCGGGCCTGCTCGATCACTTCGCGGGTCGACAGCGGACGGCCGGGCGCGGCCGGCTCTTCCGGCGCCGAGAAGCCGGAGGCGCCGAATTCCGGAGCCGAGAAGTCGCTGTCGTAGTCGGTTTCCGCCTCGAACGCCGCTTCCGGCTCCAGGGCCGAGGTGAAGCCGTCGGCGGCCTCGAAGTCCTCGTCGCCGAACTCCATGGCGGGCGGCTCGGCGGTCGGGAAGGCAGGAGCCTCATACGCGGGTGCCTCGAACGCCGCCGGGGCCGCGGTGCGGGCCGGGGTCGAGGTCTGGGCCGGGATGAAGGCGGCCGGCTGGTGGAAGACGTCCTCGGGGACGGCCTCGCCGCCGAACGAGAAGCGGTCGCCGTCGTCGAACGGCGAGGCGGCGGGACGGGCCGGCGGCGCGGCCGCGGCGGCCTGCTCGGCCAGGCGACGCTGGGCGTCGGCCAGCTTGGTGTCGATCTTCTCGCGCGCTTCCTCCAGCAGGCGCGCGGTGCGCTCCTCGCTCTGGCGGATGCGGTCGACCAGTTCCTGCGACGTGCGCTCGTGGCGCTGGTTCAGGCGGTCGGTGACGCGGGTGACCYGGTCGCCGACATCGTCKATGGCCAGGGCGTTACGGCGCTCGGCGTTGCCGATCCGCTCGGCCAGCTTCTCGGTGATGCGGGCGATCTCGGCGCCCAGCTTCTCCAGGGCCTGGGCCTGGACGCTGTCGGCGCGGTTCAGCTTCTGGTCGATGCTGGCGGCGACCTGCTCGATGGCGGCGTTGGCGCGGGCTTCCGAGGTCTGGACGCGGCGGTTCAGGGCGTCGGCCATGCCGACCACTTCGCGACCCATGCGCTCGATGGCCTGGGCCGAGCGCTGCTCGGCGGCCTGCACGTGGGCGGTCATCTCGCCCAGCTTGCGCTCCATGCGGTCGAAGCGGCCGTCGGCGCTCTCGCGCAGCTTGGCGGCCATCTCCAGACGGGCGGCCTCCATGCGCTGGGTCAGGCCGTTGGACAGGTCGTCGAGCCGCTTCTGGACGCCTTCGCCCGGATTGCTGCTCTCGACGGTGCGCAGGCGGCCGTCCAGGGCGGTGAACGACGTGGTCAGGGCCTGCAGGGCTTCGGCGGTGCGGGCCTCGGCGGCTTCCAGGCGCTGGCCCAGGCGGGCCACGACTTCCTCGACCAGGGCCGAGGGATCGCCGGCCCCGACGCCGGCCTGGTTGTCCAGGCGCTGTTCCAGATGGGCGATGGTCTCGCGGGTGCGGGCCTCGCCCTCGTAGAGGTGGCCGGCGACCTTGCCCAGGGCGCCTTCCAGGGCGCGCAAGGCTTCAGCCGAGCGCGGACCGGCGGCCTCGGCCTCCATCCGGCGCAGCCGTTCGGCGGCGCGGGTCTGGTCGGTCTTGATCTCGTCCACCGCGCCCTCGAAGCGGGCGGCCACGGCCACCTGCTCGCGCTCGGCGGCGACTAGGCGCTGCAGGGCGCCGCGCACGGATTCGTCGATGCCGGAGATGGCCTGGGCCGAGCGCTTCTCGGCCGCCTCGATGCGGTCGGTCAGGCGGTCCAGGGCGACGGCCACGCGACCGACTTCGTCAGCGGGATGCTCACGCGCCTCGATGCGCGACGGCGCGCCGCGACGGTCGGTCTCGTAATAGGAAGGGTTGGCGCGGTCGTTGTTGACGGCCAGTGACGGACGGCTGGGCTCGCCGAAGGCTTCCAGGGCGGCGGCGTCGAAACCCTCGCCCTCGATGATCATTCGATTGAGCCATTCGCCCAGCGTCATGCCGGAGCGACGCGCGAGGTCTTTCGCAACCTCACGTGCCTTGGGGTCGATCCCCTTAACGCTCCATGGCGCGGCGGCCGTCATCCGAATCGTTCCCTATGCACCTGGGAACCAACGCTAGACACCGATTCCTAGCGTGTAAACGCGACCTCAACCGCTACATATAGCAATGGTCAAGATTAACTGTGGATGGTTAACAGGCACACTTCCTCAACGTGTGTACCTAAGATTCGGCTGCACGTGGTTAACGCGCGTTAACGATTTGCATGGCTGATTGTCGCAGGCCATGAGAGTGAAATGGAGCTTCCGACCACTATCGCCATCGCCGTCGCCGCCCTGCTGTTCGCCGTCTTCTGCGGCTGGCGCGGGGCCCGTCCGATCAATGTTCTAAAGGGTCCGCGGATGATGCCGTGGCGCCCGCTGATGGTGGCCGGCGCCGTCGTCGCCCTGCTGATGGCGGCCCATATCCTCAATCTGCTGGGGATGAAGACGGGCGACCCGCGCTACTAGGTCGCGGCCTTTTCGTCAGTCCGGAGACGCCGCCGGACGACAGCAGGCCGATGTCCGCAAGCAAAAAGGGTATGGCCCACTTGTGAGGCGCGGCAATGTAGCGCGGCTGCCAGACCGGGTCGTACTTGTCCTTGTACCGCCGCACGCCCTGGAAATTGTAGATTTCCTCGCCGCGCTCGTAGAGCAGACGGCCTACGCGCGACATGATCGGCGCCAGCGGGCGATCCTCCAGGCCGGCCAGCGGGGCCACCCCGAACTCGAACGCCTGATACCCCTGCTCCTTGCCCCAGCCCAAGAGCTCGACGAACAGGTAGTCCATGACGTTCTTGGGCGCGTCGTCGGAATAGCGCATCAAGTCCATCGAGAACGAGACCTTGTTGGCCGTCGTCCAGAGCGTGGCGAAGGCGACGATCTGGTCCTCGACCCGCACCAGGGCGACCGGGAACTCGGCCACATAGCGCTCGTCGAAGCCGCCCATCGAGAAGCCCTTCTCGCCGCCGGCGTGGTGGGCCAGCCAGGCGTCGGAGATCACCTTCAGCGTGGGCATGATGGTGTGGACCTGGTCGGCGGGCAGGACCTCGAAAGCCGCCCCGCCCTCCCCGGCCTTGCGCCAGTTGCGGCGCAGGACCTCGCGGCGGCGGCCGGCCAGCGAAAAGGCCTCCAGCGGCACCGCGGCGCTCTCGCCGGTCTTCTGGATGGCCAACCCCAGGTCGACGCTGTCGGGCAGGTCGGCGGGACCCAGGGCATAGAAGCCGGCGCGGGCGGCGTGGGCGTCGGCCAGTTCGCGGAAGCGCCAGAACAGCTCCATCCGCTCGTCGTCGCGCCCGACAGGGGGCCCCATGGCGATCCAGGAGCGGCCGCGCACGCCGAACATCAGGAAGCTCTCGCCCGAGGCCGAGAACAGGAAGCGCTTGTCGCCCAGCAGGGCCAGGTTCGACGGCGGCTCGGCGCTCTCGGCCTTGGCCAGGATGGCGCGCACCCGGTCGAAGTCGGGGTCGGTGTCGTCCACCACCGGCGGGGTGGCGGGGGTGGCGATCAGCCGCCAGACGCCGATGGCCATCAGCACGATGGCGGCGGCGGCCGACGAGCGGATGGCCCGGGCCACCTCGCGGTCGCCGATCGTCTTCATCACCGACTGCGAGGCGTATTCGGTGTGGGCGAAGGTCCACCAGCCGCACAAGGCCACCCCGACCAGGGCCGCGGCCGCCGACAGCAGCCAGCCGGGGGTGATCTCCATCCGCGACAGGGCCGCCTTGCGCGGGAAGGCCTCGTGGAACGGCAGCATGGCCAGCATGATGGCGGTCAGGATGACCGTCTCTTCCCAGTTCAGCCCCTTGAACAGGGCCAGGATCGCGCCGCCCGCCAGGGCGAACAGCGCCGCCCACCAGGCCGCGTCCAGGCGCGAGCGCAGGCCGAAGGCCAGCAGGATCAGGACCAGGCCCAGGATCGACGAGACGAAGTGGCTGACCTCGATCAGCGGTCCGGGAGCCACGGCCACCCAGATCGCGAAGCGGGTCGGCTCGGACGGCGTCGCGCCCGAGGCCAGCAGCAGGATGCCCGCGCAGGCCGCCAGGATGGCCGACAGCGTCGGCGCGACGGCGAGGAAGGCTGGCCTCAGTTGCGGCGCGGACATCAAGACCCCTGATCGGCGAATCCCGGCGGGACACGTCATCGACCTCTTCTATAGCGCGCCTCGTCGCCAACGGTCGCCCACCGCGTGACGAACATCTGTTTGAATAAGCTTGCCCCCGTCGTCCCATGGCGTAGTCTGCCGGCCAAGGAAGCGAAACGGCGGCGCGGGAAAGCGCCGCGAGACACGCAAGAAGACGAGGGAGAACGGCCATGGCGGATTTCGGCGGCGGCGACCTGGACGCCTTCAGGGCCGAGACGCGATCCTGGCTCGAGGCCAACTATCCCGCGTCCCTGAACGCCCCGATGGGCGAGGACGACGCGCCCTGGGGCGGCAAGCGGTTCAAGTGGAAGAACCCCGACGCCAAGCTGTGGCTGGACCGCATGGCCGAGCGAGGCTGGACCGCCCCGATGTGGCCCAAGGAGTACGGCGGCGGCGGCCTGTCCAAAGCCCAGAACAAGGTGMTGGAGCAGGAGCTGCGCCGCATCAAGGCCCGCCCCGCCCTGATGAGCTTCGGCATCTGGATGCTGGGCCCGGTGCTGCTGGAGTACGCCACCGAAGAGCAGAAGAAGCGCTTCCTGCCCGAGATCATCCGCGGCGAGACCCGCTGGTGCCAGGGCTACAGCGAGCCGGGCGCGGGTTCGGATCTCGCGTCTCTCCAGACCAAGTGCGAAGACAAGGGCGACCACTGGCTGATCAATGGCCAGAAGGTGTGGACCAGCTACGCCGACCAAGCCGACTGGATCTTCTGCCTGGTGCGCACCGACACMACCAAGAAGCACGAAGGCATMTCGTTCGTGCTGTTCGACATGACCTCGCCCGGCGTCGAGGCCCGGCCGATCAAGCTGATCAGCGGCTCCTCGCCGTTCTGCGAGACCTTCTTCGACAACGTGAAGGTCCCGAAAGAGCAGCTGGTGGGCAAGGTCAACGGCGGCTGGGACATCGCCAAGCGCCTCCTCCAGTACGAGCGTCAGAACATCTCGGCCTCGGGCTTCGGCGGCGGCGGCGGGCTGGACCTGGTCGAGGCGGCCAAGAAGGAGATCGGGGTCGACGCTTCGGGCAAGCTGGCCGACGGCGACCTGCGGGCCCGCATCGCCCACCACCGCATGGACGCCCACGCCTTCATGCTGACCGTGCGCCGGGCCGAGGCGGAGTCCAAGCAGGGGTCGGGCCCCAGCGCCGCCGTGTCGATTATCAAGTACGCAGCCGCCAAGATGAACCAGGAGCGCACCGAGCTCCTGGTCGAGGCCCTGGGCCTGCAGGGCCTGGGCTGGGAGGGCGAAGGCTTCGCCAAGGACGAGCTGGCCGTGCCGCGCGCCATGCTGCGCGCCAAGGGCAACTCGATCGAGGGCGGCACCAGCGAGGTGAACCTCAACGTGGTGGCCAAGCGCGTGCTGGGCTTGCTGGATCACCAATAGCGGCGGCGCGGGATCATGAGCAGCATCGAAAGACTACCCGCCGAGCTTTTGAGCCGCGCCTCGCTCCACGCCGGAGAATACGCGTGGCCTCTGGCAGAAATTCCGACCGTCATTGAAGCCGCGCGCGCCGCGAACCTGTTGAATGTTGGAGGGCAACTGCAATTTCGCCTGCCTGATGACGGCGTGTGCGAATGCTATTGGGTGGAGGTCGACACCTACCGCACGGTCTCAAAAGAACAGCCTTGGGGGACACGCGTCGAAGCTGCGGCGGCGGATGCGCTTTCCGCCTTCAACGAACTGCCGAACGAATATGACTTTCTCGCCGAAGGTCAGAAGGGCTTCGCCAACCATCTGGATGCGTTGAAGGCCACGGGACGAGATCCCCGCGATGCGATGTGTTTCGTCTGGTATGCGATGAGCGCCGAAGACGAGAAGGCGCACGCCGCATGATCGAGTTCTGGTACGAGTTCGGCAGCACCTACAGCTATCCCGCCGCCATGCGCGTCGAGCGCCTGGCCCAGGCGGCGGGCGTGGCCGTGGCTTGGCGGCCGTTCCTGCTGGGGCCGCTGATGCACGAGCAGCAGGGTCTGAACGACAGTCCGTTCAACGCCTTCCCCGTGAAGGGCGACTACATGTGGCGCGACCTGCAACGGGTCTGCGACATGGAGGGCCTGCCGCTGGTCCATCCCAGCCAGTTCCCGCGCAACGGGCTGCTTGCCGCCCGCGTCGCCATCGTCGGGCTGGAGGACGGCTGGACGCCCGCCTTCAGCCGCGCCGTCTACCAGGCCAATTTCGTCGAGGACCACGACATCTCGAAGCCCGAGGTGCTGGCCCCGCTGATCGCCTCGGTCGGCGCGGGTCCCGACGAGGTGCTGGCCGCGGCCGCCAGCGATCCGATCAAGTCCCGCCTGAAGGACCACGTCCGCCAGGCCCAGGAACGCGGCCTGTTCGGCGCGCCCTCCTTCGTCACCGCCGACGGCGAGCTCTTCTGGGGCAACGACCGTCTCGAACAGGCCCTGGACTGGGCCGTCCGTCATCAGAATCTGGAGCAAGCCTGACATGGCCGTCCTGACCGAAGAACAGACCATGCTGCGCGACGCCGCCAAGGGTTGGACGCAGGACAGCGCGCCCGTCACGGCCCTGCGCAAGCTGCGCGACGGCGGCTCCAGGCAGAGCTTCGACCCGGCCGCCTGGAGCGAGATGGGCGCCATGGGCTGGGCCGGGGTGATCGTGCCCGAAGAGCACGACGGCTCGGCCTTCGGCTATCTGGGCCTGGGCCTGATCCTGGAGGAGACCGGCCGCAACCTAGTGGCCTCGCCCCTGCTCTCCACCGCCATGGTCGGCGCTGCGGCCCTGGTCCTGGGCGGTTCGGACGCCCAGAAGGCCGCCTGGCTGCCGAAGATCGCCACGGGCGAGGCGGTGGCCACCCTGGCGATCGACGAAGGCGCGCACCACGCCCCGCTGAACACCACGCTGTCGGCGAAGGAAGGCGGCAATGGCTTCGTCCTGAAGGGGTCCAAGACCTTCGTGCTGGACGGCGAAGCCGCCGACCTGCTGATCGTCGCGGCCCGCACCTCGGGCGCGGCGGGCGACAGCGACGGGATCACCCTGTTCCTCGTGCCGGGCGGCGCCAAGGGCGTGACCCGCAAGCATCTGGCCCTGATCGACAGCCGGGGCGCGGCCGAAATCGCCTTCGACAAGGTCGAAGTCGGTGCGGACGCCGTGCTGGGCGAGGTCGGCAAGGGCTGGGCGATCCTGGAGCCGGTGCTGGACCGCGCCTATGCCGGCCTCGCCGCCGAGATGCTGGGCACGGCAACCGCCGCGTTCGAGATCACCCTGGACTACATCAAGACCCGCACCCAGTTCGGCCAGGTGATCGGCACGTTCCAGGCCCTGCAGCACCGCGCCGCCAAGCTGTTCACCGACCTGGAGACCACCCGCTCGTGCGTCGAGGCGGCGCTGGAGGCGGCGGATGCGGGCGGCGACACCCGCCTGCTGGCCTCGCTGGCCAAGGCCAAGGCTTCGGAGGTGCTGCATCTGGCGTCCAACGAGATGGTCCAGATGCACGGCGGCATCGGCATGACCGACGCCCACGACGCCGGCCTCTACATGAAGCGCGCCCGCGTCGCCGAGGCCCTGTTCGGCTCGGCCTCGTTCCACCGCGACCGCTACGCGCGGCTGTCGGGGTTCTAGGCTTAGCCCTAGGAACCGCCCTTCACCATGACGGTTCTTCCTGCTCCCCGAGACGCAGGAAGAACCATCATGAGCACCGATCCCAACGACAAGGCCGCCGTCGAGAAACGCCTCTGGAAGGAGCTGGACCACACCCGGTTCGGCATGCTGGGCCTGACGGACGGCCACCAGCACTTCCAACCGATGACCGCCTTCGCCGAGCCCGAAAGCGGCCAGATCTGGTTCTTCACCAAGGACGACACCGACCTGGCCAAGAGCGCCGGCGGCGGCACCCAGGCGATGTTCATCGTCCAGGCCAAGGACCAGGACTTCCAGGCGTGCATCGGCGGCGTGCTGTCCACTGCCCGCGACACGGCCCGCATCGACAAGTACTGGAACCCGATGGTCGCGGCCTGGTTTCCGGACGGCAAGGACGACCCGTCCCTGACCCTGCTGCGCCTTGACGCCAAGGATGCGGAGTTGTGGATCTCCAAGGGCGGCGCGATCCGCTTCGCCTGGGAAGTGGCCAAGGCCAACCTGACCGACAGTACGCCCGATCTGGGCGACAAGGCCCACGTCAACCTGGGCTGAACGGGTCCTCAAAAGCAAAAGTCAGACCTAACGGGGCCCTGAGAAAGTTCATCCAGGGCCCCGACCTCGCACACGGCGATGGGTTCTCCAACTATTCCTGCAATGTCGGGTTCCCGACGCAATCAATAGCACTTTGGGAACCCCGGATAAGGGTTCTGCATTTGTGTCGGCTACTCGACAACATCGCACCGGCTTCCAACTTATAGCTTCGGAATCCTACCGCACATCGGTCGATTCGGCCGACGGGACCGCCACACCCTTGAAAAACCGCCTGCTCGCCGCCCTGCCGTCCGAGGATTTCGGGCTGATCTCGCCCCATCTCACCCACCATGAGCTGGAAAAGGGCCGGCACCTTTGCGATCCGGGCGACCCGATCGAGGTGGTCTATTTCCCCCACGACTGCGTCATCTCGCTGATGACGCTGATGGAGAACGGCGCGGCGATCGAGTCCGCGCCGGTGGGTCGCGAGGGCGCCCTGGGCCTGATGGCCGCCGTGGCGCCGCGCCAGTCGCTGGTGCGCGCCATCGTCCAGGCGCCCGGCTTCGCCTCGCGGATCAACGCCACGGCCCTGCATGAGGCCTGGAGCCGCAGCCCCGCCCTGCGCGACCTGGTCGACCGCCACAACGAGGCGCTGTTCGGCCACGCGATCCAGTCGGTGGCCTGCAACGCCCTGCACGGGGTGGAGGCCCGCTTCTGCCGCTGGCTGCTGTCGTGCCGCGACCGCATCGACGGCGACACCATCAACCTGACCCAGGAGTTCCTGGCCGACATGCTGGGCGTCCAGCGCACCACGGTCACGGCCGTGGCCGGCTCGCTGCAGGCCAAGGGCCTGATCCGCTACCGGCGCGGGGTGGTCGACATCCTGGACCGCGCCGGCCTCGAGGCCATCACCTGCGAATGCTACGCCGCCGTGCGCCGCGGCTACGAGCGCCTGCTGCCGCTTCCCTTCGGCTGACGCCTCCCCATCTCCAACGACAGGTTGGAGAGGAAGCCCGCATGATTGTCCGCAACTGGCATGGCCGCGTGCCGGCCGCCCTGGCCGACCGCTATCTGGCGCTGATGCGCGAGGTCGCCCTGCCCGACTACAAGTCCACGCCCGGCAACCTGGGCGCCTGGTGCCTGACCCGGCCCGAGGGCGAGGTCGTGCACTTCGAGATGCTGACCTTCTGGACCGACCTCGAGGCGATCAAACGCTTCGCCGGCGAGGACTTCGAGCACGCCAAGTACTACGACTTCGACGCCGAGTTCCTGCTCGAGCAGGAACCCTTCGTGCGGCACCACGAGGCGGTGAGCGAATAGCGTCCTAGCGCTTGCGCGTCGGGAACGGCGCGTGGGCCAGGCGCAGCAGGTTGGCCGCGCCGGGGGCGCCGAACGGGGTGCCGGCGACGATCAGCACGCGCTCGCCCGGACCGACCAGGTCCAGCGACACGGCCTTGGCGACGGCGTCCGAGGTGACGACCTCCAGGCTGTCGGGCTGGCCGCTGACGCGGGCCTCCACGCCCCAGACCAGGCACATGCGGCGCACGGCGTTGATCTGTGGCGACAGGGCCAGCACCGGTTGCAGCGGCCGCTCGCGCGACAGGCGCCGGGCGGTGGCGCCGGTGGTGGTGAAGGCCACCAGGCATTTGGTCGAACCGGCCTTGGCGGCCTGGGCGGCGGCCACCACCAGGACGTCGGCGTCCTCGTCGTTGTGCGGCTGTTCGGCCTGCATCAGTTCGGGCCAGCGCGGATCGCGCTCCACCCGCTCGATGATGCGGCTCATCATCGTCACGGCCTCTTCCGGATAGTCGCCGGCGGCGCTTTCTGCCGACAGCATGACCGCGTCGGCGCCCTCGTAGACCGCGTTGGCCACGTCGGACGCTTCGGCCCGGGTCGGGGTCGGCGAGCTGGTCATCGACTCCAGCATCTGGGTGGCGACGATGACCGGGATGCCGCGCTCGCGGGCGGCGCGCAGGATGACCTTCTGGGCCACCGGCACCTCTTCCGGGGCCATCTCGACGCCCAGGTCGCCGCGGGCCACCATGACGCCGTCGCACAGGTCCAGGATCGGGCCCAGCACTTCCAGCGCCTGGGGTTTCTCGATCTTGGCCAGGACGGCGGCGCGGCCTTCGACGATGCGGCGCAGCTCGGCCATGTCTTCCGGCGCCTGCACAAACGACAGGGCGATCCAGTCGACGCCCAGGCGCAGGGCGAAGGCCAGATCCTCGCGGTCCTTCGGCGTCAGGGGCGACATCGGGATCACGACGTCCGGCACCGCCACGCCCTTGCGCTCAGACAGCTTGCCGCCGTTGACCACGGTGGTGTTGGCGTAGCCGGGGCCGGCGTCGGTCACCGTCATCCGCAGCTTGCCGTCGTCCAGCAGCAGGGTCGCGCCGGGACGCATGGCCACCAGGATCTCGGGGTGCGGGAGGTGCACCCGCGTCTCGTCGCCCGGCTTGGGATCGTCGTCGAACCGGAAGGCCTGGCCGGCCTTCAGCGTCACCGGACCGTCGGCGAACTTGCCCACGCGCAGCTTCGGGCCCTGCAGGTCGGCCAGGATGCCCAGCGGCCGGTCGACCACCTTCTCGGCGGCGCGGATCGCGTCGTACGAGGCCTTGTGGTTCTCGTGGCTGCCGTGGCTGAAGTTCAGGCGGAAGACGTCGGCCCCGGCCTTGGCCAGGGTGATGATCATCTCCGGCGAGCTGCTGGCCGGGCCGATGGTGGCGACGATGCGGGAGCGGCGCGCGCGGATCATGAAGCTGCTCCGGAGAGGCTAGATTATGCTGCGATGCGGCAAGAAAATGCCGCAAAGCGGAAAGGATTTGCTCAGAGCGAACGTCATTCCCGAATTTCGCGCCTGACAACGTTGTCTAGCGCCAAGGGTTCGGATTCGCCACCGATGACTTAGCGTCAACCACCAAGCCTTTCCACCTTGAAGACTTCCGAACGTCGAGGTCACCCCATTTTAAACGCCTGAGGCGATATCCGATCCACGGGGCGCGCGGAAAAACCCTAGCCGATCGGGCCCGTGGACTCGCGGACCACGAGTTCGAAATCCAGCAGGCGCGAGGGCGGCGCCCCGTCGCCTTCGGCCCGGGTCGCGCCGCCCAGCAGCAGGTCGGCGGCGGCGGCGGCCATGGCCTGGATCGGCTGGCGCACGGTGGTCAGCTGCGGCCAGACCACCTTGGCGCCGGGCGTGTCGTCGAAGCCGGCCACCGACAGGGTCTGGGGCACTTCCAGGCGCAGGCGATTGGCCACCGCCATCACGCCCAGGGCCATGTCGTCGTTGGAGGCGAAGATCGCCGTGGGGCGGTCGGGGCGGTCCAGCAGCCGCTCGGCCGCTTCGAAGCCCGAGCGGAACGAGAACCAGCCCTGCTCCACATGGTCCTCGCGCACGGCGTGGCCGTGCTCCTTCATCGCCGCCACATAGCCCTCGTAGCGCAGGTGCGAGGCGCCGTGCTCGGGGTGGCCCTTGATGAAGCCGATGTCGGTGTGGCCCAGCGAGATCAGGTGCGCGGTCATCTCGTAGGCGGCGCGCACGTCGTCCATGCGCACATGGGCCGAGCGGTCCAGGTCCTGGTCGGGCGACAGCCGCACATAGGGCACGCCCTCGGCCTCCAGCACGTCCAGCACCGCGACGTTGTCGCAGACCGGCGGCGTCAGGATCACGCCGTCCATGCGCAGGGTGTGCAGCATCGGCTCGACCTGGGCCGCCACGTCGCCGGTGGAGTCCAGCGGCTCGACGATCAGGTGGTAGCCCTCCTCGCGGCAGCGGGCGATCGCGCCCAGCTGGACGTCGGTGACATAGGCGGGGCTCGGGTTGTCGAAGAACACGCCGATCAGATAGGCCTTCGACCCGGCCAGGCTGCGGGCCGAGATGTTGGGCCGGTAGTTCAGGGCGGCGACGGCTTCCTGCACCCGCACGCGGGTGTCGTTCTTAACGTTCGGCTCGCGGTTCAGCACCCGCGAAACGGTCTTGATCGATACGCCCGACAGACGGGCGACCTCGTGGATCGTAACCTTGGAACTCAAGACAGCCGGCCTCGCGAAGCGTCGGAAAATCGACAAGCGACGCAATAAAGGCATGACAGCCTTGTCAAGGCGAGCCCACTTCACGCGGAAAACTCGCCTCGACGGATAAGAAACGCGGCTGGAAGGGCGGGAAGCCCTCCGAAAGCCTTAGGAAATGGCCGCCTTGCCGTCCGGGGTCATGGCCACGGCCGCCCCGATCAGGGCGGTGTGGGGGTTCATCACCACGTGGGTGGGAATGTCCTTGGTGTAGCCGCTGAGGCGGCCCTTCGACTCGAATCGGCTGCGGAACTCGCCCTTTTCCAGGAGGTCGATGATCCGCGGCGCGATGCCGCCGGCGATGAACACCCCGCCGCGCGCGCCCAGGGCCAGGGCCAGGTCGCCGGCCGCCGAACCCAGGATGGCGCAGAAGCGGTCGATCGTGACCTTGCAGCAGGCGTCGCCGGCCACGGCGTGCTCGGTGATCTGCTTGGCGGTCAGGGCCTCGGCCTCGCGGCCCTCGACCTTGGCCAGGATCACGTGCAGGTCCTCGATGCCCGGGCCCGACAGGATGCGCTCGATCGAGCAGCGGCCGTGCTCCTTGGCCAGGACACGGAGGATCTCGATCTCGACGTCGTCGAACGGCGCGAAGGCGATGTGGCCGCCCTCGGTGGTCAGGGGCGTCTCGACGCCGTGACGGCGCACCATGCCCGCCGCGCCGAAGCCGGTGCCCGGGCCCAGGATCGCCAGGTCGCCCTCGCCCGAGGTCTGGTGCGGGCCGATCTGGCGCAGGTCCTTGGGCGCCAGGCGCGGGGCGGCCAGGGCCTGGGCGGTGAAGTCGTTGATCAGCTTGGCCGAGCGGAAGCCGCCCGCGCGGCGCAGGCTGTCCTCCGACAGCTTCCAGTCGCTGTTGGTGAAGTGCACCGAGCCGTGCTCGATCGGGCCGGCGACGGCCACCACGGCCTGGTCGGCGTGCTTGAGGCCCATCTTGGCCAGATAGGCTTCGACCGCGTCCTCGGCCTGGCCGTAGTCCTCGCCCTTGTACGAGGTCGGCTCGATCAGCTTGGGGTCGGCGCCGTCGAAATCGACCAGGGCGAACCGCGCGTTGGTTCCGCCGATATCGCCGACCAGGCCAAGCCCGATGGAGTTCAAGCCGCTCATCTTCGTCTTCTTCCTAAGCAAACAGCACGGAGCCGCCGTGGTCGGCCGCGCCGACCCCCGCCCGCATCCAGCCGAACAATTCCCGCCCAAAGCCCGGCTTGGACGCCGGGACGCTCGCCGGCGTACGAGCGCGCAACACCGCCTCGTCCACCAGGATTTTCAGTTCGCCCGTGTGGGCGTTCAAGGAGATCACGTCGCCGTCCTGGACATAGGCCAGGGCCCCGCCCTTGGCGGCTTCGGGCGTGACGTGGATGGCCGCCGGGGTCTTGCCCGAGGCGCCCGACATCCGCCCATCGGTGACCAGGGCCACCTTGAAGCCGCGGTCCAGCAGCACCGAGATCGACGGCGACAGGTTGTGCAGCTCGGGCATGCCGTTGGCCGACGGCCCCTGGAAGCGCACGACCACGACCACGTCGCGATCCAGCTCGCCGCGCTTGAAGGCGGCGATGAAGTCTTCCTGTTCCTGGAACACGGCCGCCGGGGCGGTGATCACCTGGTGCTCGGGCTTCACGGCCGAGACCTTGATCACGCCGCGGCCCAGGTTGCCGGTCAGCAGGCGCAGGCCGCCTTCCGGGCTGAACGGGTCCGAAGCGGGACGCAGGATGTTGAGGTCCAGCGACTCCTCGGCGCCCTCGCGCCACGACAGCTCGCCGTCGACCAGGACCGGCTCCTGGGTGTAACGCGACAGGCCCGGACCGGCGACGGTCAGGACGTCCTCGTGGGCCAGGCCGGCCTTCAGCAGCTCCCTGACCACGAAGTGGATGCCGCCGGCGGCGTGGAACTGGTTCACGTCGGCCGAGCCGTTCGGATAGACCTTGGCCAGCAGCGGCGTGTTCTTGGAGATGTCGTCCAGGTCTTCCAGCGTCAGGATGATGCCGGCCGCGTGGGCCATGGCCACCAGGTGCAGGGCCAGGTTGGTCGAGCCGCCGGTGGCCATCAGGCCGACCACGCCGTTGACCACGGCCTTCTCGTCGATGATCCGGCCGACGGGCAGCCAGTCATTGCCCTTGTGGGTGATGGCGGCCACGCGCTTGGCGGCTTCCTTGACCAGGGCCGTGCGCAGCGGGGTGTGCGGATGGACGAAGGCCGAGCCCGGCAGGTGCAGGCCCATCAGCTCCATCAGCATCTGGTTGGTGTTGGCCGTGCCGTAGAAGGTGCAGGTGCCGGGGCCGTGGTAGCTGGCGCTCTCGGCGGCCAGCAGCTCCTCGCGGCCGACCTTGCCCTCGGCGTAGAGGGCGCGGATGCGGGCCTTCTCGGAATTGGGCAAGCCCGAGGTCATCGGTCCGGCCGGCACGAACACCGCCGGCAGGTGGCTGAAGGTCAGGGCGCCGATCAGCAGGCCCGGCACGATCTTGTCGCAGACGCCCAGGTACAGCGCGCCGTCGAAGGCGTCGTGGGTCAAGGCGATACCCGTGGCCATGGCGATCACGTCGCGCGAGAACAGCGACAGCTCCATGCCCGGACGGCCCTGGGTGACGCCGTCGCACATGGCCGGCACGCCGCCGGCGAACTGGGCCGTGGCCCCGACCTCGCGCGCGGCCTCCTTGATCAGCGCCGGATACTCCTGCAGCGGCTGGTGGGCCGACAGCATGTCGTTATAGGCCGAGACGATGCCCAGGTTGGGGGCGTTCACGTCCAGGGCGCGGACCTTGTCCACCGCCGGCGAGGCGGCGAAGGCGTGGGCCCAGTTGGCGCAGCTGAGCTTGGCGCGGCCCGGCTGGGCGGCCGCGGCCGCGTCCAGATTGGCCAGATAGGTCGCGCGGCTGTCGCGGCTGCGCGCGATGATCCGGGCGGTGACTTCTGCGATGACGGGGTTCAAGGCGACCATGGTGCTACTCCGCCCACAGGATACGGACCGGGGCGCGGTCCTGGTTCAGGATGGCGGCGACCGGCAGGCTTGGGTCGACCGGGCCTTCGAGCAACGCCTTCTTGGCGCCGCCGGTGATCAGCAGGACGATCAGCGACGACCGGATCAACGCCTGGAAGGTCAGGCTGATCCGGGGCAGGTCCGGCGCCGGCTGGCCCGGTGGGACCGCGATGACGGCGCGTGCGGACTTGGGGTCCAGGCCTTCCGCCAGCTTCGGGTTGCCCGGGAACAGCGAGGCGAAGTGGCCGTCGGGACCGACGCCCAGCAAGGTGACGCCGAACGGCAGGATCGCGGCGACGCCGGCTTCGGCCTTGGCCGCCACCGCGTCCTGGTCCACGCCGTCGAAGAACAGCGGCGCGAAGCCGGCCTTGGCCGCCTCCCCTTGCAGCAGATGCCGGCGGACCAGCCCCTCGTTGCTGCTGGGGTCGGTCGGCGGCACGAAGCGCTCGTCGGTCAGGGTGACCACGACCTTGTCCCAGGGGACGGTCATGGTCGCCAGCCGGTCATAGACCGGGGCCGGCGTCGAGCCGCCGGTAGCCGCGAAGCCGGCCTGGCCGCGCTTGGCCACGGCGTCGGTCAGGGCCGAGGCCAGCACCGAGGCGGCGGCGTCGTACAGCGCCTCCCGGGTCGCGAAGGCCTCGATCTTGGGAAGGGTCACCGTGGCCATGCCTATTCGTTCCAGGCCCGGCCCTGCGGCGAGATCAGCGCGTTGGCGCCGTGCGGGCCCCAGGTGCCGGCAGCGTAGGGCGCCGGTTCGATCTTGGCCTCGGCCCAGGCGGCCGACACGCCGTCCACGAACTTCCAGGCCTGCTCGACCTCGTCGCGGCGCACGAACAGGGTGCGGTCGCCGCGGAACACGTCCAGCAGAAGCTTCTCGTAGGCGATCCGGCGGCGGCTGCCGGCCGAGCTCATAGCCAGGGACAGCGGCAGGGACTGCAGGCGCATGCCCTCTTCCGACAGGCCCGGACGCTTGGTCATCACCGTCAGCGAGATGTCCTCGTCCGGCTGCAGGTCGATGACCAGGCGGTTGGCCTTGGTCTCGGMCTGGGCGGCGGTCCCGAAGATGTTGTGCGGTACGGGCTTGAACTGGACGACGATCTGGGTGCGACGGTCGGGCAGGTTCTTGCCGGTGCGCAGGAAGAACGGCACCCCGGCCCAGCGCCAGTTGTCGATGTCGACCTTCATGGCCACGAAGGTCTCGGTCTTCGAGCCCTTGCCGACTTCTTCCAGATACCCCTCGCGGGCCGTGCCCTCGACCACGCCGGCCACGTACTGACCGCGCACGGTGTCGTGGGCCACATTGGCCTTGGTGAAGGGGCGCAGGGACCGCAGCACCTTGACCTTCTCATCGCGGACGGCGTCCGGATCGAAGCCCGACGGGGCCTCCATGGCGACCAGGCACAAGAGCTGCAGCAGGTGGTTCTGCAGCATGTCGCGCAGGGCGCCGTACTCGTCGTAATAGGGCCAGCGCTCGCCGACCTTCTCGGTCTCGGCGATGGTGATCTGGACGTGGTCGATGTGCTTGTTGTCCCACAGGGGCTCGAACAGCACATTGCCGAAGCGCAGGGCGGTCAGGTTCTGGACCGTCTCCTTGCCCAGATAGTGGTCGATGCGGAAGATCTGGCTCTCGTCGACCACCGCGCCGACCGCGCCGTTGATCACGCACGAGCTGGCGAAGTCCTTGCCGATGGGCTTTTCCAGCACCAGGCGGGTGCGCGGGCCGGTCAGGTTCGCGGCCTGCAGGGCGCCGCAGACCGAGCCGTAAAGGCTGGGCGACAAGGCGAAATAGACGACCAGGTCGCCGTGCTTGCCGATCTTCTCGGCCAAGGCCTTGGCCCCGGCCTCCTGGGTGATGTCGACCGACAGGTAATCCAGGCGGGCGGCCAGGCGATTCCAGGCCGATTCCTCAACGGTGGCGCGCTTGCCCAGCTGCTCGCGGACCAGCTTGCGATAGCTGTCGGGGGTGTGGTCGTGACGGGCCAGGCCGATGATCCGCAGATCATGCGGCAGAAGGCGGTCGACTTCGAGAAAATACAGGGAAGGCAACAGCATACGCAGCGCCAAGTCGCCCGCGCCGCCCAGCAGCACCAGCACTTCTCGACCCGCTTGGTCGGCGTTCGTCTCTTTGGTCAATGCTTCCACCCTATGACAACGTTGTCATGACACGCCCGTCGGAGCAATGCAAGCGGCCTGCGGAAAGTCGATGTCGACCTTCCGACAGGACCGCGCGCGCGGCGACTAACTAAGGGGTTTGGGGCGCCGCCGCCAGAAGACCAATCGCTTTTCGCGCGCGAAGGTTCACCGCTGGGCAGGCGAAACGCGGCCGCCTCGGCAAGAGGCGGCCGCGTCGATGGGGTGGAGAGGTAGAATCGGCCTTAAAGGCCGTAGGAGGCCAGCATCTTCACACTCAGCCGGGTGGCTTCCGGGGGCGCTTCGCTGCGGTCGTTCACGTCCTTGGCGAACGCCTGGAACGTGGGCAGGTCGATCAGGACGCCGGAGTCGTCCTCGCTGAGATTGACGAACAGGTGGACGAAGTCGACGCCGTCGCGGAACAGCGCATAGGCGATGTTGTCGGGCCGGACGGTCTTCAGCTCCTCGAACACCTTCAGCGACAGCGCCTCGTTCTCGTCGGCGCGATCCGGCTTGGCGGCGTAGCGCACCAGTGTAACCCTCTGCATGGTCTTGGATCCTTGGCTTGGGACGGCGCGGGATGCGGCCGTCGTGATCAAGGACGCGGCGGCGGACGCGAAGGATTCGGTCGAAAAAAGATTCCCGGGCGGCGAATCCTTTGGCCGTCGCCCGACGTCTTGGGGATGAGGCCGCCGTTCGGGCCGGCGCGGGAGTACGAGACATGGCCGACGGCAACCTGCCCCCCGAGGCGTTCAGCCAGCTGATGGCCGAGCTGCGCCCCAGCCTGCACCGCTATTGCGCGCGCATGGTCGGCTCGGCCTTCGAGGGCGAGGACGTGGTGCAGGAGGCCCTGGCCAAGGCGGCCCTCGCCTTCCCCGCCGCCGAACCGATCGAGCGCCCCGACCGCTGGCTGTTCCGCATCGCCCACAACACCGCCCTGGACGCCCTGCGGGCCCGCAAGCGCCAGGCCACCTTCGACGAGGCTTTCGAGGAGATCGTCGACCCGGCCGCGGCCGCCGACGCTCGGGTTGCGGCCACCGCCAGCCTGGCGGTGCTGCTGCGCCTGCCCGTCGCCCAGCGCTCGTGCGTGGCGCTGATCGACGTGCTGGGCCACTCGGCGGACGAGACCGCCCAGCTTCTGGACCTGACCCTGGCCGCGACCAAGGCCGCCCTGCATCGGGGGCGCGAGCGCCTAAAAGGCCTGGCCGAGGAGCCGGAGGCGTCCCCTCCCCGCCTGGACGCCGCCGAGCGCGAGCGCCTGCGGGCCTATGCCGACCGCTTCAACGCCCGGGACTTCGACGCCCTGCGCGCCCTGCTCAGCGAGGATGTCCGGCTGGACCTGGCCAACCGCCGTCGCCTGGACGGCCGAACGGACGTCTCGATGTACTTCACGCACTACGGCAATACGTCGGGCTGGTGGCTCGAGCCCGGCCTGGCCGAGGGTCGCCCCGCCCTGCTGGTCCGCGCCGAGCCGGGCGCGCCGCTCCGCTACGTGGTGCTGCTGGACTGGCGGGAGGGCGAGATCGCCCGAATCCAGGATTACTTCTACGCGCCCTACGTGGCCGAGAGCCTGGCGATCGAGCGCGCCTAGCCCTTGTTGTTGCTGGCCTGGGCCCGGAAGCGGTCCTTCATCTTGGCCACCCAGCCGTTGAAGGCCTCGTTGTCGGCGGTGACCTTGCTGAAGTCGCTGCTGGACAGGCTGCCCGGGTCGGCGCCGGCCAGGGCCACGCGCAGGCCGTCGGGATTGCGGGCGTTCTCGACGAAGCCGCCGTAGCGCTGGCGCAGGCGACCCAGCGAGGCGTCGTCGTCGGCCAGGCTGAAGGCGACGGCCGAGCGCAGCAGCTTGGACTCGTCGGCGGGGCTCAGGATGCCCGGTGTCTTCCAGCGGTCGCCCAGCGAGCGTTCGTACAGCGCGCCGGCCTGGGGCCAGGTGTGCTGCTTCCAGGCGATCTCGGCGCGGACGTCCTCGGCGTCGCGGGTCTTGTCGGCCTCGATCACCTCCAGCGCCGCGTCGTAGCGGCCCAGGCCCATCAGGGCGCGGGCGGTGGCCAGGCGGCGCTCGGCGTTCAGGGCCGGCGGCAGGATCGTGGTGCGGGTGGCGTTGATGGTGTCCAGCGCCGTCTCGGGCTTGCGATCCATCAAGTAGATCCAGGCCAGGTCGGTAGCGACCTGAGCCTTGGGCACGCCGTTCAGGCGGTTGTCGACCTGGTACTTGAGCAGCTTGGCGGCTTCGTCCAGCAGGTCGACGTCCACCAGGCGGCGCACCAGATTGCGGACCATCTGGTCGCCATCAGCCCCGATCGGGGTCAGGTCCTGGAAGTCGTAGAACAGGCCCACCGCCTGGATCGGCTGCATGCCGTCGGCCAGGCCGTCCAGGAAGAGAGCCCGGAAGGCGCCGTTCAGGTCGTTGCGCAGCGCCACGGCCTGCGGCAGGTCGGACTGCACGTTGTTGGCCGAATGCAGGACTTCCAGGGCCTCGCGGTAGCGGCCCTGCTTGATCTGCAGCTGGCCCAGGGCGCGGATGGTGTCCAGCTCGACCCCGTCGCCGCGCCAACGGAAGCGCAGGGCGTCCAGGCCCTTGGCGGCGATGTCGGCGCTGATCTGGTTCTTGGCCAGGCGCAGCTGGATGGCGTGCAGGGTGGCCGGCGCGGCCAGGCGGTCGATGCCGCACTTGGAGATGGCCTGGAACACCGGCAGGGCGCGGGCGTCGTTCTTGGCCTCGAAGGCCTTGGCCAGGGTCAGGCGCAGCTCCAGCTGGTCCTCGACCGGGATGTTGGGCAGCTTCAGGGCCTGGTTGATCAGGCGGATGGCGGTCTCGGGCGCGCCGACGCCCACCGCCGCCTCGGCCTGGGCGCCTAGGAAGCGGGCCTGCCACAGGGCGGGGAACATGTTCAGGGCCCGGGCCCCGTCGGCGAACCGCTGGTTGGCGTCGGTCCACTGGCCGGTCTTGCTGGCGATGTAGCCGCGCCACAGGGCGGCGGACGGATCGTCGGTCAGCACCGGCGAGGAGAAATCGGCCTCGGCCTCGGCGTAGCGGCGCGCCATCACCTTGGCCACGCCGCGCAGGCCGCGGAACTCGCCGTCGCCCATCAGGGTCTGGTGGGCGCGGCCGGCGGCGTTAAGCACGCCGATGGCCTCGAACGACAGGTTGGAGCCGACCAGGAAGCGGGCCAGGGCCATGCGGGCGGCGGTGTCGTCGCCCTTGCCGTCGCCGCCGCCCGCGGCGGGGACGGCGCCCAGCAGGGCGTCATAGCGGGCCATGAAGCCGCCCGACCCGGTCTTGGACCAGTGCTCGGGATCGATCAGGGCGGGCATGGCCATGGCCTGGGGCGCGCCGGCCCCGGCGTCGGCCTGCGCCTGGCCGCTGGAGGTCGAGGACAGCAGCAGGCCCTTGGGGCGGCCCATGCGCACGATGTCGCCGTCGGCGCTCATCTGCAGATCGCCGGAATAGCTTTCCACCGCCAGGCCGGTGGCCGACTGCAGCAGGGCCATCTCGACGTAGTCGCGGCGCGACGGCAGGCCCTTGGACGGGGCCAGGGCCGTGGCGACGCCGACACGGTCGCCGACCGCCGGGTCGCCGACCCAGACGATCCTGGTCGTGCCGGCCACGGTGGCGGTCAGGGTGGCGGGGCTGGCGTTGTCGTCGCGGGCCACGTGGACCAGGTCGGGCGCGTCCTGGCTGCCGGCGCCCAGGGCGATCGTCCAGTTGGAGCCCACGCCCTCGGCGTAGAACGGCGCGCCCTGAGGGGTGCTGATGCGCAGGGCCGCGTAGTCGGGGCCCTTGAAGGCCTGGATGGTGCGGTACTGCGGCGTGCTGGCGGGCAGCTTGCCGATGTCCAGCCGGGCGGGCGCGTCGAACACCACCCAGACGGCCTCGCCGCGCCGGAACACGGCAGCGCCGGCCGGATTGGCCCAGTCGAAGCTGAGCTGGACCTGGCCCGAGACCTTGGAGAACTTGACCGGCACCAAGCCACCGGCCGGCATGGGGTTCGGACGCTGGGCGACCACCGCCGGAGCCGGCGCCGCCGTCGGAGGGGGCGCCTGGCGGGCGAACAGGTTGATGAAGTCGTCGCCGTCGGCGTTGCCGGCCCGGAAGTCGGCGTCGTCGCTCAAGGCGACCACGATCTCGACCACGCCGCCGACGTGACGCGCCTGGGCGCCCTTCACCCAGCGCGGCGGGCCGACGTTCAGGGACGACAGGTTGGGATTGGCGTCGCGCGGGAAGCGCAGCACGACGGCCGTCCCCTCGCGATGGGCCTGCATGCCGCGCGAGCCGGGGAATTCCAGCCGTGTGAAGTCCGGGGCTTGGGCGATCCGGACCTGCAGGCCGGCGGGCGCGGCCGGAGCCGGCTTGGCGGCGGGCTTGCGCGCGGCCGCCTTACGGGGCGCGGGCTTGTGCTGGGCGGCTTTAGAGACGTGACGCGGCGCGGCCGAGATCGACACCGACGGGGTCGCGACCCCGAKGATGCAGATCGCCGCGACGGTCGATCTCAGGATCCCCCCCAGCTTCATGCCCCCGCTTCCGTTCCTGTCCTAGCCGGCCTTCTTGCCGCCGCCCTTGCCCGCAGCCGGGCTGGCGCCGGCCAGCGGCGCGGCCGAGGCCTGGGCCGACGGATCGGCGGCGGGCTTATCGGTCGCGGCCAGGGCGGCGCGCTGCTTGGCGATGGCGTCGGCCGACAGGCGATTGGCCAGGCGCTCGGTCAGGATCTTGGCGTCGCCGGGCGACATGTTGGCCAGGATCATGCTGAGCGTGCGCTCCTTCATCTTCGAGGCGATCGGCAGGCGCACGCTGTCGTCCAGCATGCTCATGCGGGCGGCGGCGTCCTTGGGCTTCATGGCCGAATAGACCAGCACCATGCGCTGGGCCTCGGCTTCCTTCTGGGCGTCGGCCTGGCCCAGCAGGCCCTGGATTTCACCCTTCATGCCGTTCAGCGCCTTCATCTTGGCGTCGAGCTTGGCCTCGGCGGCGGCCAGCAGCTGCAGCTGGACGTCGATGTCCTGCTCGCGCTGGTCCAGCTGGCCGCGGCGCTGGCCCAGGCTCTGCAGCACACGCAGTTCGGCGGGCGACAGGCCGGCTTCCTTGGCCAGTTCGCTGGACGACGGGGCGCAGACCGGCGGCGGCGCGGCCTTGGCGGCGGCGTCCTTGCCGGCGTCGGCGGCCGACGCGGCCTTCTCGCCGTCCTTGGCGTCAGGCTTGGCCACGCCCTCGGCGAAGGCCTTCGCGCCGCTGATCATGTCCGGCAGGGATTTCGCGCCGGCCAGGGCGTTGACGGCCAGCACGCCGACCACGGCGACCCCGACGATCGGCAGGATGCGCGGAACATTTTTCATCGACGGCCCCTAAAGGTCGAACCGGGGCGCGGCGGATCTTCCGGGCCCTCGAACAAGTCATCATCTATCCGCGCCCGTGAACGCGGGGTTTCCTTTGACGCGGAAGGGCGCGCGGCGGAAGGCGGCGGGGCGTCGCGGGGGATGCGGGCCTCGCGTTCCAGCAGCTTCTCGAAGTCCTCGGCCCGCAGGCGGCGTTGGGATTGCGGCGGAGCCTCGGGCTCGGGTGCGCGCATCGGACGCGGCTCGGCAGCCGGGCGCGGCTCGGTCGCAAGGCGTCGCTCGACGGCGGCGCGGCCCGTCGCGGCCGGCGGCGGGGTGATCATCGGCTGGTTCAGGCGCTCGTCCAACTGGGCCGCCAGGGCATGGGCCTTGGCGATGCGGTCGCCCAGGGTGTCGGCGGCTTCGTCGGTGGCGGCGCGCAGGTCGGCCAGGCCCTGCTCGGCGCGCATGGCGGCGCGGTCGAGGTCGGCCACGGCCTTGGCGAAGCCCTCGTGGCTGTCGCGCAGGGCCTTCAGCCGGCGCTCCAGGCGCATGCCGTAGCCCAGCGCCACGATCAGCAGCACCGCGAGCAGACCGTTGAGGACGATGGCCGTCAGACTCATTTCAGCTTCTGAACCGCCTTCTTGGCCGCCGGGGTCAGGGGCGCGTCGGCGCGCACGGCGATCGAGTGGTTGCGGCGGCCCATGCGACCGCGGGTCAGCGGGATCGAGCCGGCGCGCAGCTCCACCGGGCTGTCGGGCGTGGCGTTCAGCATCAGGGTGTCGCCCACCTGGAGGTTCAGCACGCGAGACAACGGCAGCTGCTGCTCGTCGAGCACGGCGCGCACCTCCATCTGGGTGGTCCAGAGTTCGGTGGCCAAGTGGCCTTCCCAGATGTTGTCGCGGCCGAACTTCTCGCCCATGAACTGCTGGAGCAGCATCTTCCGGATGGGTTCGAGGGTCGCATAGGGCAGCAGAAGCTCGATTCTGCCGCCGCGGTCTTCCATGTCGATCCGAAGCTTCACAAGAATCGCGGCGTTGGCCGGCCGGGCGATGGCGGCGAAGCGCGGATTGGTCTCCAGGCGGTCCAGGCTGAACGACACCGGATGCAGGGGCTCGAAGGCCGCCTTGGCGTCGTGCAACACCACCTCGACCATCCGCTGCACCAGCACCCGCTCGATGGTGGTGTAGGGACGGCCCTCGATGCGCATGGCCGCGGTGCCGCGACGGCCGCCCAGCAGCACGTCGACGATCGAGTAGATCAGGTTGGAGTCGACCGTCAGCAGGCCATAGTTGTCCAGTTCCTCGGCCCGGAACACCGCCAGGATGGCCGGCAGCGGGATCGAGTTCAGATAGTCGCCGAAACGGATCGAGCTGATGTTGTCGAGGCTGACCTCGACGTTGTCGGAGGTGAAGTTCCGCAGGGACGTCGTCATCAACCGCACCAGGCGGTCGAAGACGATTTCCAGCATCGGCAGGCGCTCGTACGAGACCAGGGCCGAATTGATGATCGCGCGGATGCCGGTGCGGTCGTCGTTGCCGTCGCCGGACATGTCGAAGCCCAGCAGGCTGTCGATCTCGTCCTGGTTCAGGATGCGCTCGGCGCCCATGCCGTCGCCGCCGCCGTCGTCCCAGCCGCCCATGCCGCCGGAGAAGTCGCCGAACTCGTTGCCGCCGCCGGCGTCGCCGCCGAAGTCGTTCGGCGGGTTCTCCGAGGCCCACTGGGCCATCGCGGCCTGATCGTCGATTTCGTCAGCCATGTCGGTTCGCCTCAACCAGCCCGAAGGCTAGTTGATCAGCATCTCCTCGATCAGCACCGCGTTCACGTGGGAAGGCGCGGCGACCAGATTAACGCGACGCAGCAGCTCGGCGCGCAGCTGATAGCTGCCCTGGCTGCCGTTAAGGTCTTCCGGACGCAGTTCGCGCAGGAAGGTCTGGAACATGTCCTGCAGACGCGGGAGGTTCGGCGTCAGGTTGTCGGCCGTCTCCTCGTCGGGCAGTTCGAAGGTCAGCTTCAGCTTCAGGAAGGTCGAGCGGCCGTCCGCGGCCTGCATGTTCACGACGATGTCCGGCAGGGTGTAGAACACCACGCCGTCGGGGCCTTCCTTGATCACCGGCGCGCCGGCGGCCGGAGCCGCCCCTTCGCCGCCGCCGCCATGGCCGCCCTTCTCTTCCTTCTTCTTTTCCTTCTTCTTCGGCTTTTCGTGGCCCTTCTCGGCCGAGGCCTCGGGCTTGGGCTTCAGGAGCAGGAACGTGGTCACCCCGCCGCCGATCAGGACGACGGCCGCCGCGGCCGCGATGATGATCATCATCGGCGGCTTCTTCTTAGCCGGAGCTTCGCCCTCGACAGCGCCCTCTTCGCCTTCCGGGGCGGGAGCATCCTTGGGGGGTTTGTTGGCCACGCGCGCGGTTCCTTGGAATCTACGGGTCTACTCATGCGTGGGACATGGTTAACGATGTCTTTTGAAGGCCATTTCGCCGCAGGCTGAATCTGCCCGGCAGACTCCGTCCCTGGCGGCCCGTTAACCTTCATATTCGTTGTTTTTACAGAACTTTTCGAGTTGGCACGAGGGTTGCTTGCAGGATTGCGGCGCATTTGTCGCGCCAGCCGTCTCGGTAACCGGTCATGGACAACGCACTTTACGTCGGACTTTCGCGGCAGATGACCCTGCGCCGCGAACTCGACATCGTCGCGAACAACATCGCCAACGCCAACACGACCGGCTTCAAGGTCGAGGAGCTGATGGTCCGCACCGAGCCCGCGAAGCCGGCCCGCACCGCCGGCGGCGCGAACCCCGTGAAGTTCGTGCTGGACGACGGCGTGGCGCGCGACTTCAGCCAGGGCGCCCTGACCCAGACGGGCGGCGACTTCGACCTGGCCCTGGAAGGCCAGGGCTTCTTCAAGGTCTCCACCGCCGGCGGCGAGCGCTACACCCGCGACGGCCGCTTCACCATGGCCCCGGACGGCAAGCTGGTCACCCAGAACGGCCAGCCGGTGCTGGACGACGGCGGCGGCGAGATCCTGCTGGACCCGCTGAAGGGCCCGGTCACCATCGCCCGCGACGGCACGGTCAGCCAGGGCGCCGAGCGCGCTGGCAAGATCGCCGTGGTGCGCCCCACCGACCTGGCCGCCTTCCGCAAGGACGGCGACAACCTCTATCGCAACACCACCAACGACACCCCGCAGGCCGCCCCGGACGCCGCTATCCACCAGGGCATGCTTGAGGCCTCCAACGTCCAGTCGATCACCCAGATCACCAAGCTGATCGAGGTCAACCGCGCCTACGAGAGCGTGGCCAAGATGATGGATCAAACCTCGGAACTGTCCCGGTCCGCCGTCGAGCGGATGGGCAAGGTCCAGTAAGGAACTACGAAGATGCAAGCGCTCCGAACCGCCGCCACGGGCATGGCCGCCCAGCAGCTGAACGTCGAGGTCATCTCGAACAACATCGCCAACATGAACACCGTGGGCTTCAAGCGCCAACGGGCCGAGTTCCAGGACCTGATCTACCAGACCATCGAGCGCGCCGGCTCGCAGTCGTCGGGCGACGGCAACGTGGTCCCGACGGGCGTGCAGATCGGCGGCGGCGTGAAGGCCGGCTCGGTCTACCGCATCCACGAGCAGGGCACGCCGACCATGACGAACAACGAGTTCGACGTGGCCATCCAGGGCAAGGGCTTCCTGCAGATCCTGCTGCCCTCGGGCGAGACCGCCTACACCCGGGCCGGCAACTTCTCGACCAACGACCAGGGCCAGCTGGTGACCGAGGACGGCTACACCGTCCAGCCGGGCATCACGATCCCGCAGAACGCCGTGGCCACCACGATCAGCAAGACCGGCCTGGTGCAGGTGAAGCTGGACGGCAATCCCACGCCGCAGACCGTCGGCCAGCTGGAACTGGCCAACTTCATGAACGAAGGCGGCCTGGAAGCCATCGGCGACAACATGTTCATGGAAACCGCGGCCTCGGGCGCGGCCAACATCGCCGCCCCCGGCCAGCCCGGCTTCGGCACCCTGCTGCAGAACTACACCGAAGCCTCGAACGTCGACTCCGTCAGCGAAATCACCGCCCTGATCGTCGCCCAGCGCGCCTACGAGATGAACTCCAAGGTCATCACCACGGCCGACCAGATGCTCCAGGCCACTTCGAACCTGAGGTCGTAAGCTCATGAAAGCCCTCATCGTTTCCGTCGCCGCCCTGCTGATCGCCACCCCCGCCCTGGCCGGGACCAGCGTCTCGCTGCGGTCCGACACCACCGACGCCGACGGCCGGATCACCCTGGGCGAACTGTTCGACGGGGCCGGCGCGGCCTCGGACGTGGTGGTCGCCACCCGCGTGGGGCCCTCGGCCGTGCTGGACGCCGGCGCGGTGCAGGTCGCCGCCCGCCGGGCCGGCCTGGACTGGGACAACGCCAACGGGGTGCGCCGGATCATCGTCCGCCAGGGGGCCGGTTCTGGCTCCGATGCGGGCCTGGCCGGCGCCCCGCGCGGCAACGTGGAAGTTCTTGCCTACGCCCGCAGCCTGGCGACCGGCGAGATGGTCCAGCCGGAAGACCTGGTCTGGGTGAAGATGGCCGCCGCTCCGTCGGACGCCCCGCGTGACGCCGACGACGTGATCGGCATGACCGTCAAACGTCCGCTGCGCCAAGGCGCGGCCGCCAGCCTGCGCGACGTCTCGACCCCTCAGGTCATCAAGGCGGGCGATATCGTCGCAGTCACCTACGAGGACGACGGCGTGGCCCTGACATTGCAAGGCAAGGCCATGGCGAACGCGGCCATCGGCGAAAGCCTGATGGTCCAGAACACCGCCAGCAAGAAGATCATCGAGACCGTGGTCACCGGACCCGGCTCGACCGCCGTCGGCCCGCAGGCGATGCGCCTGAAGGCCAACCGTAACAACACGCTGCGCTACGCCGCTCGCTGAGAAGGTCACACACGATGCGCCCCGCCCTCGCCGCCCTCCTGCTGCTCGCCCCGCTCGCCGCCTGCTCGACCGTCACCGAAGCCGTGAAGGGCCCGGAACTGGCCCCCGTCGGCTACCCGGCCCAGCTGGCCCCGATGACCCAGCAATACGCCGCCCCGCCCCAGGCCGCCTCGGCCAACTCGCTGTGGCGCACCGGCGCGCGCACCTTCTTCAACGACCAGCGCGCCAGCAAGGTCGGCGACATCCTGACCGTCAACATCGACATCGACGACAGCGCCACCACCAAGAACCAGACCTCGACCTCGCGCACGTCGAACAGCAATCTGGGCGTGCCGAACTTCCTGGGCCTGGAATCCAGCCTCGGGAAGATCCTGCCGGGCGGCTACGACCCGGCCAACATGATCAACACCAAGTCGGGCTCGTCCAACGCCGGGGCCGGCGCGGTGAACCGCTCGGAGAAGATCAGCCTGACCATCGCCGCCGTCGTCTCGGGCGTGATGCCCAACGGCAACCTGGTGATCCAGGGCACCCAGGAAGTGCGCACCAACGCCGAGGTCCGCCAGCTGACCGTCGCCGGCATCGTGCGTCCGGAAGACATCTCGTCGGCCAACACCATCAAGCACACCCAGATCGCCGAAGCGCGCATCAGCTACGGCGGCCGCGGCGACATCAGCCGCGTCCAGAAGACCCCGGGCGGCCAGGCCCTGGTCGAGAAATTCTCGCCGTTCTAAGGGCTTGAGCGCCTGAGTCCGACCGGACTCCTTGATCGGACGGGCGGGCGGGACCAGATTACCCTGCGTCACGCCCGCCCGGACTCGTCGGGCCTCGATCCGGAGCCGACCCCATGAGCAAGACCGCTCGCGCCTTTTCCGCCGTGGTCGGCGCCGCCCTGCTGGCGACCGCCTTGCCGGCCTTCCTGCTTCCCACGGCCGCCAACGCCCAGCCTTTCAGCGGCCCGATGGGCGTGACCGGGCGCTGGGCGATCGACCTGTCGCGTTCGAAGTTCAACGCCGCCCTGACCGGCCCGCCCCCTCTGAGCGGCGAGCTGGACGTCACCATCGACGACGGCAAGAGCCTGGCCTGGACCCTGGTCGAGGTGGACGAGGCCGGCGTCGCCGCCCTGCAGTTCGCCCACGCCGTGCTCGACGGCCCCACCACCCAGGCCGTGGTCAACCTGAACCTGGTGACCATCAGCGTGCAGCGCGTCGGCCAGGCCGCCGTCACCGTGACCACCCACGGCGAAAAGGGCTCGCGCCGCCAGTCGATGAAGGTCACCCGCACCGACGCCGACACCCTGCTGGTCGAACAGGACATCGACGGCCAACCCGGCCCGCCGGACCAGACGCTGATCCTGACGCGGGTGAAGTAGCCGCTTTCTTCCTTCTCCCCTTGCGGGAGAAGGTGTCGGCGAAGCCGACGGATGAGGGGTCTCTCAAAAATCAACGCCGCGACGAGCCGAGAGGCCGGTCGCTGCTTTTATGGTCTTCAACCCCTCACCCGACCTCCTTCGGAGGCCACCCTCTCCCGCAAGGGGAGAGGGATTATTTGTAGGTCAGCGTCCAGCTCACCGTCAGCGGGCCCGTCTTCGGCCCGCTCGTGCATTCCACCAGACTCTGGAACGCGCCCGTCGGCGTGCGGTAGGCCTTCTCGTCGTTCAGCGGCCGCGAGGTGCAGGCCAGGCCCGTCACCGTGAAGTTCCGGACATCACCGACGCCGTAGGTCGTGGCTCCGCCCTTGGTGGCCGGAGATGACGAGAAGCCGGCGAACGACAGGTCCACGGCCTTGATCCCCTGCCCCGCCCGCGGTGTGAAGACGTCCGTGCGGCGGATTTTGCCGGGCTCCAGGACGTAGGTGGTCTTCACCGAGACCCGGTCGTCGGCAATCGGCGCGCTGGTCCCCAGCTTGTCGAGCCGGTCCTGCTCGTAGGTGACGATCGTCCGCGCCCCCTGCTCGGTCACCTTGACGTTCCGGGCATAGGCCAGCGGCGTCACGCGCGCGCCGTCGGCCAGAGTCAGGCGCGGCAGCAACTGCGGGAACTCGCCGTCGGCCACGCCGGCCAACATGCCGGGCGAGAACGGGATCGGGTAATAGGGCGTGTTCTCGTGCTGGCTCTTGCCGCCGTTGATGATCGGCAGGCCGATGACGCGGCCATGATCGCGCAGGGTCACGACCAGCCGGTCGTGCCGGCCGCGCGCGAACCAGGTCACCCGGCGCTTGGGCAAGGTGTCGAGCCAGGCGGCGTAGCCGGGGTCGGGCGTCCTGTCCTTGAAGCCCAGCTCGTTCCAGATCGCGCTGGTGTAGATGTGCTGGCGGGCCAGGCTGAGGTTCTCGCCCAGGATCCGGTGCTTGCCGCGATACTCGTCGGTGCGTCGGCCGTGCTCCCACAGGTTCACAGACCCCATCCGGGGATCGAACCAGAAGTCCATGTAGCGGGCCGTGACGCGCGACGAAAAAGCGTAGGCCATCGTCTTTTCGTGGGGCGTCAGCACGTCCAGCTTGGCCGCCGCCGTCAGCACCTCCAGGAAAGCCGTTTCGCCATAGGTCCCGATGCTGCGGCCGTATTCAAAGCCCTCGCCACGCAGGTTGAGGCGCGGCAGCATCAGGTCGACCGACTTGCGCAGCCAGCCCTTGACCTCGGGTGTCGCCGGCATGCCCGCCTCGATCAGGCGGTGGCTGATCTCGCCGATCAGCAGCACGCTGTAGCGGTCGAACCGCCCGTCGCCGTCGGTCTCGTCGGCGAAGCCGTATTCGCCGGAATATTTGCGGTAGTGGTCGAGCGTCTTCTCCAGCAGGGCCTCGCTGGCCGAGGCGTCCTCCCACCCCAGCTGGTAGCGCAGCCGCGCCACGCTGAAGGCCACGCCGTAATAGTTGTTGGGCAAGTCGATCAGGGTCAGGTCGTCGGCGCGAACGAAATGGCGCCAGTCCAACTTGGCCTTCAGCTTGGCCAGGGTCTGGGGCGACACCGCCTGGTCCAGCAGACCGGCCTGCTGCAGCATGTGCAGGGCCTGGCAGTAGTAGTAGATGCCCCAGGTGTTGTTGGTGTCGTCGGCCGTCATGTCGGCGATCTGGCGGTAGCCGGCCAGGTAGGTGGCGAACTTGGGGTCGTCGCGCGGGGTGTCGATCAGCAGATAGGCCAGGCCGATGGCCACCTTGCCCGGCAGGAACTTGTCGTCGGCGTCGAACACCCGCACGCCGTCCAGCGTCATGTCGCGCTTCTCGACCATCAGCTTGTCCAGCAGCACGGCCATCTGCGGCAGCAGCCGAGTCTCGACCGTCTGGTTCATCGGCGGGACGGTCGCGTAGACTTGGCCCCGCCCGCCGGGGTCCGACACGGGCGCGGCGGCCAGCACGGGCGATGCAACCGCGCCCAGAGCGGCGGCCAGCAACAGACGCTTGCGGATGGACTTGAACGACATGGTTTCCCCGCCCTCGTCAGCCTTCGGCGGAGACGATTTCTTATGTGGCCAGGCCATCTAGCTACCCGCGCCACACAAGTTGTCAAGCCAATTGGCGACGACCGGAAGAGTCGGTCAGACCAATATCAACCCATTGGAAACCTAGAAAATCCGCGCCGCCCGGAGGCGGCGCGGAACAGGCCTCACCAGTTGTACATGGTCCCGTCCTCCAGCCGGTTCACCGGCAGGTAGGCGCGCTTGTAGGGATATTGCTCGGCCAGGGCCTCGTCGATGTCGACGCCCAGGCCCGGCGCCTCGCCCGGGTGCAGCAGGCCGTCCTTGAAGCTGTAGGCGTGCGGGAACACAGCGTCGGTCTCGGGTGTGTGGCGCATGTATTCCTGCAGCCCGAAGTTCGGGATCGACATGTCGAAGTGCAGGGCGGCGGCCATCGTCACCGGCGACAGGTCGGTGGCGCCGTGGCAGCCGGTGCGCACGTGATGCAGGTCGGCGAAGGCGGCGATCTTGCGCAGGTTGGTGATGCCGCCGGCGTGCAGGACCGTGGCCCGCAGATAGTCGATCAGCTGTTCCTGGATCAGGATGTTGGCGTCCCAGACGTGGCTGAAGATCTCGCCCACGGCCAGCGGGGTGGTGGTGTGCTGGCGGATCAGACGGAAGCCGGCCTGGTTCTCGGCGGGCACGGCGTCCTCCAGCCAGAACAGGCGATAGGGCTCCAGGTCCTTGCCCAGGCGCGCCGCCTCGATCGGCGTCAGGCGGTGATGGACGTCGTGCAGCAGGTGGACGTCGTCGCCCAGCGCCTCACGCGCGGCCTCGAACAGCTTGGGGGCGTGCTTGAGGTACTTGGCCGTCGACCAGACGTTCTCGGTGGGCAGGTCGGCGTCGGCCGGCTCGTAGAACATCTTGTCGCCCGACACCCCGTAGGTGCTGGCCAGGCCCGGCACGCCGGTCTGCAGGCGAATGGCCTTGTAGCCCAGGGCCTTGTACTTCTGGGCCTCGGCGATGGTGTCGGCGATGGTCTCGCCGTTGGCGTGGCCGTAGACGGTGACGCCCTCGCGGCAGGCGCCGCCCAGCAGCTGGTACAGCGGCAGGCCGGCCACCTTGGCCTTGATGTCCCACAGCGCCATGTCGACCGCCGCCAGGGCGGTCATGCCCACGGGGCCGCCGCGCCAGTACGAGCCGCGATAGAAGAACTGCCAGATGTCCTCGATCCGGTGCGCGTCGCGGCCGATCAGGCAGGGGATCATGTGATCGCGCAGATAGCTGACCACCGCCATTTCGCGCCCGTTCAGCGTCGCGTCGCCGACGCCGGTGACGCCGTCCGAGGTGGTGATCTTGAGGGTGACGAAGTTGCGCCCCGGGCAGGTGACGATAACCTTGGCGTCGATAATCTTGAGCATGGAGTGTTGGTCTACCTGGGTCGCTTAAGTGGCCTGACCAATCCATAGACAACATATTACAAATGCGCCAGTGCGACGTGGCGTCTTTCGCGACCTTGCTCTAGGCTGCCTTGGGCCCGGCGATACGCGCTGGGCGGGAAAGTCTCATGACCACGTCGACCGCTGAAACCCGCAAGCTCTACCAACAGGTCGCCAACGCGATCGCCGAATCGATCCGCGAGGGCGCTTTCCAGCCAGGGCATCGCCTGCCCTCGGAGCGCGACCTGGCCGAGGAATACAAGGTCAGCCGCCCCACGGTGCGCGAGGCGATGATCGCCCTCGAGATCCGCGGCCTGGTCGAGGCGCGCCACGGCTCGGGCGTCTATGTCACCGAGGCCGCGCCCGTCGAGGCGCCCGCCCCCGAGCTGGACATCGGCGCCTTCGAACTGACCGAGGCCCGCCGCCTGATCGAGGGCGAGTCCTGCGCCCTGGCCGCGACCACCATCACCGACCAGGAACTGATCGACCTGGAGCGCATCCTCGACGACATGGTCGAGGAGAACGAGCACGACGTGCGCGGCGACCTGGCCGACCGCCGGTTCCACGTCACCATCGCCCGCGCCACCCGCAACAGCGCCCTGGTCACCGTGATCGAGAACCTGTGGGACCTGCGCTACAAGTCGCCGCTGTGCCGGGCCATGCTGGAACGCGCCCGCCAGGTGGGCGTGCGGCCGCTGATCGACGACCACCAGGAAATCCTCAGCGCCCTGAAGGCCCGCGATCCCAAGGAAGCCCGCAACGCCATGCGCGAGCACCTGGGCCGGGTGATCGACAACCTGCTGACCGCCACCGAGATCGACGCCATGCAGCAGGCCCGCAGCGAGGTCGCCGCCCGCCGCAACGAGCTGGCGCGCCGCTCGCTGATCTAGGCGAAATCCGCACGAGACCTGGGCGAATCGAAGCCGAGAGGATGGGCGGCTGGAGGTAAGGATCCAGCCGCCCGTCGCCGGCCGGCCCCGGGAGGAGGTGCGATGAAGGACAAGTTCATCGCCAGGCCGACGAGGTTCGTCGAACGCCAACATAGCTGAGCTGCGCCTTGATGCAAGCTAATTGGCCTGACCATTTATCGTACAACATCGCTATGTGGCCAGACCGATACCGCTCACACCGCCAAAACCGGCCATATTGACTTGACCAGCGGCCAAACCGACCTAGCACTGGCCGGCGACGAGGCGGCACAGCCACGCGCTCTGGGGAGGAATAACGCCATGCGGGTCAGCCTGATCATCGCCCTGTCCGCGCGGGTCCTGGCCGCCATGGTCCTCACCTCCAGCGCGGCGACGGCCGCGCCGGCCCAGACCAAGCCCGCGGCGGCTCGAACGGCGACGGCTGTCCAGGCCCTGACGCTGGGCCGCCAGGTCGCCGCCTGGCAGCTGCGCCATATGGACAAGTTCGACTACACCCACGGCCACCGGGCCACGCCCGATCCGCGCGGCTGGGTGCAGGGCGCCATGTTCGTCGGCCTGGCCGCCTTCGCCGAGCGTTCCGGCGATCCCGCCCTGGTCCAGGCCGTCCGCGACCACGGCGTCCAGCAGGGCTGGAACCTGGGCCGCCGCCCGCTGCACGCCGACGACCACGTGATCGGCCAGGCCTGGCTTTGGACCTACGGCCGCGACCACGACCCGGCCCAGGTCGCGCCGCTGAAGGCCCGCTTCGACGCCATCCTGGCCGACCCGCCGCGCCAGGCCGATCTGACCTTCATCGACGGGACCGAGGACCAGCCCTGCCAGGTCCGCTGGTGCTGGAGCGACGCCCTGTTCATGGGCCCCGCCGCCTGGACCGGCCTGACCCAGGCCACCGGCGACCCGCGCTACGCCGCCTATGGCGACAGGGAGTTCTGGGCCACCACCGACTGGCTGCTCGACAAGCAAGAGGGCCTCTACTACCGCGACAGCCGCTATTTCGACCGCAGCGACGATCGTGGCCGCAAGATCTTCTGGAGCCGCGGCAACGGCTGGGTCTATGCCGGGATCGTCGACATCCTGAAGACCCTGCCCGCCGACCATCCCTCGCGGCCGCGCTACGAGGCGCTGTTCCGCCGGATGTCGGACCGGCTGGTGGGCCTRCAGAAGCCGGACGGCTACTGGCCCCCGTCCCTGCTGGCGCCCGAGAACACCCCGCCCGAGACCAGCGGCACCGGCTTCTTCGTCTACGGCCTGGCCTACGGCCTGAACCACGGGCTGCTGAAGGGCCCCAAGTACGAGACCGCCCTGGCCAAGGGCTGGAACGCCCTGGCCGTCGCCGTCCAGCCCGACGGCAAGCTGGGCTGGGTGCAGCAGATCGGCTACGCCCCCGACCACGTCGAGGCCGACGACACCCAGCTTTACGGCGTGGGCGCGTTCCTTCTGGCGGCGTCCGAGGTCGGCAGGCGATAGAACCGAAGCGTTTCCCGCTTCGTTGAGACAAAGCCATGGCCGAGACCGTCAACATCGTCTGCCCGCACTGCGACGCCACCAACCGCCTGCCGGCCGCGCGCGACGCCAAGGCGGCCAAGTGCGGCCGCTGCGGCCAGCCGCTGTTCACCGGACAGCCCGTCGAGCTGACCACCGCCCGCTTCCGCAAGCACGTCGCGAACAGCCAGATCCCGGTCGTCGCCGACTTCTGGGCGGCCTGGTGCGGGCCCTGCAAGGCCATCGCCCCGATCTTCGCCAAGTCCGCCGCCGAGCTGGAGCCCCGCGCCCGGTTCGTGAAGGTCGATGTCGACGCCGAACCCGCCCTGGCCCAGGCCTACGGCGTGCGCGGCATCCCGGCCCTGTTCCTGTTCAAGGACGGCAAGGTGGCCGCGAACCAGGCCGGCCTGCCCGATCCCGGCTTCTTCCGCCGCTGGCTGGACGAGCACGCGCCAGTAAGCTGAACTGGTGCTTCCGGACCCTGGGACGCGGCGGCGCGTTCTTCAAGTCTCTCGCATCCACCGTCGGACGATCGCGATGCTCAAAGAACTAGGCCTAATCGCCCTGCCGCCCCTGGCCCTGTTGCTGTCGAACTGCAGCGCCGGCCCGTCCCTGCCGCCCGAGCAGGGCTATGGGCCAAACCCCGTCCTGCCCGCCGCCAAGAAACAGGCCATACCGGTGATGAAGATCGCGCCGGCGGTCGGCTGGGCCGACGGCCAGACGCCCGACGCCGCCCCAGGTTTCGTCGCCACCGCCCTGGCCCGGGGCCTGGACCATCCGCGCTGGCTCTACGTGCTGCCCAACGGCGATGTGCTGGTGGCCGAGACCAACGCACCGCCCAAGCCCGAGGACAGCAAGGGCATCAAGGGCTGGTTCGAGAAGCAGATCATGGGCAAGGCCGGCGCGACCGTGCCCTCGGCCAATCGCATCACCCTGCTGCGCGACGCCGACAACGACGGCGTGCTGGAGGCGCGGACCACCTTCCTGTCGGGCCTGAGCTCGCCGTTCGGCATGGCCCTGGTGGGGAACACGTTCTACGTCGCCGACAGCGACGCCCTGCTGGCCTTCCCCTACCAGACCGGCCAGACCCAGATCACCGCCGCGCCGCGCAAGGTCGCCGACCTGCCCGCCGGCCCGATCAACCACCACTGGACCAAGAACGTCATCGCCAGTCCGGACGGCTCGAAGCTGTACGTGACCGTCGGCTCCAACAGCAATGTCGGCGAGAACGGCATGGCGAACGAGGAGCGCCGCGCGGCGATCCTGGAGATCGCCCCGGCCACCGGCGCCAGCCGCGTCTTCGCCTCGGGCCTGCGCAATCCCAACGGCATGGGCTGGSAGCCGACCAGCGGCGCCCTGTGGACCAGCGTCAACGAGCGCGACGAGATCGGCAACGACCTGGTCCCCGACTACATGACCTCGGTCAAGGACGGCGGCTTCTACGGCTGGCCSTACAGCTAYTACGGCCAGACGGTGGACGCCCGGGTGAAGCCCCAGCGGCCGGACCTGGTGGCCAGGGCGATCAAGCCGGACTACGCCCTGGGCGCCCACACCGCCTCGCTGGGCCTGACCTTCTACAACGCCGACGCCTTCCCGGCCCGCTACAAGGGCGGGGCCTTCGTCGGCCAGCACGGCTCGTGGAACAGGAAGCCCGTCAACGGCTACCGCGTGGCCTTCGTGCCGTTCGCCAACGGCATGCCTTCGGGCCCGGCCGAGCCGTTCCTGACCGGCTTCCTCGATCCCAAGGGCCAGGCCCTGGGTCGTCCGGTGGGCGTGGCGGTCGACAGGTTCGGCGCCCTGCTGGTGGCGGACGACGTCGGCAATACGGTCTGGCGGGTGGCGGCCAACACGCCGCCGCCGGCGCCCCGGCCCGCGCCCTGAGCCGAACGCAAGACGCCCGCCCCTCGCGAGGCGGGCGTCCGACCTAGCCGGTCAGGCTAGATCAGCAGCAAGGACCGCCGTTGCAGCAGGCCGCGCCGAGGGCGCAGCAGGCTTGGACGGCTTTCGTCACGGCCTCGGGCGCGGCGGCGTAGACGGCCGTGGCCGAGACCAGCAGCATCAGCGCCGCGGTGGAGAAGATACGTTTCATGATGAGTTTCCGATTTTCAGATTGAGGAATGATCGTCTGAAGTCGGAAGTCACCGTGGAGGGGGCAGGTCCGGCGCCAGGGCCCGTCCCGGCGGCATGGCCGCGGGTTCGGGCGCGATGGCCGGGGCGTCGCGACAGACGGGCTCCGACAGGGCGGGCGCACGGGCGACGATGACCTGGCAGGCGACCACGCAGGTCTGCGGGCAGGTCGACTTGTCGATATCGCGGCACGGCGCGTCGGGGCAGCAGTCCATGGGCGCGGCCATGGCCGGCGCCAGCGGCGCGGCGACCAGCAGCAGGGCGCCCAGCAGCGCCACGCTCCAGGCCAGCCAGCTCGACAGGATGGACATCCGCGCCATGGCCCAGTTCTAGGCCGGGGCGCGGGCTTTGCGAAGTCGGATCATCCCTTAAGGGACGATCAGGCCGCCACGGCCTCGTCGGTCCCCACCTCGCGCGGCGGGGCGTTGAACACCGCCTCGTCCAGGATGCCCTCACGCTTGGCGACGATGGTCGGGACCAGGGCCTGGCCGGCGACGTTCACAGCGGTGCGGCCCATGTCGAGGATCGGGTCGATGGCCAGCAGCAGGCCCACGCCTTCCAGCGGCAGGCCCAGGGTCGACAGCGTCAGGGTCAGCATGACCACCGCCCCGGTCAGGCCCGCCGTCGCCGCCGAACCCAGCACCGAGACGAAGACGATCAGGCCGTAGTCGGTCAGCTGCAGCGGCAGGTGGTAGAACTGGGCGATGAAGATCGCCGCCACGGCCGGATAGATCGCCGCGCAGCCGTCCATCTTGGTGGTCGCGCCCAGCGGCACGGCGAAGGCGGCGTAGGCGCGCGGCACGCCCAGGCGGGTCTCGGTCAGGCTCTCGGTCACCGGCAGGGTCCCGATCGACGAGCGCGACACGAAACCCAGCTGGATGGCCGGCCAGGCGCCGGCGAAGAACCGCAGCGGGTTCAGGCCGTTCAGCGCCAGGATGGTCGGATAGACCACGAACAGCACCAGGGCGAGACCGATGTAGATCGCGCCCGCGAAGGCGCCCAGCTGGCCCAGGGTGGTCCAGCCGTATTGGGCCACGGCGTTGCCCAGTAGGCCGACGGTGCCGACCGGCGTCAGGCGGATCACCCACCACAGCACCTTGCGCACCACGGCCAGGGCCGAGGCGTTGAAGGCCAGGAAGCCCTCGCCCGCCGGCCCGACCTTGATCGCCGCGACGCCCGCCACCAGGGCTAGGACCAGGATCTGCAGCACGTTGAACGAGGCCGTGGTCGTGGCCGCGCCGTCCGTGATCTTGGTCGAGGCCTGCAGGCCCAGGATGTTGGAGGGAACCAGGCCCGTCAGGAAGTCCAGCCACGAGCCCGTCGTGCGCGGCGCGTGGGCGGCCGCCAGGTCGACCACCGCGTGCTCGCCCGGCCGCAGGATCAGGCCCAGGGCGATGCCGATGGCCACGGCGATCAGGGCGGTGATCGCGAACCACAGCAGGGTGCGCCAGACCAGGCGCGCGGCGTTCTGCAGCTCGCGCAGATTGGCGATGCTGGCGACGATGGCGGTGAACACCAGCGGCGGCACCAGCACGCGCAGCAGTTGGACGAAGATCGACCCCACCTGGTGCAAGGTCTCGGCCAGGCCGTAGCCGGGCTGGCCCTCGGCCGGTCCCAGCGAGCGGGCCAGCAGGCCTAGTCCCAGGCCCACGACCATGGCGACAAGCACCTGGACGCCGAAGTTGCCGATGAAGCCGCCGGCCTTCTTGGACGCCGGCGAAGGAGAAGTCTGGACCTGAGCCATCTGGATCCTCGCGAAGGCCCGGTCCGGGCCTTCCAGCATAACGTGACAAGGCCCGGCGGGATCAAACCGCGCGGGCCATCTTGCCCTTGGTTCTGGCGCCGCCGGGTGGAAACGCCCAACCAGAATTCGTCGAGGCGGGATCAATGCATCTGGATCGATCAGGTTCGCGCAAGACGGCGCCCGGCGTCGGCGTGTCACATGGTCAACGCCCCGGCGGCCGCTCTAGAAAGGACGCGGTCGCAGCCTCCAGTACCCCAGGGATTCCCATGAGCTTGTCCTTCCTCATCGGCGCCATCATCGGCTCCGGCGCCTTCATCCTGCTGGGCCGCGCCCCTGCGCAGAAGCTGGTCGAGGCCGTTCAGGCCCGCATCGGCAAACCGCGCTGACCGCGATCGGAAGCAACGCGCGAACAGCCCGAAAGTCTTCGTGACGTTTTCACGCCTGAACACGCAGGCGTGTCGGAACGAAAGTCTTGGCGAACGCCTTTATTCCGCATCGGCGCGCGGCTCGCACGCCTTTTGATGCCAAGGAGGCGTACATGTCTATTCTTGCGTGGATCGTGCTCGGCCTCGTGGCCGGTTTCATCGCCAGCAAGCTCGTAAGCCGCACCGGCGGCAGCTTGGTGGTGGACCTGGTGCTCGGGATCGTCGGCGCCGTCGTGGGCGGTTTCCTGTTCAACCAGTTCGGCTCCGCCGGGGTCACCGGTCTGAACCTCTACAGCCTGCTGGTCGCTGTGATCGGCGCGGTCGTCGTCCTGGCGATCTATCACGCCTTCACCGGCCGCCGAGCGCTCTAGCGCTTCGCACCGCGAACGGAAACAGCGCCTTCGGCCCAGCCGGAGGCGCTTTTCTTTGGCCTGTACTTCTGGACGAAAACTCAGGCCTCGACCGCCTGGGCCAGCATCTTCAGCGCCACGCGCAGGCATTCGATGCGCAGCGGGCCACGGCCGATGTCGCCGAGCCGGACCTGACGATGATGGGTGTAGCCGCCGCGGCGGGCGCAGGCGAAATGCACCAGGCCCGCGGGCCGCTCCGGGTCGCCGACGTCCTCGGCCCAGCCGGTGATCGAGACCGCCACGTCAGCGTTCGACCGCCGGATCGCGCCGTCGGCCATGGCGATCGCTGTCGGCTGCGACACCGCCCCGCCGTGCGGCAGGAATGATCGCGGCACCTCCAGCAGCTCGACCTTGGCGTCATCGCTATAGACCACGAAGCCCCGCTCGAACGCGTGCGAACATCCCGGCACGTCGGTGAGCAGGGAGGCCAGAAGACCTCCCGTGCAGCTCTCCGCCGTGGCCAGGGTCAGCCCGCGCGCGCAGGCGGCCTCAAGGACCGCCCGAGTCAGTTCGTCGATGTCCGACGGCAGGATCGGATCAAGCACCTCGGCCATGGGCCCTCCGAAGGCGGGGAAGGCCCGAAGACCCTCCCCCGTGACGTCAGTTCGGCTGTTTGCCGCCCAGTTCGGCCATCAGTTCTTCCTTGCGGGCCTTCATGCGCTTGCCCATCGCCTCGAGGTCCTCGTCGCCCTTCTTGGCCTGGGCGAAGATGCCGCCGGGCTGTTCCTCTTCCTTGACGTGGTGCTTGATGTACTCGCCCAGCACCTTGACCTTGGCGTCGTAATATTCGTCGCCCGGCCGCATCGCCTCGATCTCGGCGATCAGCTTCTTGGCGCCGTCGTGCTCGACATAGGCCTCGTCCAGCATGTCGTCCTCGACCTCGCCGCGCTCCTCCGGATAGAGGATCTCCTCCTCGATCTGGGTGTGGACCTTGAGGGCCAGGGCGATCTTGTTGAACAGGGCCAGCTTCTCGCTGTCCTCTTCCAGCTGCTCGTACTCGTCGAACCAGCCTTCGACCTCGCGGTGATCGGCCTTGAGAAGCGTGATGGCCAGCGGGTCGCGGCGGCCGGTGCGGCGCGTGCGGCGGGGCTTGGCGGATTTGGTCGATGAGCTCTTGGCGGAAGTCGCCATGGTGTCTCTCCCTGAAGGCTGGATCGCCTTGGTCAGCGGAGCACAAACACTTCGCATCCAGAGATGTTCCGGAACCCGGGAGGTCACCGTGCAGTATTGTGGGACACGTCGACTTCTCGACAAACAGTATTCAGAACCACTCTCAACTAGCGGCGACCGCGCATGAAAAAGCCCGGGCGCGAACGCCCGGGCCTCTCCAGTCCGGTGCGAGGCGGAGACCTAGTGGCCGCCGGCCACCGCGTCTTCCTGGATCTGGTGCACGGTCGCGCTCTTGGCGGCGAACGAGAACCACAGGACGTACAGGTAGCAGACCAGCGGCACGATGAAGGCCAGCGAGCGGGCTCCCACCGGGAAGTGGTGGATGAACGCATCGACGGTGGCGCCGTACAGGATCGAGATGAACCCGCCGCCGCAGATGGCCATGCACATCAGGCCCGAGGTCGCCGAGGCCGGGGCCGACGAGCGTTCCAGGGTGATCGTGAAGATGGTCGGGAACATGATCGAGTTGAACAGGCCGATCAGGATCGCCGCGACGCCCGGGATGAAGCCGGTGGTCAGCGGCGCGGCGAACGTGCCCGAGTCGCTGGGCAGGTGGACCACGCCGCCGAGCGCCGTCGCCGGCATGTGGTAGGTGGCGATCACGACGCCGCACAGCAGGGCCGCGCCGGTGGCGACGATCGCCAGCATGGTCGTGGCCTTGACGTAGCGCAGCAGCACCGAACCGCCGAAGCGGCCGAACATCGCGAACAGCATGAAGACCGGGCCGACGAAGCCCGCGACCTGGGACGGCACGTTCAGGATCTGCTTCTGCTCGAGGAAGAAGATCATGCCCGAGATCACGCAGACCTCGGCGCCGACATAGAGGAAGATGCCCAGCGCGCCGAGATTGGCCCACTTCGAACCGAAGGCCTTGAACGGCGACTCCACGTGCTGGGCCATCTTCGGCGCGTGGTGGGTGATGGTGTTGCGGACCAGGAAGACCGCCAGGGTGAACAGGGCGAAGACCACCGCCAGCATCAGATAGACGTTGGTCACGAAGCCCAGGCCCGTGTCCTTCATCGCCTGGGTGATCTCGGTGTTCTGCAGGAACAGGTCACCCTTCAGCAGGAACTTCGCGCCGAAGATCCCGCCCAGGAAGGCGCCCATCGAGTTGAAGGCCTGCGAGAGGTTGAGGCGGAAGTGCGAACCCTTGGGATCGCCCATCGAGGCGATCAGCGGGTTGGCCGCCACCTGCAGCAGGGTGATGCCCGAGGCGGCCACGAACAGGCCCAGCAGCACGGTGATGAAGTTGTGCGAGAAGGTCGTCGACCAGGCGATCAGGCAGCCGGCGACGATGCCGACCAGGCCCAGCACGATCGACTTGGCGTAGCCGTTCTTGGCCAGATAGGCGGCCGACGGGATCGACATCACGCCATAGGCGATGAAGAACGCGAATTGGTTCAGCTGCGTCTCGAAGTCCGTCAGCGTGTAGATGACCTTCATGCTCTTCACGAGCGGGTCGATCAGATTGGTGACGAACGCCCAGATGAAGAACAGCGCCGTGACGTAGACGACGGCCAGGATCAGGCCGCCTCCCCCGGTCTTGGGCGCCGCTCCGGTCGTCGGAGCCTGCGCCGCACCCATACCTGCCATGTTGTTTCACTCCCTGTCCGACGTTGCGGGACGCGCCATCCACCTCAACGGTGACAACGTTGTCAAGCGTCGAGGGCGAAATCGGCCCGCTTCAAGCTACCGCCAGGGAACCGATCGCCCGATTCGACGGTTGATCGGAAAACTCCGACAAATCCCCGTCCATGGGAAGACCGTGATGTCGATGATCGCCATTCTGCTGACGTCGGGCCTTGTGACCGTGATCGCCGTGATCGGTCTGGCCGACGCCTTCACCCACTTCCTGTGCTGGACCGCGCGCTCGCTGAAGGAGCCCGAAGCGGTGCGCGCCGCCAGCCCGTCGGCGGACGCGGCCCGGCGCCGGCGGATGGTCGCCTAGGCGGCCTTGCGGCTGGCCTTCGGCGCGCTGGAGACGTCCCAGACGTCGTGAGCGGCTTCGCCCGCCAGGATGTTCTCGGCGGTCAGCAGTCCGCTGAGCGTGGCGTGATCGCGTTCGCCGTCGCGGTGCAGGCCGTTGCGGCCCGCCAGGTGCAGGCTGGGGAACTGCATCTTCAGGTCCAGGCGGATCATGGCCCGGTGCTCGGCGCACTCCTCGTCCTCGATCGGCAGCACCTTGCGCTGGCGGATCACGCGGGCGTCGCGGACGGCGGTCGGGTCCATCAACCCCATCACGGCGGCCTCGCGCCAGGCCAGGGCCACCAGGTCGGCGTCGCTGGCYGTCCACAGGCCGTCGCCCTCGAAGCAGAAATATTCCAGGCCCAGGCAGCTGGCCGCATCGCCCTCCGGCGCCATGGCCGGCGACCAGGCGCGGTAGTTCTGCACCCGGCCGACCTGCAGGTCGGTGTCGTGGACGTCGATAGCGGTCTCGCGCAGCGGCTGGCGCGTGCGGCCCACCAGAGCCACCGTGATCTGGTCGCGGTACATCAGCTCGCCGGCGTGGAACAGGCTGATCGGCGTCGGCCGCAGCATGCCCATCAGTTCGCGCAGCGGGGCGGTCGAGACCACGTGGTCGGCGGTGCGGACCTCGTGCGCGCCGTCATCGCGCAGGATCGTCACCGTCCACAGCTTGGCGGCGGCGTCGAACTTCAGGGTCTCCACGCGGCGGCCCAGCGTGACCTCGCCGCCCAGGGCCGCGATCTTGTCCGCGCAGGCCCGCCACACCGCGCCGGCGCCCTCGCGCGGATAGCGCAGGCTGGCGCTCGGCTTGCGAGCCTTGGCGCTGCCAGCCGGCGTCTGGTCGCTGATCAGGCCCGACACCTTCTCGGCGAAGGGGCGGAACAGCATCGTCGACAGCCGCGCCCCGACCCGGTTGCGGATCTCGTCGGCGAACGTGCGGGGCGACTTGATCGGGCGGATCTTGGCCAGGCCGAACGAGGCCAGGCACGCCGCCCCGCCGCGCAGGCCCAGATGGGCCAGGGCTTCCAGGGTCTTCAGCGGATAGGCGTAGAAGCGCTCGCGGTGATAGATGCGCGCCGCGCGCGGCCGCTCGACGAAGCCGTCCGGCAGCAGTTCGGACCACAGGTCCAGCACCCGCGGGGACGCCGAGGCGTAGGCCGCGCCGCCCAGGTCGATCCGGAAGCCGTGATGCTCGATCGTGCGGCTGGCGCCGCCGACCGCGTGAGGGTCCATCTCCAGCACGGCGACGTCGCGCCCCGCCTTGGCCAGGACATAGGCGGCGGTCAGGCCGGCCGGCCCGGCCCCGATCACCAAGGTTTCGACGTGCTGCCCCATGACGCGATGATCCCCGTTCGAGGACCATGGTCGCGCGATAAGGTTAAAGCCGCCCCGCCGGACGTGGTGAACCGGCCTTAAACTTCAGCATGGGGCGCTATGCCGCGCCCCCGCCTCCTACGCCAGTTGATCGCCGATCGGCAGGGTGCGGATGCGCTTGCCGGTCGCCGCGAAGATCGCGTTGACCAGGGCGGCGGGCGACGGCGGCAGGGCCGGCTCGCCCAGGCCGGTCGGTGGGTTGTCGCTGAGCACGAAGTGCACCTCGACGTCCGGCGCGTCGGCCAGGCGCAGCATCGGGAAGTCGCCGAAATTGCTCTGGGTCACGGCGCCGTTCTCGATGGTGATCTCCTGGGCCAGGGCGCCGCCGATCCCGTCGATGACCGAGCCCTGCACCTGCTGCTCGGCGCCGTTCGGATTGACGATCTGCTTGCCCACGTCGACCGCCGCCCAGGCCTTGCGGACGCTCGCCTTGCCGTCGGCGACCGCCACCTCCATGACCACCGCCACATAGCCCCGGTGGCTGTAGTGGCAGGCCACGCCCAGGCCGACGCCCTTGTCGGTCTTGCGCCCCCAGCCCGAGACCTCGGCGGCCTTGTCGAGCACGGCGCGCATGCGGCCGGTGTGAAAGCTGTCGCCCTTGCCCGGCTCGCCGATCAGGCGCGGCGCGCCCAGCAGCTTGCGACGGAATTCGACCGGATCGGCGCCGGCGGCGTAGGCCACCTCGTCGATGAAGCCCTGATAGACGAAGCCGTAGGCGTTGTTGCCCGGGGCCCGCAGCCAGCCGGTCGGCACGCCCAGCGGCATCACCGAGACGTCCTGAGCGTAGTTGTCGACCGCCCCGTACGGGAACTGCGTGCCGCCGATATTGGCGGCGCGGGCGAACTTCGTCCCCTCGCCGAAGGTGACGAAGTGGTTGCGCCAGGCGGTCAACCCGCCCTGGGCGTCCAGCCCCGCCGTCAGTCGGTGGTAGCCGGCGGGACGGTAGAAGTCGTGCTGCATGTCGTCCTCGCGGGTCCACAGCAACTTGACCGGCGCCCCGACCGTCTTGGAGATCCACGCCGCCTCGACCATGAAGTCGTTCATCAGCCGCCGGCCGAAGCCGCCGCCGCTGCGGGTGAAGTGAATGGTGATGTCCTCGGGCTTGATCCCCAGGGTCTTGGCGACCAGTTCGCGACCGTCCTCGGGGTTCTGGGCCGGGGCCCAGATCTCGACCTTGCCGTCCTTGAAGCTGGCCGTGCAGTTCTGCGGCTCCAGGGTGGCGTGGGCGTTGAACGGATAGCTGTAGTCGGCCTTGACCACCTTGGCCGCGCCCTTCAGGGCGGCGTCCACGTCGCCGACCGTCTTGAGAGTGCGGTGCGGCGGCTGGCCGTGCAGCTCGGCAGCCTTGGCGATGAAGCCGGCGCTGCCCTGGGCGCTGGTCGGATGCTCGGCCCAGGTGACCTCCAGGGCGTTGCGGCCCTTGCGCGCCTGCCACCAGGTGTCGGCTACCACGACCACGCCGCCCAGCAGGCCTTCCAGTTCGGTCCCGCCGTCCACCACGAAGACGTGGCGCACGCCCTTGACCGCCTTGGCCGGTGCCAGGTCGACCTTGGCCACCTTGGCGGCGAACACTGGGGCCTTCAGGAAGGTGGCGTACAGCATGCCCGGCACGCGCACGTCGATGCCGTACAGCGGCTTGCCGGTGACGATGGCCGGGGTGTCGGACTGCGGCTGGGCCTTGCCGATAATCCGATAGGCCTTTGGGTCCTTCAGGTTCAGGGTCTTGGGATCGGGCGGGGCCAGGCCGGCGGCGGCCTGGGCCAGTTCGCCGTAGGAGGCGCGGCGCTTGCCGGCCTTGTCGACCACGAAGCCCGGCTCGGTCGTCAGGCTCGCGGCCGGGACGTTCCAGCGCTGGGCGGCGGCCTGGATCAGCAGGGCCCGGCCCACCGCGCCGACCTGGCGCATCGGCTCCCAGTCGTCAGGGGTGGAGGTGCTGCCGCCGGCCGACTGCTCGCCGAACACCTTGGCGTCGATCGGGGCCTGCTCGATGCGGACGGCCGACCAGTCGACATCCAGTTCCTCGGCGATCAGCATCGGCATCGAGGTCTTGATCCCCTGCCCGATCTCCGGCCGCTTGGCGGCGATGGTCACCACCCCGTCCGGCGCGATGCGCACGAAGGCGTTGAACGGATTGGCGGTCGCTTCGCCCTGCGCCCGGACCAGGCCCGGCAGGCTGAACGACAGCAGCAGGCCGCCGCCGGCCGCCGCGCCGGTCTTCAGGAACAGGCGGCGGGAAGGGTTCTCCAGGATCGCGTCCATGCTCACGCCTCCACCTGGCCCGAGGCCGCCTTGATGGCCTTGCGGATGCGGATGTAGGTGGCGCAGCGGCAGAGGTTGCCGTTCATGGCCGCGTCGATCTCGTCGTCGGAGGGCTTGGGCGCGGCGGCCAGCAGGGCCGTGGCCGACATGATCTGGCCGGCCTGGCAGTAGCCGCACTGGGGCACGTCGATGGCCTTCCAGGCCTCCTGGACCTTGGCCCCGACCGGGTTCGCGCCGATCCCCTCGATCGTGGTCACCGCCTTGGCGCCCACCCGGGCCAGCGAGGTGACGCACGAGCGCATGGCCACGCCGTCGATGTGCACGGTGCAGGCCCCGCACTGGGCCACGCCGCAGCCGTACTTGGTTCCCACCAGTCCCAGGACGTCGCGCAGCACCCACAGCAGGGGCGTGTCGGGCTCGGCGTCCACCGTGTGGACCTGACCGTTGACCTTCAGGCTTGTCGACATGCCGCTACTCCCAAACCGACGCGGCGGCAGAGTGCCAAAGGCTTGGGGCCGCGACCAGAGGCCGCGTCGCCCACAAAACTGTCATAAAACCGTCACGTGGAGCTTGAACACGGCCGCCTTCCGTGGTTCCGCTCCGCGCTTCCGGACGTTCCGTACAAGGACGTGCGCCAAATTTCACGCTTCGAACAGAGGATGAAGCGACCATGCTGGGCTTGTTCCGGGCCGTCATGCCCAAGGAAGACCGCTTCTTCGAGCTGTTCGCGCAGCACGCCGCCACCCTGGTGGCCGGCGCCAAGGCCCTGCGGGACCTGATGGAGGGCGGCGACGGCGTCGAGGCCGCCAGCGCCCGCGTCTACCAGCACGAGGAAGAAGCCGACGAGATCACCCGCCAGGTGATGGGCGCGATCCGCCGCAGCTTCATCACCCCGTTCGACCGCAGCGACATCCAGGACCTGACCACCTCGCTGGACGACGCCATCGACCAGATGCGCAAGACCGCCAAGGTCGTCAGCCTGTTCGAGGTCAAGACCTTCGAGCCGCAGATGCGCGAGATGGCCGCCATCATCGTCCAGGCCGCCGAGCTGACCGTGGAGGCGGTGGCCCTGCTGCCCGACATGCGCAAGAACGCCCATCGCCTGACCGAACTGGCCGTCAAGGTGACCCAGATCGAGGAACAAGCCGACCAGATGTACGACCAGGGCCGCAAGGCGCTGTTCCTGGCCCATCGCAACGGCGACCCGATGACCTTCATCGTCGGCGTCGACATCTACAGCCACCTGGAGAAGGTGGTCGACCGCTTCGAGGACGTGGCCAACCGCATCAGCGGCATCGTGGTCGAGCAGGTCTAGTGGACCCGACCTTCCTCATCCTGGTCGTGCTCGTGGTCGTGGCCCTGGGCTTCGACTTCCTGAACGGCCTGCACGACGCGGCCAATTCGATCGCCACCATCGTCTCGACGCGCGTGCTGTCGGCGAAGTGGGCGGTGCTGTGGGCGGCGTTCTTCAACTTCATCGCCTTCGCGGTGTTCGGCACCAGCGTGGCCAAGATGGTGGGGGCCGGGATCATCGACCCGCACATCATCACCGACCGGCTGATCTTCGGGGCCCTGATGGGCGCGATCGCCTGGAACCTGATCACCTGGTGGGCCGGCATCCCCTCGTCCAGCTCGCACGCCCTGATCGGCGGCCTGGTCGGGGCGTCGGTCGCCAAGGTCGGCGGCCTGGGCGCGGTGCAGTGGGCGGGCCTGGGCAAGACCGCCGCGGCGATCGTGGTCTCGCCGACCCTGGGCTTCCTCCTGGCCCTGCTGCTGGTGCTGGTCGTCTCGTGGACCTTCGTGAAGAGCTCGCCGTTCTTCGCCGACCGCGTGTTCCGCAAGGCCCAGTTCGTCTCGGCGGCCCTCTACTCGCTGGGCCACGGCGGCAACGACGCCCAGAAGACCATGGGCATCATCGCCGCCCTGCTGTTCGCCCACGGCATGAGCGACCAGCCGGGGCACATCCCGTTCTGGGTGGTCATCTCGTGCCAGACCGCCATGGCCCTGGGCACGCTGTTCGGCGGCTGGCGCATCGTCCACACCATGGGCAGCAAAATCACGCGCCTGACCCCGATGCAGGGCTTCTGCGCTGAAACCGGCGGCGCCATTACGTTGTTCTTCTTCACGCACCTTGGCGTTCCGGTCTCGACGACTCACACGATCACGGGCGCTATTGTCGGCGTCGGCGCCTCGCGTCGGGTTTCGGCCGTCCGTTGGGGCGTGGCCAAGAGCATCGTGACCGCCTGGATCGTCACCCTGCCCGCGGCCGGCCTGGTCGCGGCGGCGTTCTATTATCTCGGGTTCTGGATGAAGTGACCGACACGGCGGGCGGGAAGCAGGGGGGCAAGTCCGGACAGCGGCGACGTCAGGTCGCCGCCCTGCCCTGGCGTGTCGACGCCGCCGCCGGCCTGCAGGTCCTGCTGGTGTCCTCCCGCGAGACCCGCCGCTGGGTGATCCCCAAGGGCTGGCCCATGAAGGGCAAGACCAACGCCCAGGCCGCCGCCCAGGAAGCCTACGAGGAAGCGGGCCTCGACGGCCGGATCGAGGCCGAGCCGATCGGCGAATATCCCTATCTGAAGCGCCTCAAGAGCGGCACGGCCCGACCGGTGACCGTCGACGTCTATCCGTTGGAGGTCACCGGCGAGCACGCGACGTGGCCCGAGAAGGGTCAGCGCACCCTGCGCTGGATGCCGCCGGTCGAGGCCGCGCTGGCGGTGCAGGAGCCGGAGCTGCGCGACCTGATCGCCCGCTTCGCCAAGGTCGACCTGCCCGCCGAGGAGCGTCCCGCCCCCGCCCCGGCCCCCACGCCCCTGCGCGTGGCCCTCACCCGCCTGCGCCGGCGGATCACGGTGGCCTGGGGACGTCGTCGCCGCTGGCTCTGACGGCCGCCCTGGGAACAAGCTGGGGATAACTCGACAAGCGGCTTCGCATTCACTATGTTCTCGTTACGTTCCGAACGAGAATCGCCATGCAGCTGTCCCTCGACCTGTCGACCTCGCCGCTGGAAGCCATGCGCGACGGGCTGATCAAGACCTTCGGGCCGCAGCGACCCACCCGGCGGCTCGACCCGGTGTCGCAGCTGGTCAAGTCGTCGATCAGCGGTCGCACCAAGGACGCCGTGTCCTGGGCCGTCTACCACCGCCTCAAGGAGCGCTTCGCCACCTGGGAGGAACTGGCCGAGACGCCCGACGCCGAGGTCCAGGCGCTGATCAAGGACGTCACCTTCCCGGATGAGAAGGCCCGCCACCTGCCCCACGCCCTGCGGCTGATCCAGGTGCGCAGCGGCTGGAGGCTGTCGCTGGACCACCTGGCCGAGCTGGAGCTGGACAGCGCCCGCTGGTGGCTGCAGGGCCTGCCGGGCGTGGGGGTCAAGGTCGCGGCGTCGGTGCTGAACTTCAGCCCCCTGAACATGCGGGCCCTGGTGGTCGACACCCATGTCCACCGCGTCGCGACGCGACTGGGCCTGATCCCCGCCGGTTACGACACCGCCCACGCCTATCGCGCCCTTATGGACCTGGTCCCCGACAGCTGGACCGCCGAGGACCTGTACGAGCTGCACTGGCTGATGAAGGGCCTTGGGCAGCTGCTGTGCTCGCATCACGCGCCGAGGTGCGGGGCGTGCGCGCTGAAGGGGACGTGCCCCCGGGTGGGCGTGGAGCGGAGCGCCGACATCCTGGCCTGGCGGCCGAGAGCCTAGCGCTCTCTCCCGGAGGGAGAGGGTTTCCGGTGAACCTCCGCCGTTCCCGCACGCTCTCCACGCATGCCCCATGACATCCGTATCGGCACGGCCGGTTGGAGCTTCCCGCGAACCGTGGAGGGCTTTCCCGCCGAGGGGACGGGCCTCGAACGCTACGCAGCCGTCTTCAACGCCGTCGAGATCAACTCGTCCTTCTACCGGCCCCACCAGCGCAAGACCTACGAGCGCTGGGCGGCCTCGACGCCCGGGGGTTTCCGGTTCGCGGTGAAGGTCATCCGCACGATCACCCACGAGCGGAAGCTGGTCGATTGCGCCGAACCCCTGGCCCGGTTCCTCGACGAGTGCGGCGGCCTGGGCGGCAAGCTCGGCCCGCTGCTGATCCAGCTGCCGCCCAGCCTGAGGTTCGATGCCCGCATCGTGGAGCCCTTCCTCACGAACTGGCGCAAAGCGACGATGGCCGCGACGGTGCTGGAGCCGCGACACGCGACCTGGTTCGACGGGCCGGCCGAGGCGCTCCTGCGGACCTTCGAGATCGCCCGGGTCGCCGCCGATCCGGCCGTGGTCCCGGCGGCCGCCGAGCCCGGCGGTTGGCCCGGCCTGACCTATCGCCGGCTGCACGGCTCGCCGGCGATGTATGCGACGTCCTACGACGATGGACGATTGGAGCCCCTGGCCGCGCGGATCGCCGGCGAGACTAAGGCGGCCCAGGCCTGGTGCGTCTTCGACAACACCCAGTTCGGCGCGGCGACCACCGACGCCCTGAAGCTGATGCGGCTTATCTCGCCCCGGCCAGCTCGGTGAAGGTCTTGGTCCCGATCGGATAGCGGCGCCAGTCGTTGAAGTCGAAGTGCCACCACTCTTCGGGATAGACGGTGAAGCCCTCGGCCTCCATGGCCTGGCGCAGGACCGCCCGTCGCGCCCGCTGCGCCGTCGTGCCGCCCACGAAGTCGGCATAGGAGCGGGTCGAGAACTCGTCGTAGCGACCCGGCATCTCGACGGCCTTGCCGGTCTTCAGGTCGTACAGCGTCAGGTCCACCGCGCAGCCGCGGTTGTGGCGCGAGCCCTCGGCCGGATCGGCGACGAAGGCGTGGTCCTCGGGCGGGGTGGCCTCCCAGAACATCCAGGTGACGTACCAGGGCCGGTAGGCGTCGTGGATCAGCAAGCCGTAGCCCTGGGCCGCCAGCGCCTTGTGCGCCCGCCCCACCGCTTCCGCGGCCGGACGCTGCATGAAGGCGGCCGGGCGCTCGTAGAGCGGGATGCCCATGAAGTTGTCCGGACCGGCGTACCAGATGTCCAGCTTGATCCCCGGATCGACGGTCGTGACGTCGACCAGGTCGGACGGCAGGCGCTGGCCCGTCTCGACCGGCGGCGTCGCGGCCAGGGCCCGTTTGCGCAGGGCGACCGGATCGGCGCGCACGACCTTGTGGATCGCCTCGCGCGTCTCGGCCCCGAAGTCGTGGAAGGCCAGGAGCTTGCCGTCCAGGCGCACCCCGCCCTTCTCCAGCACCAGCTCGCCGCCGCCCGCCACGGCGTACCGACCACCGCCCGAAGGCGTCAGCCGCGCCGACTTGAAGCCCGCGCCGTCGATGAACAGCGCGCCCTCCTTCTCGAACACGGTCAGGGGCGCGGCCTTGTCGCCGTACTGGCCGATGGCGGCCCATTCAGCCTTGGCCAAGGAAACCGATCGCGCCCAGGCCGGCCAGGCCGCGAGGGCGGCGGCGATGGACAGGAAGGATCGTCGAACCATGCCGCTCATCATCGCCGCCCCCTTGGCGTTCACTACTTCATCGTCGGGATGACGAAGGCGCTGTCCTCGACCTCGCCTTCCGGCCACCGCGCGGTGATCGTCTTGACCTTGGTGTAGAACTTCACGCCCTCGACGCCGTGCTGATTGGTGTCGCCGAACGCGCTGCGCTTCCAGCCGCCGAAGGTGTGGTAGGCCACCGGCACCGGGATCGGCACATTGATCCCGACCATGCCGACATTGACCCGCGCCGCGAACTCGCGGGCCGCCCGGCCGTTTCGGGTGAAGATGGCGACGCCGTTGCCGTACTGGTGCTCGGACGGCAGGGCCAGGGCCTCCTCGAAGCTCTCGGCGCGGACGATCTGCAGCACCGGGCCGAAAATCTCTTCCTGATAGGTCTTCATGCCCTTCTTGACGCCGTCGAACATCGACGGGCCGATGAAGAAGCCCTTCTCGAAGCCCTGCAGGGCGAAGTCGCGGCCGTCGACCACCAGCTCGGCGCCCTCGTCGACGCCGATCTTGATGTAGTCGGCGATCTTGGCGCGGTGGGCCGCGCTGACCACCGGGCCGTAGTGGGCGGCGGCGTCGGTGGAGACGCCGACCTTCAGGGTCTCGATCTCGGCGACCATCCGCTCGCGCAGTTCGTCGCCGGTCTTCTTGCCCACCGGGACGACCACCGGCAGGGCCATGCAGCGCTCGCCGGCCGAGCCGAAGGCCGCGCCCGACAGGTCCTTGACCACCTGGTGCAGGTCGGCGTCGGGCAGGACGATGCCGTGGTTCTTGGCTCCGCCCATGGCCTGGACGCGTTTCCCGTGCGCCGTGCCGGTCTGGTAGACGTAGTGGGCGATGTCGGACGAGCCGACGAAGCTGACGGCCTTGATGTCCGGATGGGTCAGGATGGCGTCGACGGCGCTCTTGTCGCCGTGCACCACGTTCAGCACCCCGGCGGGCGCGCCGGCCTCCATCATCAGCTCGGCCAGCTTGACCGGCACGGTCGGGTCCTTCTCCGACGGCTTGAGGATGAAGCTGTTGCCCACGGCGATGCTGATGCCGAACATCCACATCGGGATCATGGCCGGGAAGTTGAACGGGGTGATGCCCGCGCAGACGCCCAGCGGCTGGCGCATCGAATAGACGTCGATGCCGGGGCCCGCGCCTTCCGTGTACTCGCCCTTCAGGATGTGGGGGATGCCGCAAGCGAACTCGATGACTTCGAGACCGCGCTGGATGTCGCCCTTGGAGTCGGCGATCACCTTGCCGTGCTCGGACGACAGGATCTCGGCCAGGGCGTTCATGTCGCGCTCGATCAGGCGCTTGAACTCGAACATCACCCGGGCGCGGCGTTGCGGATTGGTGGCGGCCCAGCCGACTTGAGCCGCAGCGGCGGCCTGGACGGCGGCGTCCAGCTCGGCGTCGGTGGCCAGGGCCACGCGGGCCTGGACCTCGCCGGTGTTCGGATTGAACACATCGCCGAAGCGGCCGGAGGTCCCTTCCAGGGTCTGTCCGTTCACGAAATGGCTGATGGTCCGCATGATACGCTCCCTAGATCTTGTTTTGCGCGTCATTAGCACCCTAGGACCGGGCCGTATCGCGCAAATTCTCCCCACCACAAATCGTGATGAGAAAGGCTATTCCTCCACGTGCACGCGGCGGAACCGGCCCTGCAGATAGACCAGCGGCTCGTGGTCCGGATCATAGCGCAGCTTCACCACGCGCCCGACATAGACCCGGTGGTCGCCGGCGTCGAAGACCTGATGGGTCACGCATTCGAAATTGGCCATGCAGTCGGGCAGGATCGGGACGCCCGTGCCCCAGGTCTCGGTGTCGATGCCCGCGAAACGGTCACCGTCCTTCTGGACGAACTGGCGGGCCATGGCCTGCTGGTCGGCGTGCAGCACGTTGACCGTGAACCGCTCGGCCGCGTCCAGGGTGGGCAGGCTGCGCGAATTGAGGTCGACGCAGACTAGGGCCAGGGGCGGGTCCAGCGACACCGAAGTGAAGGAATTGGCGGTCAACCCCACGCGGCGGCCGTCCTCGCAGACCGTGGTGATCACCGTCACCCCTGTCGTGAAGCATCCGAAGGCGTGGCGCAGCGCCCGGGCGTCGTGCGCGCCCCCCTCGCCCAGTTCGATCGTGACCGGCTGACTCATTCCCCAAGCTGTGGGGCAAACCGGCGTTACGGGCAAGGGTTGGGAGGCCGGATCCTACCCCTGTGGGGCAGGACCACATTCCGCCGCCCGTCGGCGCAGCAGCGCCTCCTCCCGCCCGTTGCCCGCCAGCCCAGCGGCCGTCTCGAACGCCGCGCGGGCCTCCTCGAAGCGCCCCAGCTTGAACAGCAGGTCGCCGCGAACGGCGGGCAGCAGGTGGTAGGCCTTCAGGGCCGGCTCGTCGGCCAGGGCCTCGACCAGCGCCAGGCCGGCCGCCGGCCCCTGGGCCATGCCCACCGCCACGGCGCGGTTTAGCTGCACCACCGGCGACGGCGCCACGCGGGTCAGCTCGGCGTAGAGGGCGGCGATGCGCAGCCAGTCGGTGTCGGCCGCCGTCGGCGCCTGGGCGTGGCAGGCGATGATCGCCGCCTGCAGGGCGTAGAAGCCGCCCGCTCCGCCCAGGTCCTGCGCCCGTTTCAGCGCCTTCAGCCCCTGCTTGATCTGCAGCAGGTCCCAGAGGCCGCGATCCTKGTCCAGCATCAGCACCGGCTCGCCCGCCGCGTCGGTCCGCGCCGCCGTGCGCGAGGCGTTCAGCGCCATCAGGGCCAGCAGGCCGTGGACCTCGGGCTCGTCGGGGGCGACGGCGGTCAGCACCCGGCCCAGGCGCAGGGCCTCGTTGCACAGCTGCGGCCGCTGCCAGTCCTGGCCGCGCGTGGCGGTGTAGCCCTCGTTGAAGATCAGGTAGACCACCTCCAGCACCGAGGCCAGGCGCGCTGCGCGCTCGTCGCCGCGCGGGGTCTCGTAGGCCAGGCCGGACTCCGACAGGGTCCGTTTGGCCCGCACGATGCGCTGGGCGACCGCGCTCTCCGACTGCAGGAAGGCCCGGGCGATCTCGTCGGTCGTCAGGCCGCAGACCATCCTCAAGGCCAGGGCCGCCCGAGCCTCGCGCGACAGCAGCGGGTGGCAGGCGGTGAAGACCAGACGCAGCATCTCGTCGCCGATGTCGTCGTCCAAGGCGGAGTCGAGATCGGGCATGGCCTGCTGCTCATGCTCCAGCTCGCGGGCCACCATGCCGTGCTTGCGCTCCAGCATGGGGCCGCGCCGCAGGCGGTCCAGGGCCCGGCGCTTGGCCGTGGCCATCAGCCAGGCGCCCGGACGCTCGGGCACGCCGCTGGTCGGCCAGGTCTCGAGCGCGGCCACCAGGGCGTCCTGGGTCAGCTCCTCGGCCAGGGGCACGTCGCGCAGCATCCTCGCCAGGCTGGTGATCAGCCTGGGGTGCTCGACCCGCCAGACGGCGAGGACGGCGCGATGGGCGTCGGCGTCGCTCACGGACGCCGACGATGCAGGACCGAGTCCGGCCTCAATGCTCGATCATCGGGCGGATCTCGCACGTCCCTTCCCAGCCGGGCTGATGGTCCTTGTGCAGCTGGAGGAACTCGACCGCCGAGGCGACGGCCTCCTCCTTGCTGGCGAATTCGAACATCGCATAGCCGCCGATCACCTCCTTGGCCTCGACCATCGGGCCGTCCAGCACCGTGAACTTGCCGTCGGCGGACAGGGTGACGCGGGCGCCGGCGTCGATCGGCAGCAGACCGCCGCCGCCCAGCATCCGGCCGGCCTGGATCTCGCGGTTGGCCAGGGTGTTCATCGCCTCGACCAGCTCGGGCGTGGCTTCCGGCGGACCAGGGGGCTTGGTGACGATCAGGCACATGTAACGCATCGGGGACTCCTCGCTGAAGCGAACCGGGGGCGCCGTCGCCGCCGGACTGTGTCGCTATTGAAGACGACGAACCAGCCCCGAACGGATCGACAGGGTCGGTGGAGATTTTCAGGCCGCCGACGCCGCGCGACGCAGGGCCAGCGCCTGGCCCGCCCCGCGGACGTCGCATCGCCAGGCGGGCAGGATCAGCATGATCGCCCAGGCCTCCAGCTGGGAGGCGACGCCCACCGCGAAAGCGACCGGCAGCACCCAGCCGCCCGTCCCCGCGACCAGCAGCTGGGTCAGCAGCGCCCACAGGGCCAGGCCAAACAGCTTCGACAGCAGGTGGTGTGGCGAGGCCTCCTTGCGGAAGCGGACGAAGCTGATGGCGTGCCCGGTCAGTTCCATCACGGCCAGCACCGCGACCGGCGGCCAGAGCGCCGCGACCAGACCCGGGTGCAGGACCAGGACGGCGACGGTCGCGCACAACCAGAAAACCACGTCCGCGCGGCTGTCGAAGGTGCGCAGGCGATCGGTCACGCAGTCCAGCCGTCGGGCGATCACCCCGTCGAAGATGTCGGACAGGACGCCGACAGCCAGCAACGCCGCGCAGGCCCAGCGGGCCGGGAGACCGACCGCCAGGGCCAGGACGAGGATCGCCAGCCCGGCCGCGACGCGCAGGACGATCAGGCCGTAGGGAATGGCGCGCAGGGTCATGGGGTCAGACTAGGGCGGGAACGGCGCGCCGGTCCATGGCGGGAGCCGCGCGGCGCGACCCTGCATTGCAATCCGACGCGGGTACGTCCTAGCATGGCGCCAGGCCAGTCGCCGGGAGGATCGATCCCTGGACAAGACACGCGCCTCGTTCTCGCGCCTCGGCGCCGCGGCCCTGGTCTCGGCGGGCCTGCTGCTGTCGGCCGCCCCGGCGGTCCTGGCCGCGACCCCGCCTCCCACGCCCGAGGCGCTGCAGGCCCAGATCGACGCCATCAAGGCCAAGCTGCTCAAGCCCGACAAGGACGTGTGGGACAAGCTGACCGCGCTGTCGGGCCTGATCTCCGGCGTCGCGGTCGCGGGCATCGGGTTCTACGCGACCAATATCTACAACCGTCGGCAGACAGCGGCCGAGGAAGCGCGCAAGGCGGCCGAGGAAGGCCGCAAGGACCGCGAGATCCAGTTCGCCGAAGCCCAGACGGTCGAGAAGTTCATCGAGCACCTGGCCTCGACCGACGAGCAACGGCGCAAGGCGGCGCTGATCGCCATCTCGACGCTCGGCAATTCGAAGGTGGCCATCGACCTGGCCGAGGCCTTCAAGGGACCCGGGGCGACCAGCGCCCTGACCACGATCGCCGCGACCGCCCCGCCCGCCCAGGCCGAGCGCGCGGTGCTGGCGCTGCAGGACATCCTGCGCGACCTGAGCGGCCGGGTCGTGACGGTCGAAACGGTCACGAAGAAGGGCGAGCGCATCGGCATGGCCAACGGCCTGCTTCTGGACGCCGAAGGGCTGGTGGTGACGGCCGGGCACGTGCTGGTCGGCGCGGCGGGCGTCAAGGGCGCGACCTTCCGGATCGGCCTGACCCAGGGCGTGTCGGCGCCGGCCAAGGTGGTGCGCAAGGACGGCGTCCTCGACCTTGGCCTGTTGCGGATCAGCCAGGCGCTGACCTTGCCCCCGCTGGACCGAACGCCCTCGGACGCGGCGTTCGGCGAGCGCGTGGTGGTGGTCTGGGTCGATCCGCGCAACGGCTATGAGAGCAACCCGGTCCTGGAGGTCGGGCGCATGGCCGAGCCCGGCGTGCTGGGGGGCGACGGAGGGCCTTCGTACGCCGGCGTCATCGTCCGCGTGAACGCCGCCCCCGGCATGAGCGGCGCGCCGGCGGTCGACAGCGCCGGACGTCTGCTGGGCCTGGTCCAGGCCTCGGACCAACAGGGCCTCACGGTCTTGATCCCTGCCGAAGACGTCTTCGCCTTCGCGGCGAAGGCATGAAGCCGGGCTAACGCCTGGGCTCCGGCTTCCAGCACTTGGCCAGCCGCGCCTCGGTCGCCTCGCCCCATCGCTCGAGGTCTCCCGAATTGGACGACCATTCTACGGTGATCGGCGCGCCGTCGGGTTGGACCCCGTCCAGGCTCCAGACGGTCTGGATCGTGCCGTCGGCCGTGTAGGCGCGCGGCGGCGCATAGGGCGACAGGCCCAGGATCTGCAGCCGCTGCGGAGCCAGGCGCTCCAGGAGCGCCAGGCTGGTCACCAAGTCGGGGCAGCTGGCCGCGTCGGTCCAGGCGGGCCCTTCGGCGTCGCCGGCGACCCGTCTGGCCACCCAGCGGCCGCGCGGCGACTGGGGCCCCTGGATGTAGATGGACACCACGCTCCACGCCCCGGTCAGGCTGTGGAGCCGGGTGAACCCCGCCGTCGGCGGAAGACCGGCGAGCCTCTCGCTCCGGGCCTTGGCGGCCTCGCGCTCGAACACGCCGTCGGCGGCCCCGCAGGGCCAGGCGCAGGCCTGGGCCGCGAGAATCGCGGCGGCGGCGGAGGCCAAGGGTCTCAGCAAGGCTGTCCCGCGAGGTTCACTTCGGGTCCGTGCACGGCTTCGGTTCGGTTGCGGTGATCATAGACGAAGATGACCCAGGTCGGCCTCGGCCCCTCCGGCGGATAGGTGGCGGCGATGATGTACATCAGCAGCTTGGACCCGTCTCCGCCCGCCGCGGTGATATCCGCCCCCAACCGGTCATAGACCGAGTTCCAGTCGGCCGCGGACGGGATCAGCGTTCCGCCGGGGTGGTTGTGGATGATGCCGACGACGTCCTTCACGGCGATGCCCGTGAAGTTGTACGGCGCGGAGCCGGTCCCTATGGCGCCGGTTCCCAGGGCGCCGACGGCGACGCCGGCCCCGGACTTGTAGAGCACCGCCGACTGCTCCCGGTGGCCCAGTTGCTCGCCACGCCCCTTGGCGGCCTGGTCAAAGCGCCGTTTCGCCTCAGCCGCCGCCGCGTCGGTGTTCCATTCCAAGCGCTCGTCCTCGGCCTCGGGCGGGCGGCCGGGAAAGGGTTTCGTGGTGTCCGTGCGGCGTTGGCCGACGGCGGCGATCGGCCCAACGCGTGGAGGGTCGTCCGGCATGGGTTACTCCTCTCATCAAACGACCCGAGAATACACAACCCAAAGTTATTAAGCACCAAAAGGTGGAGCGAAGCGCCCTATCCCTCGATCACGTGCGGCACGAACCGGGCCAGGTTCTTGGTCACCACGCTGTCGTCTTCGCGGATGCCGATGCCGGCCGGCTCGTTGCCGACCATCCACGCCCCGACCACCGGGCGCTTGCCGTCGAATTCCGGCGGCGGGTGGTAGGCCTGGACGATCGCGCCCTCTTCGCCGTAGCCCTGGTCGAGCACGGGTTCATCGGCGCCGCCGACGATCTCGACGTTCGCGCCCTCGCGCGAGAACAGCGGCTTGCGCACGAACCGTCCGCCCAGGGCGCTCGCCGCCGGGTCGCCCTCGAAATAGGCCTCCAGCAGGTTGGGGTGGCCGCGGTGGCGTTCCCACAGCAGCGGCAGGACGCCCTTGTTGGACAGGATCGCCTTCCACGGCGGCTCGATCCAGCGCACCTGGGCCGTCTCCAGATGCGCGGCGTAGGGCTCGCGCAGCATGAACTCCCAGGGATACAGCTTGAACGCCGCCTGCAGGACGAAGCCCTCCAGGTCGACGAACTGGCCCTCCTCGTTCAGGCCGATGTTGTCCATGGCCACGAACTTGGGCTCGACGCCGGACTGCAGGGCCAGGTCCTCGAGGAAGCGCACGGTCTGGCGGTCCTCGACGGCGTCCTCGTCGCTGGCGAAGTGCACGAAGCCGCCGGTCGGGAACAGCACCTTGAACCGGTCGCGCAGGGCCTCGAACAGGCTGTTGAACTGGTCGGCGTTGGCCGGGAAGGTCCCGTTGGCGATCAGCTCCTCCAGCCACAGCCACTGGAAGGTGGCCGCCTCGAAGACGCTGGTCGGGGTGTCGGCGTTGTACTCGTAGAGCTTGGGCTTGGCCTTGCCGTCATAGCCGAAGTCGAAACGGCCGTAGAGCGACGGCTGCTTGGCGCGCCAGGAGCCGGCGACGAAGTCGCGATGGCCGTCCGGGATCGCCAGCCGCTCCATCAGCTCCTGGCTGCCGGCCACCTCGTCGACCAGGTCCAGACACAGGTCGTGGAGCTCGGCCGCGGCCGGCTCCAGGTCCTGCTCCACCTGGCCCAGGGTGAAGGCGTAGGCGACGCTTTCGTCCCAGTACGCCTGGCCCTCGGTGTGGTGATAGACGAACCCGACCGCCTCGGCCTTGGCCTGCCAGTCGGGACGCGGGGTCAGCTTGAGGCGGCGCACGACCTACTCGGTCTTGCCGTCCTTCTGCTCGATCTGCAGCGGCGGCGGGGCGCTCAGGCGAGCCAGGACGTCGTCGGCGCTGGACTGGCCCGGCAGGATGCCGGCCAGGCGCAGCTTCTCGTCGAGATCGGCGCCGGTGCGGCGGTCTTCCAGTTCGCCGGCGGCCTTGATCTTCTCGCCGCGGATCGCCTGGCGCTCCTTGATGCGGGCCAGGCTGTCGGCGGCCGAGCCCAGGGCGGCGCCCGCGCCGGCCCCGCGCGCCGAGACGGCGGCCTGGGCCTTCTGGACGCTCTCGTTGACCTTCACGACCTCGACCTCGCGACGCAGGGTCTCGATGCGGCGGTCGGTGGCGGTGATGGCCTGGTGCAGCTGGTCCTCGGCGGCGCGCATGTCGCCGATCTGCGGCTCCTTCAGGGCGATGTCCTGCTCGAGGTCGGCGATGCGCTGGGCCACCTGGCGGGCCAGGTCCATGTCGCCCTTCTGGACGGCGGCGCGGGCCGAGCCCTCGTACTTGGTGACCTGGTCGCGGAAGCCGGCGACCTCCTTCTCCAGGATGCGACGGCGGGCGACCAGGGTCGCCATGTCGTCGCGGGCCTTGCCCTGGGCGGCGTCGGCGTCGCGGATCTCCTGGTCCAGGATGCGCAGGGCGTTGGCGTCGACGACGGCGKCGGTGGCTTCGTGCGCGCCCGCGCGACCCAGGGTGAACAGCTTGTTCCAGATGGACATGGGGTGGTCTCTCTTGAGGCTCTTATGGTCAGGCGGCGGGGGAGAAGGAGGCGCGCAGGTCCGAGGCGGCGTCGATGGCGTTCTCGGCCAGGGTGCGCAGTTCGATCAGGATCTCGTCGACCGGCGAGGTGGTCGAGATCTCGCCGAACAGCTCGTAATAGTCGCGCCCGCCCACGGTGCTGATGCCGAAGTTCGACAGCGGCACCAGCTTCTGGGCCTTGAGCAGGAACTCGTTGAAGGCGTGGCGGTCCTTCTGCTCGTCGACCGGCCACAGCAGGGTGGAGGCGGCGATCTGCTGGTCGCTGACGCTGACGAAGATCTCCAGGTCGCCCTGCCAGTGCATGGTGGCCAGCAGGATCGGCTCGGCGCCTTCCAGCACCCGCACCGTCAGCTCGTCGGCGCCACGCCCCGGCGCTTCGTCGAGCGCGGCCTTCAGGGTGCGGACAGTCCAGGCGGTCTGGCTCATGGGGGCGTGATCCTCTCTGTAAGCCTGTTCAGGCGCGTTCATACTAGATGGGCGGGCGAACGTCAGTCGTCGAGAGCGCGACCTTACGTGGTCGCATGACAAGTTGGTAATCCCGCCGCCCCTTTTGTCGCCGCGGTTCGCGTCGTACATGTGACGCGAGTTTCGCATCGGGTCGTTCATGTTCAGCAAGCTCTTCGGCCGCAAGGACACAGCCCCCGCCTCGGCCCTGCCGGCGATCCGCAACGTCACCCTGGGCCGCACCGTCTGGCTGGACACTCTGGCCTGGCGCCGGCTGGGCGACGACCTGCGCTTCCCGCTGGACCGCGACACCCTGGAGATCACCGCCCAGGGCCTGGTCGACCTGAAGGACGGCGGCTTCGTGCACCGGTTCTACACCGACGACGACGTGATGTTCCAAGCGGTGTCCGACGATCACGAAGGTCAGCGGGTCAACGACATCACCGTCTTCGTCCCCTGGGACAGCGCCTATCCGGGCAGCCGCGCCGACCGCGACGCCTGGGGCAAACGCCTGCGGGCCCGCACCTTCACCGGCCCCGGCCTGCCCGAGTACCAGCGCCTGTGGTTCGGCGACGAGGCCGAGAGCCAGGAGCCGGTCACCTTCTGGGAAGACGTCCACGACGACCGCGACGGCATTCCGGACCGGCGGATCTTCCAGACCTGCATGCTGTTCGGCCGCGACCTGCCCGGCGAGGGCCGTGAGCTGCTGCTGGCCATCGAGCAGGAGAACGAGGACCGCACCGAGGTGTCGTTCGAGATCATGATCGGCGTCCCGCTGGGCGTCGGCGAGTTCCGGGCCTAGGGGCCCAAAGGGGGAAAACAGATGGACCTGCACGGATTTGGCGCCAGCGCCCTGGCCTTCGTGGTCGCCTTCGTGGCGGCGGGCCTGTTCACGGTGATCTTCAAGATCGTCTACCAGTGGGTCACGCCCTACAACGAGGCCAAGCTGATCCGTGAGGGCAACGTCGCCGCCGCCCTGGCCCTGGGCGGGGCGCTGGTCGGCTACGTGCTGCCCCTGGCCTCGGCGCTCAGCAACACCGTCACCCTGCTGGAGTTCTGCGCCTGGGCGGCCCTGGCCGGCGTGCTGCAGATCGCCGCCTTCACCCTGGTGCGCGTGGTGGTGATGAAGGACGTGACCGCCCGCATCGAGAAGGGCGAGGTCGCCGCCGGCGTCTATCTGATGAGCATTTCCCTGGTGGTCGGCGTGCTGAACGCCGCCTGCATGACGGCCTGAGGCGCGCCATGACTGTACAAACCTCCCCTCCCCGCCGCCGCCTGCGGTCCAGCGGCCTGGCCCTGACCGGGCTGATGGCCGGCACGGCGATCTCGGTCAGCGCCTGCGACGATCCCGGCACGGCCACCCAGTGGGGCGACCCGCCGTCGGCCTCGCGCGAGATCGACGCCAAGACCTACGCCTCGCTGGACGACTGCAAGACCTCCGGCGACATGACCGCCGCCCAGTGCCAGGCCGCCTACGACCAGGCCCAGAAGGACAGCGCCGCCAACGCCCCGAAGTTCGGCGACCAGCAGAGCTGCGAGGAGCGCTACGGCGTCGACCAATGCGTGCCGCGCAACAACGGCGGCGGCGGCAGCTTCTTCACCCCGCTGCTAACCGGCTTCATCGTCGGCCAGGCGCTGAACAACATGGGCGGCGGCTATTACGGCGCGCCGATGTACCGCGATCGCAACGGAACCTACTATGGCGGTTCGGGCTACCCGCTGTCGCGCGACTACGTCACCGGCCGCACCCGCGTGCGCACCGACAGCTTCAACGCGCCGGAGATGCGGGCCCCGACCCGAGTCCAGAGCCGCAGCTCGGTGATCTCGCGCGGCGGCTTCGGCGGTTCGGGCCGGTCGTTCGGGGGCTAGGCGAGGCATGTCAAAACTCGCCGCGGCGTGCGCCGCAGTCATCCTCCTCGGTCTTGGCTCGCAAGCGAGCGCCGCCGAGTACCAGGCCTTGACCGATTTCCGGACCTATTGCGCGGCCAACCGGGCTGACCCCGCCGCTATCAGGGCGGCCGCCCAGAAGGCCGGCTGGACGGTGGGCAAGGCCGATGACCGGGGAACCGAACTCACAAGGACCGACGGCGGCCAGGAAAGAGCGTTGTACCTTAGCGAGGACATCCATGACGGCTTCCGCATTCGCGCGTGCCTCGCCGGCCTGATGCCGGGATCGGCCGAGGTCTCCACCTCGGTTCAGGGTTTCATGGGGCGAGACCCCACCGACACCAATGGCGGCTACGCGATGTGGAATTTCGTCGACCGCGACGGGAAGAGGACGTTCCTCTCCGCCCAAGAAGCCGTGGAAGCCAACAAGCGCGGGGAAACCCTTGTCACGATCGCGGCGGGTCTACGGGGTCCGCTGGCCGCTGTGATCTACACGGAAGTGTCGAAGGTCGAGAAGTAGCGCGAACCGCGCGCGCTTGGCCTCGAGCTTCGCTAGGGGCCTTGTAAGGTTGGGGACACGCAACTCGCGAACGGCGCTCTTGTTCTCCCGGCGCGGCTGACGGCGAGCGCGTGTCCCCCCTCCCCCTCCCCTAAGGCTTGACGAACTTGAGGATGAACTGGTCGGTCTTGCCCCGGATCGACGGGTCGAAGACGCTGGCCGTGTGCGGGTCGGCCGCGCTGTGCAGCAGCGGGCTTTCCCCGGCCAGCTTGAAGCCGGCGGCCTCGACCTCGGACTTCACGGTCGCCATCTCGATGCGGTGCAGTTTGTTCGGGGCGTCCACGGAGCCCGGCGCGGCGGCGTGGTCGACGACCAGGAACACCCCGCCCGGCTTCAGCGACTTGAACACCTCGGCGTTGACCTTGGCGGCGGTGTCGGCCGGGAATGGGGACAGGTGCAGGTCGTGGTAGTTCTGCACCGTGATCACCGCGTCCAGCCCGTCGGGCAGGTCCAGCGCGCCCAGGCTGGAATCCAGCGGCGTGACGTTCTTGTAGGCGGCGGCCACGGTCTTCAGGGTCTCGCCATAGTCGGCCTTGAACTTGATGAACTCGGCCGGCTGATAGGCGTAGACCGCGCCGGTCGGCCCCACCGCCGGCGACAGGATGCGGGTGAAGTAGCCGCCGCCCATGATMAGGTCGACCACCTTGGCGCCGGGCTTGACGTTGGCCAGGGCCAGGAGCTCGGCCGGGTGGCGCGCGGCGTCCCGGGCGGTGTCGGCGGCGGGCCGGGCCGGATCGGCCAGCGCCGCCGTCAGGCTGGCCGGAGCCTGGGCCAGGCTTGGCGCGGCGACCGCGCCGAGCATGAGGGCGATMGCCACACTCGCGAAGAATGGGGCGGAGATCACGGACCGCGGCGTCATGGATTTCCTCACCGTTGTTTCCCCTCGATAGCCTGTCACGGCGACTGGGTGAACATCGATATTCGAAATCGCGATGAGTTTCGGGGGACAAGCTGGGGACAGCTTGCCCCCTGCTTGTCCCCCATGAGGGCCGCAAACCCTGACGTCAGTGGGTCTCGTAGGCCGCCTTGCCGCCGCTGATCGCGAAGGCCTCCTCGGGCGACAGGACCAGCTTTTTCCGGCCGAACAGTGCGAAATAGGCCACGCCCACCGCGAACCAGACCGCCACCCCGATCACGCCGGTGCGGTAGATCGGGTCCTTCAGCTGGTAGAAGATCGTCACCAGCGAGATCACCACGGTCAGGCCCGCGCCGGTCAGGCCGAACCGGCTCTTGTAGGGCCGCTCCAGGTCGGGGAACTTKCGGCGCAGCAGGATGAACGACACGCCCTGGGCCACGTAGGACAGCATGGCTCCGAACACCGCCATGTTCAGCAATGTCCCGCCGATCACCGCCGCGCCCTTCTCGGCGCCCAGGATGAACCAGACCGCCAGCATCACCGCCAGGCCGGCGGCCGAGCCGGTCAGCAGGGCCACGTCCGGCGTCTTGCGCACCCCGTGGGTCACCGACAGGGCGCGGGGGAAGTAGCCGGCCCGCGACAGCGAATAGATCTGCCGGCCGTAGGCGAAGATGATGGCGTGGAAGCTGGCGATCAGCCCGGCCACCGCGACGGCCGCCAGCACCTTGGCCAGGCCGCCGCCGTAGATCGTGCGGAAGCCTTCCAGGATCGGCTCGCCCGACTTGGCCAGGGCGAAGGTCCCCGGGGCGATGGCGCTGTTGAGCCACAGCACCAGCAGGGCCGAGACGATCAGGGTCGAGATGCCCAGGATGATGCCCTTGGGCAGGTCGCGCTGCGGCGTATGGCTCTCCTCGGCCGCCAGGGGCAGCTGCTCGATGGCCAGGAACAGCCAGACCGCGAACGGCAGCTGGGCGAGGGCCCCGCCGATCCCGGCCGGCAGGAACGGCCCGTGGCCGTCCTTCAGCTCGGTCCCGCCCGGGCCAACGTTCATGGCGTACTTGGCGAAGTCGGCGTGCGGCAGGGCGCTGACCCAGAACACCGCCAGGCAGGCCAGGGCCAGCAGGGTGATGAACACCGTGAACCGGAACGACATGGCCACCCCGCCCGCGTTCAGCCCCACGAAGATCACGTACGACCCGATCCAGTAGAGCGGCTGCACCCAGGCCGGCGTCTCGAAGATTCCGCCCAGGTACGAGCCGATGAAGAAGCAGACCACAGCCGCCGTCAGCACGTATTCGACGTTCTCGCACAGGCCGGTGACGAAGCCGCCCCACGGCCCCATGGCCGCCCGGGCGAAGCTGTAGGCCCCGCCGGTATGCGGCTGGGCCGCGGCCATCTCGGCGATCGAGAAGGTCAGGCCCAGGTACATGACGGTGATGATCAGGGTGGCCACCAACATGCCGCCCCAGCCGCCGGTCGCCATGCCCAGGTTCCAGCCCGAGAACTGGCCCGAGATCACCGCCCCCACGCCCAGCGCCCACAGCGAGAACACGCCCGCGTATCGCTTGAGGCCCCGCTTGTCGAAATAGGCGGCGTCGACCTTTTCGTAGGCCACGCCCCCGCCCACGGCTTCCTCGCTCATGCCCGTCCCTCCGGCTTGAACATCCCGAGGGGAGGTTGCGCCCGCTTGGTTGGAACGGCGAGTCTCGTGATCACGAAATCCGCGCTTCGAAGGTCGGCGTTCACTATTTCGGCGCGCCTGCCGCAGGAGACGGCATCCGCTCGCCCGACGGCGATCTGGTCCTCAAGCCGTTCATGGCCATCGCCGACGAGACGTATCGACTGTACAGCGATATCCCGGTCTAGCGCCCGAAGCGGCGCGGGCGAAGGATGGGGCGGGATGGCGGGCGAGATCGACCTGGGGACGTTCGACTACGTCGTGGTGGGCGCCGGGTCGGCCGGCTGCGTGCTGGCCAACCGCCTGTCGGCCGATCCGTCGGTCAAGGTGCTGCTGCTCGAGGCGGGCGGCCGGGACGACTGGATCTGGCTCCACATCCCCGTCGGCTACCTGTTCGCCATCGGTCACCCGCGCGCCGACTGGCGGCTGGAAACCACGCCCCAGCCCGGACTGGACGGCCGCGTGCTGGCCTATCCGCGCGGCAAGGTGATCGGCGGCTCCTCGTCGATCAACGCCATGATCTACATGCGCGGCCAGGCCCAGGACTATGACTCTTGGCGGCAGAAGGGGCTGGTGGGCTGGAGTTGGGCCGACGTCCTGCCCTACTTCCTGCGCCACGAGGACCACATCGCGCCGTCGGGCGATCACCACCGGTCGGGCGGCGAATACCGGGTGGAGCATCCCCGCGTGCGCTGGGACATCCTGGACGCCATCCGCCAGGCCGGCGAACAGGCCGGCGTCCCCGCCATCGAGGACTTCAACGGCGGCGACAATTCCGGCTCGTCCTACTTCCAGGTCAACCAGCGGGCGGGCCGCCGGTGGAGCACGGCCACGGCCTTCCTCAAGCCGGTGCTGGCGCGCGGCAACCTGCGGCTGGAGACCGGCGTCGAGGTGCAGCACATCGAGCTGGACGGCCGGCGGGTGACCGGCCTGCGCGCCGTGCGCGGCGGCCAGGTCCTGACCGCCAAGGTCGCCGGCGAACTGATCCTGGCGGCTGGAGCGATCGGCTCGCCGCTGATCCTGCAGCGTTCGGGCGTCGGCGACGCCGAGCGCCTGAAGCAGGCCGGCGTCGCCGTGCGCCACCACCTGCCCGGCGTCGGCGCCAACCTGCACGACCACCTGCAGATCCGGCCGGTCTACAAGGTCTCGGGCGTGCGCACCCTCAACACCGACTACGCCAACCTGGTCCGGCGCGTGGGCATGGGCGTCGACTACGCCCTGCGGCGGTCGGGTCCCCTGACCATGGCCCCGTCGCAGCTGGGGATGTTCTGCCGCTCGGATCCCGGCCGCGAGACGCCGAACCTGCAGTTCCACTTCCAACCGCTGAGCCTGGACAAGTGGGGCGACGGGCTGCACCGGTTCGGAGCCTTCACGGCCAGCGTCTGCAACCTGCGCCCCACCAGCCGGGGCGCGGTCACCCTGTCGGGCCCGGGCCTGGCCGACCCGCCCCGGATCGATCCCAACTACCTGGCCACCTGGGAGGACCGCGACGTGGCGATCGCCTCGCTGCGCTGGGCGCGGCGGATCGTCAGCCAGCCGGCCCTGTCCCGCTTTGCGCCGGAGGAGTTCCGTCCCGGCGCGGCGGCCCAGACCGACGAGGACCTGCTGGCGGCGGCCAAGGCGCTGGGCACGACGATCTTCCACCCGGTCGGCACGGCGGCCATGGGGCCGGCCGGCGACGCCTGGGCCGTGGTCGACGCGCGCCTGCGGGTGCGTGGGCTGCAGGGMCTGCGCGTGGTGGACGCCTCGGTGATGCCGACCATCACCTCCGGCAACACCAACGCCCCCACCGTGATGATCGCCGAGAAGGGCGCGGCGATGATCCTGGAGGACCGCCGCTAAGCCTTCGGCCAGACGTGGGGGAGCCACATGAAGGCGATCGTTCCGAAGACGCCCGCAGCCGTGAAGGCCGAGGCGACCGCGACCAGGGCCGCCGCCAGGACCTTGCGGACCCCGCCGGCGCTCCGCTCGGCCGCGCCGTACAGCTCCAGGATCGCCAGCGGGATCAGGTAGCTGCCGAAGGTCAGGACGACGTCGGCGGGCCCCGACATGGTGTCCGTCATCCCCACCGGTCCCCGGTTGACGACGATCCAGCCCATGATCCCGACCCGCAGGAACCAGACGCCGCTGACCACCATGAAGGCGCGCATCGCCCAGCGCCGGTGCTGCTCGAACCGTCGCTTGATCGCGTGCCGCCAGGCCAGGCCGGCGAAAACCAGGATGAGCACGGCGTTGATCAGGATCGCGACGGCCGAGACCACAGAGAGATAGGTCCCCCGGACGACGGCCATCCAGACACCGCTCAGCGCCAGGAAGATGGCCAAGGTCAGGAAGGTCCGGCCGGTCCAGCGGTGCAGCCGGGGCCATTTGCGGCGCAGGGCGGGGACCATCTGCATCAGCCCGCCCAGCGTCACGACCGAGGCCAGCAGCACGTGGGCGGCGAAGACGGCGTTGCCCACGTCGTCGCCCTTCACGTAGCCGGTGATCAGGGGCTTGTCGTTCCAGCCGGCGAAGTTCCCGGTGGCGGTGCGCACGCCGTAGAAGGCCAGGATGAAGCCGATGAAGGCGCTCTGGCCGACGGCGGCGACGCTGAACCAGACGACCCCCGCCCAGCGCAGGGCGGCGGCCCCGGCGGTCCGGGAAAGTGGTGACGAGGAAGGGATCGACATGGCGGCTCCTGACGCGACCTCGAGGCTGAGGCCGACGGCAGGGATGGCGGCGATGCGCGCGCCGGGTCTCGCCGATTTGGAATTCGGCGAGAGATATTTTCCGGCCCGCGCGCGGGCCGGTGGACAGCGACCGGCGCCCAGAGGCACTTTCGGCGCATGACGACCTTCAACGCTTCGATCGCGACCGTGGAGAAAGGCTTTCGGCCTTGGCGGCCGCGCGGCCGGCTGCGGGTCCATGCGACGATCGCGACGGCCTCGTTCGCCTGCTACATCCTCGGCCGGCTGCTCGAGGGCGGGGCCGCGACGGTCTTTTCCGTCGTCGGCGTGGGCGCCTGCGGCTGGGCCTGGCTGGTCACCCGCGCCCTGTTCGATCCTGCCGAGCGGGACGCTCGTTGGGCGCGTGTCGTCGGCCTGGTCCTGGCGCTCAGCGGGGCCCTGTCGGTCCTGGTCCCGGCGGGCGGAATGCTCGGCCGCGTCGCCGACAGCCTCTACACGCTGAGCGGCTCGGCCGCCCTGCTGCTGACCTTCGTCGAGCCCTTCCAGCGCTACACGCCCGCCTTGCCGCACGCCGAGAAGCGGTTCCGCTTCGCCTTCGTGGCGGTCTATGCCGCCCTGGTCGCGATCTCGGTCCTGGGGCTGCGCGCTGTCGGCGACGGGCCCGGCGAGGCCCTGCGGGACGACCTGATCAAGAGCGCCTGCGCGCTGACGGGGCTGGTGGCCGTCCTGGTCGCGGTGCGGTTCCGGCTGGCCCATCCCCTGGCGGCGCGCGCGGCCACCACGCTCCGCCGCGCCCCGACCGAAGACGACGTCCGCCTGGCCGAGCGCCTACGCCGTTTGCTGGCCGAGGAGGCCATCGACAGCCGCCCCGAGCTCAAGATCGGCGACGTCGCCGCCCGGCTGGGCGAGCCCGAGCACCGGGTCTCGCAATGCATCAGCACGGCGCTGGGCTTCGCCAACTTCAACCGCTGGATCAACCACCATCGGATCGCGCGGGCCAAGGGGATGCTGGCCGCGCCGGACGAGCGCCGGTCGATCCTGGAGATCGCCTTCGCCTGCGGCTTCGCCTCCCTCGGCCCCTTCAACCGCGCCTTCCGCGACGAGGTGGGCGCGACGCCTAGGGTGTATCGGTCGGAGGTGCGGGCAAGGGCTGACGGCTAGACGCCCGCTCCAGGAGCACCTGGCGTTCGCGGTCGTTGCCGCTCAGTTCGGCCGCCTGCCGGAATGCGGCCCGGGCCTCTTCCGCGCGTCCCAGCTTCTCCAGCAGGTCCCCGCGCACCGTGGGCAGCAGGTGCGACCCCTTCAGGCGCGGGTCGTCCTTCAGGGCCTCGACGATGGCCAGCCCCTGCGCCGGCCCGAACGCTATCCCGACGGCCACGGCGCGGTTGATCTCGACGACGGGCGAAGGCGCTGTCAGGGCCAGGGCCTGGTAGCAGGCGGCGATGGCGATCCAGTCGGTGTCGGCGGCCTTGACCGCCCGAGCGTGGCAGGCGGCGATCATGGCCTGCAACTGGTAGGGACCGGGCGTCGGGGTCAGGGTCATCGCGCGCTTCAGGCCGTCCAGCCCCCGTCGGATCAGCGACCAGTCCCAAAGGCCGCGGTTCTGGTCCAGGAGCAGGACCGGGTCGCCGTCCTTGCCGACGCGGGCGGCGAAGCGCGACGCCTGCAGCTCCATCAGCGACACCAGTCCGTGAGCCTCCGGCTCCCCCGGCATCAGGGCCGCCAGTGAGCGCCCTAGGCGCAGGGCCTCCCCGCAGAGCTCCGGACGCGACCAATACGGCCCGGAGGTCGCCACATAGCCCTCGTTGAAGATCAGATAGACCACCTCCAGCACCGCCGCCACGCGGTCGCGCCGTTCGTCCCCGCGCGGAGTCTCGAAGGCGATCGCGGCGTCGCGAAGGGTCCGTTTGGCGCGGACGATCCGCTGGGCCACGGTCGCTTCGGCGACCAGGAAGGCGCGGGCGATCTCCGGCGTCGACAGGCCGCCCAGCAGGCGCAGCGTGAGCGCCGCGCGTTGCTCGGGCGGCAGCACGGGGTGGCAGGCGGCGAAGATCAGCCGCAGCAGGTCGTCGTCGATGTCCTCGTCGAGCGCGGCCTCGATGTCGGGGGTCTCGTGTTCCAGCCCGGCGAGATCGACGGCCAGCAGGCGATGCTTGCCGTCGATCAGGGTGGTCCGCCTGAGCCGATTCAGCGCCCTGTTCTTGCTCACCCGGGTCAGCCAGGCGGCCGGATTGCGCGGGACGCCCTCCCGAGGCCAATGCTCGAGCGCCAGCAGGAAGGCGTCCTGCGCGATCTCTTCGGCGAGGCCGACATCGCGCAGCAGGCGGACGAGCCTGGCGATGAGCCTGGGCTGCTCGATCCGCCAGACCGCCTCGATGACCGCCCTGGGCGTCAAGCTACAGCCCGAGGCCCTTCGCCGCCTCCTGGACGTCTTCGGGGAACTCGCTCATCTCGTGGACGCGGCGGACCTCGATCACGTCGTTTTCGCCCGCCGGGCAGCGGCGGGCCCATTCGATCGCTTCCTCGCGCGAGGTCACGTCCAGCATCCAGTAGCCGCCCAGCACTTCCTTGACCTCGGTGAACGGACCATCGGTCACGGCGGGCTGGCCGCCCTTGAAGCTGATCCGCGCGCCTGTCGCCGGCGGATGCAGGCCCTCCAGCGACAGCAGCACGCCGGCCTTCTTGAGCTCTTCGTTGTACCGCATCATCGCCTTGACGCCCTCGGCGTCGGGCATGGCGTCGGGCGCCGCCGAAGCGTAGCCGCCGGGGATCATCAGCATCATGAAACGCATGAAACGGTTCTCCATTGTGGGTCCGGCTCATACGACAATCGAGGCCCGGCGAAATCGACACGCGGACGACGAAATAGACAAGGACTCAAGAAAACGGGGCCCAAACAAAAAGGACGGCCCGGCGGCGAGCCGGACCGTCCTTGTGTCGAGCGTTTCGGACCGGGCTTAGCCGGCCAGAGCGGCCTTGATGGCGTCCAGGCCTTCCTGGGCCTTGGTGGCGTCGGGGGCGCCGCCCTGGGCGAAGTCCGGCTTGCCGCCGGCGCCCTGGCCGCCCATGGCGATCACGGCGGCCTTGGCCAGGTCGGCGGCGCTGAACTTGCCAGTCAGGTCGGCGGTCACGGCCACGGTGACGGCGGCCTTGCCGTCGGTCGTGCCGACCAGGGCGACGACGCCCGAGGCCAGCTGTTTCTTGAACTCTTCAGCGACGCCGCGCAGCTCCTTGCCGCCGACGCCGTCCAGGACGCGGGCGATCAGGGCCGTGCCGGCGACGTCTTCCGGACCGGCCGCGCCGCCGCCCGAGCCGCCGCCCAGGGCCAGCTGCTTCTTGGCCTCGGCCAGCTGCTTTTCCAGGGCCTTGCGCTCGGCGACCAGGGCGTCGACGCGGGCCAGGACCTCGGCGACCGGGGTCTTGAACTGGTCGGCCAGGGCCTTGGCGACGCCGGCCTGGTCCAGCAGGAAGCGGCGGGCCGCCTCGCCGGTCAGGGCCTCGATGCGGCGCACGCCGGCGGCCACGCCTTGCTCCGAGACGATCTTGAACAGGGCGATGTCGCCGGTGCGGGCCACGTGAGTGCCGCCGCACAGTTCGACCGAATAGGCCTTGGCTTCGTCGGTCAGCGACTTGCCCAGGGTCAGCACCCGGACGCTGTCGCCGTACTTCTCGCCGAACAGGGCCACGGCGCCGGCCTCGATGGCCTCCTGCGGCGCCATCTCCTTGGTCTCGGCCGGGACGTTCTGGCGGATCACCGCGTTGACCTCGGCCTCGATGCGCTCGATCTCGTCGGCGGTCAGCGGGCCGCCGTGGCTGAAGTCGAAGCGCATGCGGTCGCCGTCGACCATCTGGCCCTTCTGGGCGACGTGCGGGCCCAGCACGTGGTGCAGGGCGGCGTGCACCAGGTGGGCGGCCGAGTGGTTGGAGCGGGTGGTGTGGCGCTTGGCGGCGTCGACCGAGGCCACGACCTGGTCGCCGACCTTCAGCGGGCCGGCCAGCTCGACGCGCTGGACGTGCAGATCGCCGGCCTGCTTCTGGGTGTCGATCACGCGGCTCTCGACGCCGTTGGCCTCGATCACGCCGGTGTCGCCGGCCTGGCCGCCGCTCTCGGCGTAGAAGCTGGTGCGGTCCAGCAGGACGTCGGCGGTCGTACCGGCCTCGACCGACTGGACCGGCGCGCCGTCGACCAGGATGGCCTTCACGACGCCGGTCGTCTCGGTGTTGTCGTAGCCGACGAAGTTGGTCGGGCCGTTGGCCTCGCGGATCGGGAACCAGGCGGCGGCCGCGCCCTGCTGGCCCGAGCCGGCCCAGTTGGCGCGGGCCATGGTGCGCTGGCGGTCCATGGCCACGTCGAAGCCGTCGGTGTCGACCGTCAGGCCCTTGGCGCGGACGGCGTCCTGGGTCAGGTCCAGCGGGAAGCCGTAGGTGTCGTAGAGCTTGAAGGCGGTCTCGCCGTCCAGCACGCCGCCGGCCGTCAGGTTGGCGGTGGCTTCATCGAGCAGGCCCATGCCGCGGCCCAGGGTGACGCGGAAGCGCTCTTCCTCCTGGCGCAGGGTCTCGACGATCGAGGCCTCGGCGCGGCGCAGCTCGGGATAGGCCTGGCCCATCTCGGCCACCAGGGTCGGGGCCAGGCGGTGCATCAGGGGCTCCTGCGCGCCCAGCAGATAGGCGTGGCGCATGGCCCGGCGCATGATCCGGCGCAGCACGTAGCCGCGGCCTTCGTTCGACGGCGTGACGCCGTCGGCCAGCAGGAACGAGGACGAGCGCAGGTGGTCGGCGATGACCCGGTGCGACGGGGCCTGGTCGCCCTCGGCCTTCACGCCAGTCAGCTCGACGCTGGCGGCGATCAGGCTCTTGAACAGGTCGATGTCGTAGTTGTCGTGCACGCCCTGCAGGACGGCGGCGACGCGCTCCAGGCCCATGCCGGTGTCGATCGACGGCTTGGGCAGCGAGACGCGCTCGCCGCCGGCCATCTGCTCGAACTGCATGAACACCAGGTTCCAGATCTCGATGAAGCGGTCGCCGTCCTCATCCGGGCTGCCCGGAGGGCCGCCCGCGATGTGGGGCCCGTGGTCGTAGAAGATCTCCGAGCACGGGCCGCAGGGGCCGGTGTCGCCCATCGACCAGAAATTGTCGTTGGTGGCGATGCGGATGATGCGGTCGTCGGAGAGGCCCGCGATCTTCTTCCACAGGTCGGCCGCCTCGTCGTCGGTGTGGTAGACCGTGACCAGCAGCTTGTCCTTGGCCAGCTTGAACTCGCCGGTCAGCAGGGTCCAGGCGTGGTGGATCGCCTGTTCCTTGAAGTAGTCGCCGAACGAGAAGTTGCCCAGCATCTCGAAGAAGGTGTGGTGGCGGGCGGTGTAGCCGACATTGTCCAGGTCGTTGTGCTTGCCGCCGGCGCGGACGCACTTCTGCGAGCTGACCGCGCGCGGATGGGCCGGGGTCTCGGCGCCCGTGAACACGTTCTTGAACGGCACCATGCCGGCGTTGACGAACAGCAGCGTCGGATCGTTCTGCGGCACCAGCGGCGCCGAGGGCGTGATGGCGTGATCGGCCGCGCCGAAATAGTTCAGGAAGGTGCTGCGGATCTCGTTCAGGCTGGGCATAGGTGTCTCGGATGTTCCGTACGCGTGTCCGGTCGAACCGGAAGTCGGCGCTGCATAGCGCGGTTTCAAGATTTGTGGAAACCAAGTCGACGGGTTGAAGGCGGAATGCCGCGCTCGGTGCCGCCGTGTCGCCCCTCCCCCTGTGGGGGAGGCGATCGCGAAGCGATCGGTGGGGGAGCTTCGGACTGTCGATCCGGATCGCGGCCGGCGTCCGATCGCTCCCCCTCCGTCGGCTTCGCCGACACCTCCCCCAGAGAGGGAGGATCCTGGCGTACCGACTTGCCCCCGCCTGACCGCTTCGCGGTCTGTCCGCCCCCGTGGGGGGGCGGAGGCGGACGGAGCGGCCGCTGGCTCAGCCCCCCTCCGTCATCCTGGGCTTCGCCCAGAACGACACCTCCCCCAGAGGGGGAGGACTAACGAAATCGGACGCCTGGCATGGGGTCCAKGCGTCCGGGGATCGCGGCCGGCCGTGGCGGTGTTCACGGCGGGCTATAAGGCGGGGTCGCCCGCTGTGGGCGGCGGCCGCGAAGCTTCCGGTCGGCGGCCCATGGGGGAGCCGCCGACCGAAAATCCTATTCCTCGCCGTCGTCGTCCTCGGGACCGCCGACCAGCAGCTCTTCCTCGATCTTCCGCGACGACTGGCGGACCGCGGCCTCGATCTCGGCCGACAGGTCCTTGTTGGCCTTCAGGAACTCGCGGACGTTGTCGCGGCCCTGGCCGATGCGCTGGCTGTTGTAGGAGAACCACGAGCCGGCCTTGTCGATGATCCCGGCCTTGACGCCCAGGTCGATGATCTCGCCCAGCTTGGAGATGCCCTCGCCGTACATGATGTCGAACTCGACCTCGCGGAACGGCGGGGCCACCTTGTTCTTGACCACCTTGACCCGGACGTTGTTGCCGACGATCTCGTCGCGGTTCTTGATCGAACCGGTGCGGCGGATGTCCAGGCGGACCGAGGCGTAGAACTTCAGGGCGTTGCCGCCCGTGGTGGTTTCCGGGCTGCCGTACATCACCCCGATCTTGTGACGGATCTGGTTGATGAAGATGACGATGGTGTTGGCCTTGTTGATCGAGGCGGTCAGCTTGCGCAGGGCCTGGCTCATCAGGCGCGCTTGCAGACCCGGCAGGCTGTCGCCCATCTCGCCTTCGATTTCGGCCTTCGGGGTCAGGGCCGCCACGGAGTCGACGATCACGATGTCGACGGCGCCCGAACGCACCAGGGTGTCGGTGATCTCCAGGGCCTGCTCGCCGTTGTCGGGCTGGGCCACCAGCAGGTTGTCGAGATTGACCCCCAGCTTGTGGGCGTAGCCCGGATCCAGGGCGTGCTCGGCGTCGACGAAGGCGGCGGTGCCGCCGGCCTTCTGGCATTCGGCCACCACGTGCAGGGCCAGGGTGGTCTTGCCCGAGCTTTCCGGTCCGTAGATCTCGATCACCCGCCCCTTGGGCAGGCCGCCGATGCCGAGGGCGATGTCCAGGCCGAGCGAGCCGGTGGAGATGGCCTCCATCTCGACCTTGCCCTTTTCGCCCAGCTTCATCACCGAGCCCTTGCCGAACGCGCGATCGATCTGGGCCAGAGCCGCCTCGAGGGCGCGTTGCTTGTCGCCGTCTTCTTTGCCCACGAGTTTCAAAGCCGCCTGATTGCTCATTGGAGATATCCGCCCTTATTCCATGATTCCGACAGTCGGATCGGAGGTTCGCGACCGCCGCGCCCACCCGCCTGTGGAATGATTAATGCGTACATGTTTTGTTCCATGTTCGCAACATGTTCTTACTCTAAGGGGCCGATACGTCAGAAACGGTCGTTTCGAACGCGCCGGCTGCGACAATTCCTCGCGCCCGGACCGACGCTGAAAGCGACCGAACAGACCCCGGCTCAACCCGGCCTTAACGACGCCCCGCCATGCTGGCTCCCTCTCCGGGGGACTTCAGTCTTGTCGATCGATCCGCGTCGCCTTCTGGGCCTGGCCTTCGCCAGCGCCGACCTGCTTCTGGAAGTCGAGAACGGCCGCGTGAGCCTGGCGCTCGGCGCGGCCCAGCGGATCATGGGCCAGGACGAGCGGACCCTGATGGGGCGCGCCTGGCGCGACCTGTTCACCGCCGCCGACCGTCCCCTGATCGACGCGGCGACCAGCGCGACAGACGACGGCCAGCGGCATGGGCCAATCACCGTCCGCATGGCCGGCGGCGCGGCGCGCCACGTGAACCTGATCCTGCGCGCCCTGCCCGACAACGGCGGCCGGATCTCGATCTCGGTCACCCCGGCCCCCGCCCCTTCCGGCCAGCTGGACGAGGAGGGCCTGCGCGGTCGCGAGGCCTTCGAGGACATCGCCCGCGGCCTGTTCGAGGCGGCGCGCGTCACCGGCCTTGAGCTGGAGCTGGCCATGGTCGACTTCCTAGGCCTGGACGCCGTGCGCCAGCAGCTGTCCAAGCCCGAGGCCCGCGCCCTGGACCTCAAGCTGGCCGGGGCCGTGCGCGCCGAGTCGCACGCCGGCGCCATGGCCACCCGCCTGTCGCCCGACCGCTTCGCCCTGATGCGGGCCAAGACCGACCATCCCGAYGACATGGCCCAGCGCCTGAGCCGGGCCACGGCCGTACAGGCCAGCGCCCACATCGTGCCGGTCGACGGCGGCGTCGCCCCGGCCCGCGGCCTGAAGGCCCTGCGCTACGCCCTCGACGACTTCCTGCGCGAAGGCCTGAAGGACGCCCCGCCGCTCAGCCTGTCCGAGGCCATGAACCGTTCGGTCAAGCGCACCCTGTCGCGCGCCGGCGCCCTGGGCCTGGCGGTCAGCCAGCGCCGCTTCACCCTGGCCTACCAGCCGGTGGTMGACCTGAGGACGGGCGCGGCCCACCACCACGAGGCCCTGGTGCGCTTCGAGGACGGCGGCAGCCCGTTCCAGCTGATCCGCATGGCCGAGGAGTTCGACCTGATCGAGGAGCTGGACCACGCCATCGCCGAGATGGCGGTCAAGCGCCTGGCCGCCGACCGGACCGGCGCGATGAAGCTGGCGATCAACGTCTCGGGCCGCACTATCGTCAACGAGGGCTTCGTCGACCATATCGACCGCCTGCTGGCCAAGAGCGACATGGCCAAGGGACGGCTGATCTTCGAGATCACCGAGACCTGCGCCATCGACGACCTGCCGCGCGCCAACCAGCACATCCAGGCCCTGCGCAGCCTGGGCTCTCTGGTCTGCCTGGACGACTTCGGGGCCGGCGCCTCGTCGTTCGCCTATCTGCAGGAGCTGAGCCTAGACATCGTCAAGATCGACGGCCGCTACGTCCGCGAGCTGGCCGGCAACGGCCGCGACGGGGCCATGGTCCGGCGCCTGGTCGAGCTGTGCCGCGACCTGAAGATCCGCACCGTCGCCGAGATGGTCGAGACCGCCGAGGTCGAGGACGTGGTCCGCAAGGCCGGCGTCGACTTCGCCCAGGGCTGGCTGTTCGGCAAGCCGGCGGACCAGCCGCAACCGGCGCTGAAGCTGACCCCGGTGGCGCCCGCCGCGCGCCGGGCGGGGGTTTCGGAGGGCTGGGGTTGATCCAAAGTCCTTCTTCCCTTGCGGGAGAAGGTGTCGGCGAAGCCGACGGATGAGGAGTCTCTCAGACAGAAAAGCCGCGACAAGCCGAAAGGCAGGTCGCGGCTTTTGCGTTCTTCGACCCCTCACCCGACCCCGCTTCGCGGGGCCACCCTCTCCCGCAGGGGGAGAGGGATCAGGGCCTACTTCCCCGCCTTCGTCTTGGCGATGTAGTCGTCGACCACCTTGTCCAGCACGGTCAGCGGGGTCATGCCCGCCAGGATGCCGGCGTCGTGGAACTGGCGGATGTCGAACTTCTTGCCCAGGGCCTTCTTGGCCCGCTCGCGGGCGCGCAGCCAGGTGATCTTGCCGATCATGTAGCTGCAGGCCTGGCCCGGCCAGACGACGTAGCGTTCGATCTCGGTGATCGTGCCGCTCTCCTCGTCGCCCATGGTCTCGGCCATGTACTTCACGGCCTGCTCACGGCTCCACTTCTTGTAGTGCATGCCGCTGTCCACCACGAGGCGGACGGCGCGGAACAGGGCGTCGTGCAGCATGCCGATGTGGCCGCGCGGGTCGTCCTTGTAGATGCCCATCTCGACGGCCAGCTGCTCGGAATACAGCGCCCAGCCCTCGGCGTAGCCCGAGTTGCCGATGGTCTTGCGCAGCAGCGGCAGGCCCTGCGCCTCGTTCGACAGCGACAGCTGCAGGTGGTGGCCCGGGACGCCCTCGTGCACCGTCAGGGTGGTCAGGGTGTACTTGGCCTGCTCCTTGGTGTCGCGCAGGTTGATCCAGTAGATGCCCGGGCGCTTCCCATCCAGCGAGGGCGAGTTGTAGTAGCCGCCCGGCGCGCCGGCCTCGATGGCCTTGGGCACGCGGCGGATCTCCAGCGGGGCCTTGGGCAGCTGGCCGAAATAGGCCGGCAGCTGCTTCTCGATCCATTGGGCCTTGGCGTTCAAATCCTTGATCAGCTGTTCCTTGGCCGCGTCGGTGTTCTCGTAGATGTCCTCGCCCAGCTTGGCCATCCGCTCGCCGACGGTGCCCTTGGTCATGCCGATGCTCTTGAACAGCTTGTCGGCCTCGGCGCTGATCGACTTCACCAGGTCCAGGCCCAGCTGGTGGATCTCGTCCGGCGTCAGGGTGGCGGTCGTGTAGTTCTTCAGCGACACGGCGTAGTAGTCGCCGCCGTCCTTCAGGCGCCAGACGCCGGCGTCGTGCGTGGCCTTGGGGCGGACGCCTTCCAGCAGCGCGATCTGGCGCTTCAGGGCCGGCAGCACCGAGGCCTCGTAGATGCGGCTGGCCTCGCCGGTCCAGTCGCCGGCGATGCCCTTGGCCTTGGTCCGACGGGCCACCGACAGCACCAGCGGCGCCTCGGCGGTCGGGGTGCCGGCGAAGGCCTTCATCTGGACCAGGGCCTTGTCGATGATGAAGTCCGGCGGGATCACGCCGTCGGCGTAGTCGCGCTTGGCGATCTCGGACTCCTGGTCCATCAGCCGGGCGAAGGCCTCCATGCGCGACAGATAGGCGTCGGCGTCTTCCTTGGTCTCGATCGAATGCTGGGTGTCGAGGAAGTCGGGATACGACTGGTACGCGCCCGTCAGCTGGCTGAGCACGTAGGGCGCGCCCGAGCCGCCGCCGGCGTAGGTGAACTTGGTGTTGCCCTCGTCCTGCACCGCCAGGGTGAACTCGACGGTGTCGTAGTTGACCACGTCCATGCCGGTCAGGGCCTTGCGGTCGATGGCGCGCAGGTCGGCCAGCTGCTGCTTGGTCTGGGCGATCCCGGCGGCGATCGCGGCCCACGAGCGGTCGGCCAGCTGGGCCTTGGTCCAGGCCAGGTCTCCGGTGTCCAGGCCCAGGCTGGTGGCCGTCTCGGGCGACTGGCGCAGCTGCTTGGCCATGATGGCGTCGAACAGGGCGTTGAGCTTGGCGGCTTCACCCGAGGGGGCCGCGGCGGCCTGAGCGAGGGCCAGGCCCGGAGTCGCGGCGGCCAGGCCGACGGCGACGGTGGACAGCAGCATCTGACGGCGGTTTTGCAAGGCGGGGTCCCCTTCCCTCGAAATGTTTGACGCAAAGGGGTAGAGGCCCTTGCCCCTGGCGGCAACGGCGCCGGTATTAATTTCGCGTCATCTTGCGGCGGAGCGCACGTTTCGTGCGGCCGGCGGCCTAGCTTAACGTCACGAACAGTTCGTTCTCGATCACCCACTGGCCGGTCACCTTGCGCCAGGTCGCCAGATAGGTCCCGCGGGTGTCCGGAGCACCGCGCGTGGTCCCCACCCAGGTCCCCTGCTCGGCGGCCCGGTCGCCGGCGGCGTCGAGCTCGATGCGGTCGGTCGTGCGGACATAGGCGACGAAGGCCGGGTCGGCGAACTGGGCGGCGAAGGCCTCCAGCACGTCGCGCGCGCCCAGGATCAGCGAGCCGTCGCCGACGATCACCTTGATTTCGGCTGCGAAGAACGGGGCCAGGCGGCGGGCGTCCTTGCCGGCGATCAGCTTGTTGGTMAGCTTGCGGCGCGCGGCGATGGCGTCTTGCGGCGTGGTCATGCTCGTATCCGTAAGGCCCGCATCCGTGGCGAGCGGCGCGGCCCGGTATAGGCTGGCGCGCCAGATTACGGAAAGCCGATGATTCCCCCGACCCTGACCACCGCCCGACTGACCTTGACCCCGCCGCAGGCGTCCGACTTCCACGACAGCGCCGCCATGTGGGGCGACCCCATGGTGACCCGCTTCATCGGCGGCCGCACCTCGACGCCCGAGGAGAGCTGGCAGCGCCTGCTGCGGGCCCGGGGCCTGTGGGCGGTGCTGGGCTATGGCTACTGGGCGGCGCGCGAGACGGCGACCGGCCGCTATGTCGGCGAGCTCGGCTTCGCCGACTTCCACCGGGGGATCGAGCCCTCGATCGACGGCGTGCCCGAGATGGGCTGGGCCCTGGCCAGCTGGGCCCACGGCCAGGGCTTCGCCACCGAGGCGATCGCCGGCGCCCTGTCCTGGGGTTTGGGCCAGTGGGGCGACGCGCCGGTAGTCTGCATCATCGATCCGGAAAACACGCCGTCCCTGAAGCTGGCCTACAAGATGGGCTTCCTGGAGGTGGCGCGGACCACCTATCGCGAGGCGCCGACGGTCCTGCTGCAGCGGGGGTGAGGGCTTCGGGCTCAAGTCCATGTCCTTCTCCCGGAGGTTCGCGGCGGGCACGAGTCCTCGACCTCGGGCTTTCGCGGCGAGTGGGTGGGGAGGCGCGGAGCGGGCCGGGCTTCGCCCGGAGACCGTGAGGTTTGTGTTTGCGTTTCGGCTTGGCTCGACCGCTCCGCGGAACCGTTCTTCTCAAGGGACGGCGACTGAGGGCCTGTTTCATCCCGGTCGACGTTCCCCCTCGG
>NZ_JBFTKU010000015.1:0-157054 GCF_056665975.1 Caulobacter sp. 05T431 | reverse complement strand
GGGACGGCGACTGAGGGCCTGTTTCATCCCGGTCGACGTTCCCCCTCGGGCGGGCAGGATCAGGTCGCCCGGAAGGGGCCGTCGGCGACTCCGACTGATCCTGGAACAGGCCGGTTTGAACCTCCCGGCCCCGTCGACCCTTGCCGTCCAGCGCTCGCCCGTTCCGGGCCTTGGGACCTTCTGAGCCCCGCTTCCCGCAACGATCCGCCCGCCGGGCCGGCTCGGCCCCGCTCGGTTCCATCCCCATCGCCTGCTTGGGCCGGTACCAAGAGCCCTCCCCGTGATGGTGACGGTTCTGATTGTGCGGGAGGTTTGAACCCTGGCGCGTTTGTGACGCTGCTTTTTCTTCAGGGCGTTGGAAAGGTTGGGATTCTTCTCGGCGTTCGCGGGGATAAAGGCGGCTTGATMCCCGCGCCGGGAACATGCTCTCACGGCAAGGCGTCTGAAATTCCGCCACGGCGATCGGGGTGAGTGCGTGTCCCCACCTTCGCCCCGAGCGCGTCCGGCAAGTCCACGGCCGACTTTGGGGACACGCACTCACCCAAACGCCACGCAAACCTGGCAGCCGCTTCGTCGTGAGTGCATGTCCCCGCCGGCCCAAGCTGCAGCCTTGCCCCCTTCCCGGTATCGCCCTACCTCAGGGTCGCAAACCGGGAGTCGTCGAATGCGTCCGTGGATCTCCAGCCTCGCCCTCGCCGCCGCCCTGCTGGCGACCACGCCGAGCCTGGCCGCGCCGCCGCCCGTCGCGGTGGCCGCGGCGCCCGACGCGGCCCTGGCCGCCCGGCTGGACAAGGTGGTCGACGCCGCCCTCGCCGAGCAGCGGCTGGTCGGGACGGTGGTGCTGGTCGCCCGCGACGGCAAGGTCGTCTACCACCGCGCCGCCGGCCTGGCCGACCGCGAGGCCGGACGCCCGATGCGCGAGGACGCGGTCTTCCGCTACTCGTCGGTCACCAAGCCCTTTGTCAGCATGGCGGTGATGAAGCAGGTCGAGGACGGCGTGCTGAACCTGGACGATCCGGTGACCAAGTGGCTGCCGGACTTCAAGCCGAAGCTGGCCGACGGGACGACGCCGGTCATCACGATCCGCCAGTTGCTGACCCACACCAGCGGCCTGACCTACGGCCTGGCCGAGCCGCCGTCGCATCCATACCACACGCTGGGCGTCTCGGACGGCATCGACCTGTCCGGCATCACCCTCGACGAGGACCTGCGCCGCCTTGCCCAGGCGCCCCTCGCCTTCCCGCCCGGCTCGGCGTGGCGCTACTCGCTGGCCATCGACGTGCTGGGCGCGTTGCTGGAGAAGGCGACCGGCAAGCCCCTGCCCCAGGTGGTGGCCGAGACCGTGACCGGGCCGCTGAGCCTGGCCGACGCCGGCTTCGTCGCCCGCGACCCGGCGCGGCTGACGGCGGCCTATGTCAACGCCCAGCCCGCGCCCCAGCGGATGACCGACGGCAACCAGGACGTGCCGATCGGCCCGACCGCCGTCCGCTTCTCGCCCACGCGCGCCCTCGACAAGACCGCCTTCCCGTCCGGCGGCGCGGGCATGGTCGGCACGGCCGGCGACGTCCTGACCCTGCTGGAGACCGTCCGCCAGGGCGGTGTCCCGATCCTGAAGCCCGCGACCGTGGCCCAGATGACCAAGGACCAGGTCGGCCAACAGGCCCGGACCCAGGGTCCCGGCTGGGGCTTCGGCTATGGCTGGGCGGTGCTGGACGATCCCGCCGCCGGCAAGACCCCGCAAGGCGCCGGCACGATGGCCTGGGGCGGGGTCTACGGCCACAACTGGTTCGTGGACCCGCAAAGCCGCCTGACCGTTGTGATCATGACCAATACCGCGTTCGAGGGCATGAACGGCCCCTTCACCGCCCAGGTGCGCGACGCCGTCTACGGACGCTGAGGCCGCGCGCCGCGCTTCCGCTGGAGGCCTGCCGGGCGTATCGTGCCCGGGTCGCCGTCACGCGACGGCGCGGCCGTTGGCTCAGGGACCCTCGGCCTCGTGGAGAGGTCCAGATGAAGATCGTTCTGACAGCGCTCGCGTCCGTCAGCCTGCTGGCGACGGCCTTGGCTCCATCGGTCGTTGACGCCCAATCGCGCGGCGGTCGTGGCGGCGGCGGATACCATGGCGGCGGCGGAGGCCACGGCGGCGGCTACGACGGCTACCATGGCGGCGGCGGCTACCACGGTGGCGGGGGCTACCACGGCGGAGGCGGCGGCTACCGAGGCGGCGGATACGGCTACTATCGCGGCGGCTACGGCTACGGCCACGGGTATGGCGGCGGCTATTGGGGCGCCGGCTATTGGGGCGGCGTCGGACTGGGCCTGGCCCTGGGCGCGGCCTATTCCTATCCGTACTGGTACAGCGGCTATCCGGGCTACTACTACGCCTATCCCAGCTACTACGCCGCCCCGCCGGTGGTCATAGAGCGGTCCGAGACGATCTATCGCGACCGCGACGACCGGGCGTCGGCCTATGACGACGAGCGGGCCGATCAGGACGGCGCGCCCTCCCGGGCCTGCGGCGCGTGGTCCTGGGACGCCGCCAGCGACCGCTACGACTGGGTTCCCTGCAACGCCGCGCCGGTCCCTAGCGCGCCCGCCCAGACCCCGCGCGCGTCCCCGCCGCCGAGTTCGTCCCAATCCAAGGGCGGCTGGAGGCCGCCCAGCGAACCGCGTTCAAACCCCGACCCATTTTGACCGCATCAGCGTCCCGCCGACGCCCCAAAGTCACGCCAGCGTAACGAGGCGTCGGGGGAGAGACGCTATTTTTCAAGATGGGAAGCCCATGCGTTCAATTCTGACTCTCGGCGCCGCCGCCCTGGCGCTCGCCGTCGCCGCCCMCGCCCTGGCCCAGACCGCCGCTCCGGCTCAGGACCCCGCCGCCGCGGCCGCTCCGGCGCCCACGGCCGCCGCCGTCGCCGCCGGCCAGCCCGTCAAGGACAATACGGGCGCGGTCATCGGCTCGGTCACCGAGGTCAAGCCGGACGCCACCGGCAAGTCGATGGCCACCATCAAGATGGACGACAAGACCTTCGCCGTGGACGTCAAGAACCTGGCCGTCCAGGACGGCGCCACGGTGATCAACGCCACCAAGACCGAGATCGAAGGCATGCTGGGCGTGAAGAAGTAGCCGGCCTTTCGTCGGGGATGCGCACCCGCGCATCCCCGATCGGATTCAACGCTTCGTCGCGATCAGCACACGCCCACGCGCGCCGGTCTTCACGGGCCTCACGGGCGACATGCTGGGATTGCGGGGATAGCGCGTCCCGTCGAACTTCAGGGCGACCTCATGCGGTTTCAGACCGCCGCCGCCMACCCATACACCGATGTCGCGCCAGCCGTGGCTCGAGCTTGAAAGCATCCGGATCGGCGCCCGGGTGATCGTCGTGTCCATGATCGCCTTCGGACCGGTCGGCCGGCGCTGCAGGACCAGAAGCTTGCAGCCGCCGCTTCCACAGAAGTCTCGTGTTTCCACGTACGCGACGATCTCTCGCTCGCCGTCACCGTTCAGGTCCACCTCGATGACGCGATGGTCCTTGTCGGAGGCCGGCGGCAGGTTGTCGCTTCCGTAGGTCGCGACGAGATAATCGACCACCACCCGCCGGGCTTCCGACGCCAGGGCGGGCGACGTTGCGAGCCCCGGGACGAGCAGGCCAGCGACGAGCAGAGTCCTGCGAACAGCCGTCGCGGTCGGTCGTGACCAACGCGCGGACGGCCCTCCGATCACCCCACCGCCTCCAGCCGCGCGAGCGCCGCTTCCAGCTTGGCCTTGGCCGCTTCGGCCTCGGCGAGGCGTTCGCGGTTCTCCTCGACCACCTCCTCCTTGGCGCGGGCCAGGAAGTCGGGGTTGTTCAGCTTCTTGCCGGTCTTCTCGATCTCGCCGACGTGGCCGGCGATCTCCTTGGCCAGGCGCGCCTTCTCGGCCGTCAGGTCGATGAACTCGGCGATGGCCAGGGCGCCGGTCGCCTCGCCCAGCACGATCGGGACCGAGCCGGTCGGGGCCGTGTCGGCCTCGCGGGCGCTATCCAAGCGCGCCAGGGTCAGCAGCAGGTCGCGGTGACGCGCCAGGCGGGCCTTGGTCTCGGGGCCGGCGCCGATCACCGACAGCGGCGGCTTGGCCGACGGCGGCACGTTCATCTCGGCGCGGATCGAGCGGATCTCGCCGACCGTGTCGACCAGCCAGCCGATCTCGGCCTCGGCCTCGGCGTCGATCCAGCTCTCAGGCAGCTCGGGCCACTTTTCGACGATCAGCATGCCCGTGCGGGGCGCGCCGAACTCGGCGGTCTTGTCCCACAGCTCCTCGGTGATGAACGGCATCACCGGGTGCAGGAGCTTGAGGATCACATCCAGGGCCCAGGCGGCCGTGGCGCGAGTCTCGGCCTTGGCCTCGGCGTCGTCGCCGTTCAGGATCGGCTTGGCCAGCTCCAGGTACCAGTCGCAGAACACGTTCCAGATGAACTTGTAGAGCGCGTCGGCGGCGGCGTCGAAGGACGGGGCCTCCAGGGCCTGGGTGACCTTGGCGACGGTCTTGACCGTCTCGCCGCGGATCCAGCGGTTGATCGGCTGCTTGACGGTCGACGGGTCGAAGCCCTCGACGCGGACGCACTCATTCATCTGCGCGAAGCGGGAAGCGTTCCACAGCTTGGTGCCGAAGTTGCGATAGCCCTCGATGCGCTGCTTTGAGAGCTTGATGTCGCGCGCCTGGCCCGACATCGCCGTCATCGTGAAGCGCACCGCGTCGCAGCCCAGCTCGTCGATCAGGATCAGCGGGTCCATCACGTTGCCCTTGGACTTGCTCATCTTGGCGCCCTTCTCGTCACGGACGAGGGCGTTGATGAACACCTGCTTGAACGGGACTTCGCCCATGAAGTGGATGCCCATCATCATCATCCGGGCGACCCAGAAGAAGATGATGTCGAAGCCGGTGACCAGGGTGCTGGTCGGGTAGAAGCGCGCCAGGTCTTCCGTCTTCTCGGGCCAGCCCAGGGTCGAGAACGGCCACAGGGCCGAGCTGAACCAGGTGTCGAGGACGTCCTCGTCGCGCTTCAGGACCGGGGCTTCGTCGCCGTAGTGCAGGATGGCGGCGGCCAGGGCCTCCTCCTCGGTCTCCTCGACGAAGATGTGGCCGTCCGGACCGAACCAGGCCGGGATGCGGTGGCCCCACCACAGCTGGCGCGAGACGCACCAGGGCTCGATGTTGCGCAGCCACTCGAAGTAGGTCTTTTCCCAGTTCTTCGGCTCGAAGACGGTGTCGCCGTTCTCGACCGCCTTCAAGGCAGGCTGAGCGAGCGTCTTGGCGTCGACGTACCACTGGTCGGTTAGGTAGGGCTGGATTTCGACACCCGACCGATCCCCGTGTGGAACCATGTGGCGTGTCTTCTCAATGGCCCTCAGCCAACCTTCTTCCTCAGCACGGGCCACGATCGCCTTGCGTGCTTCCGAAATACCTAGGCCACGCAATTCAACAGGAATGGAATCAATAGTGGGGGCCGTCGTCAGCTCATCGTCAGCAAATACCGTCCCATCGGGACTGGGCGCGCGGTGACCGAATTCAAAATCGTCTAGAGACGAGCTTTTGATGCGTGCGTCGGGCGTCAGGATGTTGATCGACGCCAGCCCGTGGCGCTTGCCGACTTGGAAGTCGTTGAAGTCGTGGGCCGGGGTGATCTTGACCGCGCCCGAGCCCTTGGTCGGGTCGGCGTAGTCGTCGGCGACGATCGGGATGCGGCGGCCGACGATCGGCAGGATCACGTCCTTGCCGACCAGGTCCTTGTAGCGCTCGTCCGACGGATGGACGGCCACGGCGGTGTCGCCCAGCATCGTCTCGGGACGCGTGGTGGCCACGACGATGAAGTCGCGGGTCTCGAACTCGGTCGGCTTGCCCTCGTCGTCGAAGGCGACCGGATATTGGAAGGTCACGCCGTCGGCCAGCGGATAGGCGAAGTGCCAGTAGGCGCCGTCAACCTCCTTCTGCTCGACCTCGAGGTCGGAGATGGCGGTCTGGAACTGCGGGTCCCAGTTGACCAGGCGCTTGTCGCGATACAGCAGCTTCTGCTTGTAGAGCTGGACGAACACCTTGCGGACGGCGGCCGACAGGCCCTCGTCCAGGGTGAAGCGCTCGCGCGACCAGTCGCAGCTGGCGCCCAGGCGGCGCAGCTGATTGGTGATCGCCCCGCCGCTCTCGGCCTTCCACTCCCAGACCTTCTCGACGAAGGCCTCGCGGCCCATCTCGCGGCGGCCGATGTTGCCGGCGGCGGCCAGCTGGCGCTCGACGACCATCTGGGTGGCGATGCCCGCGTGGTCGGTGCCCGGCAGCCACAGGGCCGACTTGCCGCGCATGCGGTGGAAGCGCGTCAGCACGTCCTGCAGCGTGTTGTTCAGGGCGTGGCCGATGTGCAGCGAGCCCGTCACGTTCGGCGGCGGGATGACGATCGTGAACGTCTCGGCGTTCGGGTCCTCGCTCGGCTTGAAGGCCCCGGAGGCCTCCCAGGCGGCGTACAGACGGGGCTCGACGGATTGGGGATCGAAGGTCTTTTCAAGCATGGCGCTGGGGATATGCCATCTGCGGCCGCCGGGCGAAACCTTGGGCCTTGGTTCATCTGGGATTTTTAGACGGAAAAAGGCGGCCGCCGGAGCGACCGCCTTCCCATGTCTTCGTCACCGCCCCGTCGTCGGACGGGCGATGACGTCGGTTATACGCTGCGGCCGCGGGCGATGCGGTGGACTTCTTCCTCGACCTTGGTCTCGACGATGCGCGGCAGGTTCTGGTCCAGCCACTCCTTGAGCAGCGGGCGCAGCAGCTCGCGCACGACATCTTCCAGGGTGCGGCCGTCCTTGGGCATCAGCAGGGCCGAGCTCAGGCTGCCGAAGGCGGTGGCGGCCAGGCTGGCGGCGTGGTCGCCCACCAGGTTGTCGGCCACTTCGTCGCGCGAGAAGCCCTGGATCGGCTCGGGCTCGGGTGCCGGAGGCGGCGGCGGGGCGGGTTCCGGCTCGGGCTCCGGCGAATAGACGTCGATGTCGCCCATGGTCTCGACCGGCGCGGCCGGCTCGATCGGGTCGGTCAGCTCCAGGACGTCGTCCTCGGCCGGCGCTTCCTCCGCGACCGGAGCGGCTTCCGCCTCCGGCTCGGGCGCCGCAGCGGCCTCCGCCGGCGCGTCATCTTCCGAGATGATGCGTCGGATGGAGGCGAGGATCTCCTCCATCGTCGGTTCTTGGGGGCTCTGGTCGGACATGTGGGGGCCGTCTCGAAAGGGTACGAATCCTGGAGCGCCCAAGCGGGGCGCTTAGCGCGATGGTGCAGACTTGCGCCGGTTAAGCAAGCTCAAGCATCACCGACGCTTCAATTCGCCCTACTTGCCGGCCGCCGGCGTCGTGGCCGCGGGGGCCTTCTTCAGCACCGGCGACGGGGCGCCGACCTTGTCGATCCCCCGCACGACGGGCTCCCACGGCACCCAGCCGAACGAGTGGTTGACCTTGTCGTACGACTTGACCGGGTCGTAGCGCGGGACCTCGGGAGCCAGGTTGGCGACGTTCAGCACGCCCATGGCCTGCAGGACGCTGGCGCTGGCCACGTATTCGTCGCGGCGGGCCACCACCAGGGCGACCTCGGCGTTGGCCAGTTCCAGCTGGGCGTTCAGCACGTCCAGGGTGGTGCGCAGCCCGACCTGCTGCTCCTGGCGCACGCCCTCGAAGGCGATGCGGGTGGCCCGGACCTGTTCCTCGTTCGACACCAGGTTGGCGCGCGAGGCCAGCAGGTTGTTCCAGGCGGTCGAGATCTGCTGCAGAGCCTGGCGCTGCGCGCCCTCCACCGCGATGCGGGCGGCGTTCTCGCGTTCCTTGGCGGCGCGCACCTGCGAGCTGTTGAGGCCGCCGGTGAACAGTGGCACCGAGGCGGTCAGGGCGGCGGTGTAGCCGCGGTTGTAGTCGCCGAAGTCACGGCCGGTGCCGTTGGTGCGGGTCGCGTCCGTGTCGAAGCCCGCGCGGGCGCCGACCGTCGGCAGGAAGGCGGCCTTAGCCGCGGCGACGCGGGCGGCGGCGGCCTGCTCGGTGTAGCGGGCGGCCTGGATCGAAGGGTTGTTCTGGTCGACCAGATCGAAGGCCTGCTCGACGCTGCTGKGCAGCAGGGCGGCCAGCGACGGCTCGGGCGCCAGGTCGGTTGGGTTCTGGCCGACCACGGCGGCGTAGGCCGCGCGGCTGGCGGCCAGGATGGCCTGGGCCGACGACAGGCTGGCCTGGGCCGAGGCCAGGCGGGCCTCCGACTGGGCCACGTCAGTGCGGGTGATCTCGCCGACCTCGAAGCGCGCCTTGGACTCTTCCAGCTGGCGGTTCAGGACGTTGACGTTCTCCTGGGCGATGCGCAGGCGTTCCTGGTCGCGGCGGACGTCGACATAGCTCTGGATGACGTTGCCCAGCACCGACTGCTCGACGCTGCGCAGGTCCTCGCGGCCGGCCAGCACGTCGGCCTCGGCGGCGGTCAGGTTGGCGTTGGCTCGGCCGCCCGTATAGAGCGGCTGGGTCAGGGCCAGGCTGGCCCCGCTGCCGCTGCCGGTGGTGTGGTCGCGAGTGGCGACCTGACCGGCGCCGTTGATGTAGGTCTGGTTGTTGGCCAGGTCGGTGCGCGACACCGTGGCGTCGGCCGTGGCGTTCAGCGTGGGCCGGAAGGCGGTCTTGGCCTGGACCACGCCCTCGTCGGTGACCCGCTGGCTGGCGCGCTGTCCCTGCAGGGTGGGGTTGGTCTGATAGGCCAGGGCCAAGGCGTCCGCCAGGGTCTCGGCCTGGGCGACCGAAGCCAGGCCCGCGACCAGGCCCAGGCTGCAAGCGGCGGCCAGCAAAGCGGCCCGACGGCTGTTCGACATCAAGTTCATTCCCCACGAAACCCCCCGACCCGGAAACCCGGGCCAGAGACTTGCTCAGATCAGGCGCGACGCCCGCACCCTATATGATCGGCTGTAAGGCGAGAGACCATAGGCCGCTAGTTAAGCTTTTTTCACGCAGACGTTGCGTTCTAGTTTCTGGACTGGAAGTCGTCAGAACGCAAAGCCCCGTTCGACGGCGAAACCGGCCAGCAGCGGCGGGGTGGCGTCGAACACGGCGCGACGGCCGACGCCGTCCTCGGCCTGGACGTAGATCACGGCGCGACCGACCGGCCCGTCCCGCTCGATCACCGCCAGGCGGCCGCCCTGGGCCAGGGCCTGGGTCCAACTGGCCGGAGCCCGCGGCACGGCGCCTTCGCAGATGATCACGTCGTAGTTCGCGCCGGGCACGGCGGTCAGGTCGTCGCCGTCCAGGCGGGTGACCTGCACGCCCATCTGCTCCAGCACGGCGGCCGCATAGGGCGCGGCGATGGCCAGGGCCTTGTCGCCCTCGCGCGGACGCAGGTGCTGCAGCAGCTTGCCCACCTCGCGCGGACGCAGCAGCCAGCGGCCGGGGGCGTATTCGACGTCGGCGTCGGCATAGGCCAGATAGCCCTTGCCGGCCGGGACCAGGGTCTCGCGCGGCACGACGCGCAGGGCGTCCTGCAGGGGCAGATCGGTGACATCGGCCGTGCGGATCTGGCTTTCGACCATGTTCAGGCGCGCGGCGGCGAAATCGGAGCTCATGGAATCCCTCGGGGGGCTGGATACTTCAGGGCGCTTATAGGTCCGGCGCTCGGGTCTAGGCAATCGAGGCTTTGCGTCGTCGCGCCCATTCCGAAGCGGCGGCTACCAGCGCCGGTAGCCCGCCACCCTGGCGGCGAACGCCTCGGCGTCCTCGTGGCCGGCCCAGTCGCCGATGGCCGGGGCCAGGGAGGCGGCTTCCAGCAGTTGGCGCTGGGCGTCCTTGTAGCGGGCGGCGCGGGCGTAGCGGGCGGTGTCCAGGATCATGGCCCGCAGCAGCAGGGTGGCGGCCAACGGATGACGGCCCTCGATGGCGCGGGCGGCCGGCTCCAGCAGCTCGGGGCGGTCGCCGTCCAGATCGCTCCAGCGACGCAGCACCAGTCGCGCGGCGCGGTCCCAGGCCGGCCAGCGGATCAGGAAGTCCAGGGCGGCGTGCAGGTCGTGGAAGTCCTCGGCATGGGCCAGCGCCTTGTCCTCGGCCTCGACGTCGTCGAAATCCGGCAGGCGCTTGAGGTAGTCGCGCAGCCGCTCGACCGACAGGCCGCGCTCGAAGCTGGTCCAGCGCATGTCCTGGGCCAGGTCGCCCTGCCCGCGCGCCTCCAGCACCTCGATATAGGCGTCCTCCCAGTCCAGCGCGCCCGGGCCGGGCATCGTCGGGCGCCCCAGCACGGTCCCGACCAGCTGGGCGAACGAGCCGGGCGTCGCGCGGTCGAGGGCGGCCACGGCTTCGTCGTAGCGCCCCGCCGCCGTCAGCCGCCGGGCGATCTGGGCGCCGATCGGCGGCAGCACGGCCTGGGAGTCCGTGAACTGGGCCACATAGCCGTCGACGTCGCCCTGGGCGTCGGCCAGCACCTGGACGGCGGCCTTCAGCGCGCCGCTGACCCGCTTCTGCGAGGCCATGGTCGTCTCCACCCGCGCCCGCAGCCCCGCGACGCCCTCGGCGCCCAGGGCCGGCAGGGCGTTCTTCAGGGCCCGCGGCCCAAGACCGGCGCGGCCATGCAGCAGCAGGTCCAGCAGTTGGTCGCCCAGCACCCTCGGATCGGCCAGGGCCAGGGGCGCGATCGCAGCCACGTCGTCGACGGCGGCGTCGAACACCGCCTCGATCTCGCCCTTGGCGTCGGCCGTGCGGTGCGACACGCCCTCGGCCAGGGCCAGGAACCGCAGCATCATCGGCAGGGCCAGGGCCGGGTCCAGCTCGGCCAGCCGGCCGGCGATCAGGGCGCGCTGCATGTCCAGCTCGCGCACGAACTCCTTGTGCTTGCGCCAGTGGATGCGCGAGCGGGCGTCGGCGACGGTGTCGATGCGCTTGGCCAGTTCGGCGGCCAGGTCCTCGGGACCGATCTCGCCGGCCAGCTCCAGGCGCAGCCGGCGCTTGATCTGGGCGTGGCCCTCGGCGACGTCGATCAGCAGTTCGGCCAGCCGCTCGGCGCCCAGAGCCGCCAGATTGGCCGCCGTCAGGGTCTTGCGCGATCCCGTACGCTTCACCGTCGCCAGCGGAGTTCTCCCGTCCGTGCCCGTCCACCGGCGGCGAGTCGCCGGTTTGGGCGACCTTCCTTTAGCACGCCGATCGGGCTGGGTCCGCGCGGGCTGCGGCGCCCGAGCAACACTCTACAAATGTCAGTGGTTTCAACGGGCTCCGGCGGGAACGCGAAGTCGGCGACGGTGTTGAATCGCCGTTCAGAGGACGTGTGGTCATGGCCAGGGGTTGGGCGAGATCGGGAGCGGCRGCCGTCGCCTTGGCCGCCCTGTACCTTGCCGCGCCGGCCTTCGCCCAGACCTGCCGCGCCCCCGCGCCAGCGGTGGGCCGCACCGTCACCGGCCCCGTCCTGCACGTCATCGACGGCCGCACGCTCTGCGTCGCCCAGGGCCCGACGCCCGACCACTGGATCCCGCTGCGGATCAGCCCGAACGCGCCCGCCCTGCCGGTGGACCGCGAACGCCTTATGGCCGCGACCTTCTCCCAGTCCCTGACCTGCAGGATCACAGGCGCCCAGGGCGCCGTGAAGATCGCCAGCTGCACGGTCGGCGGGCGCTCGCTGGAGGCCCTCCTGACCGAACCGGCCACGATCACCCAGGCCAAGACCTGGCGCTGACCGCGCCTAGGCCGAACGCTTGAAAGGCGTGGCCGGACAATGGGTTCGCAGGAACTCCTCATGGCTGGGCAAGGTCGCCACGAAGTCGGCCAGCATGGGGGCGGACTTGTCCATCAGGTTCATGATCACGCCGAGCGGGATGCGGTCGACCAGCTGCTGGTAGCGGTCGGGCCGCACGCCCATGCCCTCCATCACCGACTGCCAAGCCGAGGCGCGGAACATGTCGTCGACGCCGTCGCGCAGGACGGCGGCGGCCTTGAACAGGGCCATGCGCTCCTTGAGGGTCTGGGGCGGATCCACCTTCTGGTAGTCGCGCCAGAACGGCGTGTCGTCGCGCCGGGTGGTGACGTAGTGCAGGACGATGAAGTCGCGGATCTCCTCGTAGTCGGCGACCATGCGGCGGTTGTACTCGGCCGCCAGGATCGGGTCGGCGTCCATGTCGGGCATGAACCGCAGCAGGTAGTCCATGCCCTTGTAGATCAGGTGCAGGGCCGTGGATTCCAGCGGCTCGATGAAGCCGCACGACAGGCCGATGGAGCACACGTTCTTGACCCACGGCCGCTCGCGCACGCCGGTCTTGAACGGAATGATGTTGGGACCCAGGATCACCTCGCCTTCCAGCTGGCTCATCAGGGTGGCGGTGGCCTCGTCGTCGCTCAGGTACTTGCTGGCGAACACATAGCCGTTGCCCGACCGGTGCTGCAGCGGGATGCGCCAGCGCCAGCCGAAGTCCTGGGCCTGGACCAGGGTGTAGGGATGCGGCGGGCCGACGTTCTCGGTCTGGGCCACGACGGCTCGGTCGCACAGCAGGACGTCGCTCCAGTCGCGGAACGGCTCGCCCAAGGTCTTGCCGATCAGCAGGGCGCGGAAGCCCGAGCAGTCGACGAAGAAGTCGCCCTCCACCTCGCGGCCGTCCTTAAGGATCACCTTGGCCACGCCGCCGTCGGGGCGGGTGGCCACGTCGGTGACGATGCCCTCGGTGCGCTTGACGCCGCGCGCCTCGGCGAACTTGCGCAGATACAGCGCCACCAGCCGCGCATCCAGATGCAGGGCGTAGTTGGCGTGCGAGATCATCGTGCGCTGGGCGGTGTTGGGCAGCATGAACTTGCCGGCGTCGGCCATCACCGCGGCGGGGCTGAAGTCCCGCAGCCTGGATGGATGACCGTTGGCCTTGGCCCGCAGCCAGCACTGATAGAACTCGTGGACGTCCAGCGGACCGCCGATCTGGCCGAACGGGTGGTAGTAGACGTCGCCCTTCTCCAGCCAGTTCTCGAACCGGATGCCCAGCTTGAAGGCGGCCTGGGTTTCCTGAATGAATTCCTGCTCGTTGATCCCCAGGCTGCGGATCATCTGGAGGAACGGCGGGATCGTGGACTCGCCCACGCCGATCGTGCCGATCTCCTCGGACTCGACCAGCTCGACCTGCGTCGGCCCCTTCTGGAAATAGTGGCTGAGCATGGCCGCGCAGATCCAGCCGGCCGAGCCGCCGCCGACGATGACGATCTTGTTCAGGTGGGCCATCCGGCTGCTCCTACTCGGCCGCCACCGGCTGGGGGCGGGCGTACTGTTCGATGAATTCTCCGTGGGTGCGGGTCGCCGCCACGGTGTCAGCCACGGCCTTGCGCATCTCCCCCAAGGCCGCCGACAGCTGACCGGCGTCGAAGCCGTCGACGCTGAGGTCGTAGGTCTGGGGCAAAACGTCGAAGCCCGCATAGATCGCCAACCAGCTGGGCGGGGCGAACATCTCCCAGCGGTAGCGGACGAAATGCCCCTGGGCGCGCCAGAGGTCGGTCTTCTTCTGAAGCGTGTCGGGGACCGACATCTCGCGGCAGTGCGTCCAGAAGCCCGTCGGGTCGTCCATACGCTTGTTGAGCTTGTAGTGCAGGATGATGAAGTCGCGGACGCGCTCCATCTCCAGCCGCGACATCTCGTTGAACTCGTCCACCACCGCCGGGTCGAAGTCGCGGTTGGGGAACAGCTGCTTGATCTTCTCGATGCCCGTCTCGATCAGGGCGATGCTGGTGCTTTCCAGCGGCTCCAGGAAGCCGGAGGCCAGGCCCAGGGCGATGCAGTTCTTGTTCCAGGCCTTCAGGCGGCGGCCCGGGTGGAAGGCGATCTTGCGCGGCTCGTGCAGCAGGCGCTCGTCGAGCGCGCCGGTCAGGACAGCCCTCGCCTGCTCGTCGGTGGTGTGCCGGCTGGAATAGACATAGCCGTTGCCCCAGCGGTGCTGCAGCGGGATGCGCCAGCGCCAGCCGGCCTCGTGGGCGGTGACATCGGTATAGGGCGGCGGAGCGCCCTGCCCTTCGCTCTGCACGGCCATGGCGGCGTCGCACAGCAGCCACTGGCTCCAGTCCTCGTAGCCGGTCTGCAGGGCCTCCTCGATCAGCAGGCCCCGGAACCCCGAGCAGTCGATGAAGAGGTCGCCCGCCACGGTCGCGCCGCTGTCCAGCGACACCGACTCGATGAAGCCGTCCTCGGCGCGCAGGTTGGTCTTGACGATCTTGGCGTCGATGCGGCGCACGCCGTTCTGTTCGGCGACCTGGCGCATGAGCCGGGCGAACAGGCTGGCGTCGAAATGCAGGGCCCAGTCGAACACCGACAGGGTCGAGGGCGGGTTGCGCGACGGGGTGGTGAACTTGCCGGCGGCGGCCAGGCTGGCGCCCAGCGAATAGTCGCCGATCGTCGCGGCCTCGCCCAGGGCGCGCAGGCGCATCCAGTAGTGATGGAACGACACCCCGTTCAGATCCTGGCCGTAGAGGCCGAAGGGGTGGATGAACGACGAACCCGGCTCCAGCCAGTCGTTGAAGCGGATGCCCAGCTTGCAGGTGCCGCCGGTCGCCCGCAGCACGTCGATGTCGGACAGGCCCAGGGCCTGGTAGAAGCGGCGGATGGTCGGGATCGTCGCCTCGCCCACGCCGATCGTGCCGATCTCGGACGACTCGATCAGGGTGATGCTCACCGGCGCCGAGCCGAAATGCTGCTTCAGGCTGGCGGCGGCCATCCAGCCCGCGGTGCCGCCACCGACGATGACGATGTCGCGGATGCGCTGATCTCGTGCGCTGTCCTGCATGGCTGGCTCCCTGCCCTTGCGAAGCTCTCCGGCTCCTCGCCGCGAACGTCGACGCGTTCGCCTCTCTGCGATGCTAACGGCCCCGGGCGGAAAAAAAAGCCGCTGTGACAGGGGTCACAGCGGCCCGCAGGGAAGGGATTGGAGCGCCCTTGGAGAAAGGACGCATCAAGAGGAAGGTCTAAAGCGCGGCCGCCAGGACAAAGGCGGCCGCGCCCCAGGTCTAGATCACCACTTGGCGCGAACGCCGAGGGTCCAACGCGGTTCGAACTGGTTCTGGTTGGCGTACTGAGTCTTACCGTCCGCGAACTTCACGTAGTAATTCTCGATCTCGCCGGTCACGTTCGAGCCGTTGAGGTAGACGATGACGTTGTCGCGAACATCGTAGCTGAGGTTCACGTCGACATAGCCGGTCGACTTCTGGAAGATCGGCAGGTTGTCGCCCGAGCTGCCGCTGACACTGCTGAGGCGGTCGGTGCGGTAGTTGTAGGCGACTCGGGCCTGCCACTTGTCGTCCTGGTACCAGCCGATCAGGTTGTACTGGTACTTGGAGTTGTCGGTGAACGGCAGCTTCTTGCCGTCCAGGCCGACGCGCGACTCCGAGCTGGGCGAGTAGGTGGCGTTGGCGTCGACACCGAAGTTCGAGAAGAAGCCGCCGTCGGTCAGCAGGTCGCTGAACGCCAGCTTGGTGCCGACTTCCAGACCCTTCACCKAACCGCCGTCGCCCTGGATGGGCTGGCTGACATTGACGGTGCGCGGGGTGCCGTCCTCGTCCTTGAACGTGCCGGTGGTGGTGCCGCCGGTGACGAAGCTGTCGATCTTCAGCTTGAACACCGACAGGTTCACCATCGAGGCGTTGCCGAAGTAGTATTCGACCGCCGCGTCGAGGTTGGTCGACCGCCACGGGTTCAGCTGCGGGTTGCCCGACGAGCTGGCGCCCGTCACGCAGCGGCCCGGCTTGGTGCCGCAGTCGGCGGTGGAGATGCTGAGACCCCCGCCGTAGTTCTGCAGGTCCAGCGGCTGCATGGTCTTGGAGTAGCCGAAGCGGAACTTCAGCTGGTCGGTGGCGTCGTAGGTGGCGTTCACCGACGGCAGCCAGTCGGTGTACTTGCGGGTGGTGACCGTGTCGCCGACGTCCAGGTTGGTGTCGCCGTAGTTCTGGGTCGCGCCCGTCAGGTTCTGCTTCACCAGCAGGTGCGTCTGGATCACGTGCAGGCCGACGTTGCCGGTCAGCTTGCCGATCTCGAAGTCGGCGGCGCCGTACGCGCTCTGCTCCTTCAGGGTGACATCATAGGTCACGCCCGGGATCTGGTAGCGGACCGCGGCGCCGAACACGCGCTTCTGGAACTCGGCCACGTTGTCGAAGTCGTGCGGATCGACGACCCAGAAGCCAGGGATGCCCTGGGTGATGCTGCCCAGGTCGTCCATCCAGATGACGTTGTTGTAGGCGTCGATCTTGGTGGGCTTGTTGACGGTGTAGCCCTGGAAGATCGGGGCGCCGCCGGCCGGGTTGGGCACGAACTCGCCCGCCTGGCACTGGTCCTGGTTCATGACGACGTCGATGGCCTTCCACTGGGCGTAGCAGCCCGCGGCCGGAACCGGTTGGCCGTTGGCCTGCACCGCGCCCGGCGTGCCGCCGTAGAAGGGCGAGAACAGGTGGAACGCCTCGACCTCGACCGAGCGGTCGCTCTGGCGGACGCCGGCGTCGATCTTGGTCACGAAGCCCAGCAGCTTCTCGTCGAACTTGTAGTGGCCTTCGGCGCGGAACGCGTTGAAGTCGGAGTCGACCTCGTTGTTGCCCTCGGACGAGAACGCCGCGATGGCGTAGCTGTCCTTGTTGGCCATGTAGTCCTTGAGCGTCTTGCCGGCGCCAAGGCCGCCGACCAGCGGACGGTCGAAGCCGCTCCAGACCGCCTTGTTGCCCCCGATGTTGTAGTGCAGCTGCGGGTTGGCGCCGTAGCCCAGCGGGTTCGGGTTCAGATAGCAGCCGCCGGCGCTGCCGACGACGGCGTTGCTGCGCTGCGAGGCCGGGTACTGCGAGCAGATCGCGGCCGGATAGAACGGGCCGCGGGTGCGGTCGTCGGCGTTGCGGAACAGGTTGAACCGGCCCGGCGCGTACTGCCAGTTGCTCAGGTCGCCCTGGGCCTGGCCGTTCATGCTGAGGCGGTTGCCGCTGGCGCGGATGGCCCGCACTTCGCTCGTGAAGTTGCCGCCGTTGTCGTACTTCAGTTCGAGGTTGTAGTTCTTGGTTTCCGACTTGGTGGTGCGGTTGACCGAGAAGCTGTTCACCCACCAGGCGTCGATGTCGTACTCGTCGACCGCCAGCCAGGGCTTGCCGTTGCCGGTGCTGTTCTGGCCGGTCTGCTCGAACACGGTCGGGGTGGTCCAGACGCCGAAGGCGCCGCCGTCCCAGCGGTTGGAGATGTTGATGCCGGCGGCGCGGTTGTATTCGTCGAGCTTGGCGTAGAAGCCCTCGGCGATCAGGGTGAAGCCCTCGCCCAGGTCGGCCTGGAACGAGACGTTGACGCCCAGACGCTTGCGCTCGACCTCGCGGTGGAAGCTTTCGAAACCGTGCGGCGAGATGAAGTTGTTGGCGGCCGAACCGCCCCAGTCGTTGTTGCCCGACAGGGCGACGACGCCCGACGAGTTGTTGCCCAGATTCACTTCGCTGGCGGTGGCCGCGACCATCAGGCCGACGCGCTCGTTGCGCCAGTTGACCAGGCCGTTGACCAGGTAGTCGTTGTCCTTGGTGCGCTCGCCGCGCTGGCCTTCGACGCCGGCGGCGAAGTGGAAGCCCTCTTCCATGTCGAACGGACGGCGGGTGCGCAGGTCGACGGTGCCGGTGATGCCCGACAGGGCGTTGGTGGGATCGGTCGTCTTGTAGACCACCACCTGGTTCATCAGCTGGGCCGGGACGTCCAGCAGGTTCGGCTGGGCCGTGCCCATGTTGCCGGCGCTCAGGTACTGTTCGCCGTTCAGCAGGGTGATGACCTGGGCCAGGCCGCGGATGTTGATCGTGGCGCCTTCGCCGGCGTCACGCTTGATCTGCACGCCCGGGATGCGCTGCAGCGAGTCGGCGATGGTGGTGTCGGGCAGCTTGCCGATGTCTTCCGCCGAAATCGCGTCGACGATCGAGGCCTCTTTGCGCTTGATGTCKACCGACTTCATCTGCGAGCCGCGGATGCCGGTGACGACGATCTCCTCGACCTGCGAGGACGCGTCCGCCGCCTGGGCGTGGGCGCCGGTGGCCAGCGCCATGGACGAGGCGCCCGCCAGCAGCGCCAGGGTCATGCCCCGGACCAGCGCGGACTGATTTCGTGGATTGGACAAGTTCTTCGCTCCCCAAAAGTATTTTTATGGCCGTTCCCGCCCCCGCCGATTCCGACGTAGGCGGCATCCGCCCTCAGCCGTCGCCGGAAGCGCCGGCCTGCCCGGCGCGCCCCGTTTCGAGTGAAAGCCTGTTGGCGACCCCTGCGTCCCTCGACGCATACGCTGGCTCACGCCCTCCCCAGCCGTGTCTCAAGATTGATAAATGTCCCGGTCGTGTCAATCGAAATGTCAACGTTGTCATTTTGTGGCGGCGACGCACAAAAACGCGACGAACGGCGAGCCCGGCACGCCTTCAAGCGCCCAAATTTGAAAAACATGTCGTTGAATTATATAGTATTTTTCAGAATGTAACTTCGAAGCACCCTCAGCAAGCAAGTGGCAATCTGGCCATTTGCTGCCGACATATCGTGAAAAGAAACAGACACCTTTCAGCCGCATTTTTCCCTTGTGACGTATGGAATTCCGAGATTCCGATGTCCCGCCTTGACCCAAAATGACCCGATGAATGTCCCGTTTGGACAATTTCATGTCCTGGCGCATGACATCGTTGTCGGGCTGAGCTATGGCTTGCTCAAACGGGGCGGCGATCCGGGTGATCGCGCGCGCGGCGCGATCATTTTGTGTTGGGTGCGACAAGGGCATGGCGACGATCCACGATGTGGCGCTGCGGGCGGGCGTGTCCCCCAAGACCGTGTCGCGCGTCATGAACGACCACGAGAGCGTCACCGCCAAGACCCGCGAGCGGGTGCGCGAAGCCATGCGGGCGCTGGACTACCACCCCAGCGCCGTGGCGCGCGTCCTGCGCTCGCAGTCGGCCCCGGCCGTCGGCATCCTGATGGGCGACCCCAGCGGCGGCTACCAGACCCGGATCCACCACGCCCTGATGGTGGCCTGCCTGCAGAACGGCCGCCACCTGTCGGCCGAGCTGGTCGAGGGCGACATGGCCGGCTGGCAGGACCGCATCCGCGCCTTCGTCACCGAGGGCGGGGTCCGCGAGATGGTGCTGCTGCCGCCCGAATGCGATTTCGCCCCACTCAAGGCCCTGCTGCGCGAGCACGGCGTGCGCTGCGTGCTGATTTCGCCCACCAGCCCCGATTCGCTGTCGCCMAGCATCGTCATGGACGACCGCGCCGCCGCCCGCGAGGTGGTCGAGCACCTGTTCAGCCTGGGCCACGAGCGGATCGGCCATATCGCCGGCCATCCCGACCACGCCGCCAGCACCCTGCGCCGCAACGGCTTCAACGAGGCCTACGCCGCCGCCGGCAAGCCGCGCCCCGACACGGCCCTGATCGTGCCCGGCGACTTCAGCTTCAAGGGCGGTCTGGCCGGCGCCCAGGCGCTGCTGGACATGGACAATCCGCCGACCGCCATCTTCGCGGCCAATGACGACATGGCCGCCGCCACCTGCATGGAGGCCCAGCGGCGCGGCCTGAAGCTGCCCGACGACCTGTCGGTGGTGGGCTTCGACGACGCGCCGATCGCCGCCGCCATCTGGCCGTCCCTGACCACCATCCGCCAGCCCTTCGACCAGATGACCCAGCGGGCCATCACCGCCCTGAACGGCTGGAGCGCCAACGAGGCGCTCGGCAAGGGGGCGGCGACCATCCTGACCCAGCACAGCCTGGTGATCCGCGAATCCACCGGCCCCGTCCGGGCCGGTTAGACCCGACGTCCGATCCGCGCTGGCCAGCCCTGGCCCGCGCCAACGATAAATGGGAGGTACTATGAACCGACAGTACTGGCGGGGCCTGACCCTGGCCCTCATGCTCGGCGCTTCCGCTTGCGCCCTGGCTCCCGCCGCCTGCGCCCAGGCGCCCGCCGCAGCCCCGGCCTCCCGTCCCTGGCTGGACCCCAAGCTGGACGCCGACACGCGCGCCGACCTGGCGGTCAAGGCCATGACCCAGGACGAGAAGCTGACGGTCATCTTCGGCTATTTCGGCGCCGACATGGGGACCAAGTACAAGCGCATCGCCGAGGCCCTGCCCGGCTCGGCCGGTTACATCCCGGGCATCGAACGCCTGGGCATCCCCGCCCAGTTCCAGACCGACGCCGGCGTCGGCGTGGCCACCCAGGGCGGCGAGCCCAAGAAGCGCGAGCGCACCTCCCTGCCCTCCGGCATCGCCACCACCGCTACCTGGAACCCCGAACTGGCCCAGGCCGGTGGCGCGATGATCGGCTCGGAAGCGCGTGACTCCGGCTTCAACGTCATGCTGGCGGGCGGCATCAACCTGACCCGCGAGCCGCGCAACGGCCGCAACTTCGAATACGGCGGCGAGGATCCCTGGCTGGCCGGCAAGATGGTCGGGGCCCAGATCAAGGGCATCCAGTCCAACGCCATCGTCTCGACCATCAAGCACTACGCCCTGAACGGCCAGGAGACCGGCCGCTTCGTGCTGGACGCCAAGATCGGCGAGGCCGACGCCCGCACCTCCGACCTGCTGGCCTTCCAGTTCGCCATCGAGGACTCCGATCCCCACTCGGTGATGTGCTCGTACAACCGGGTCAACGGCGACTACGCCTGCGAGAACGACTTCCTGCTGAACAAGGTCCTCAAGCAGGACTGGGCCTACAAGGGCTACGTGATGTCGGACTGGGGCGCGACCCACTCCGGCGCCAAGGCCGTCAACGCAGGCCTGGACCAGGAGTCCGGCGCCGAGGCGTTCGACAAGCAGACCTTCTTCCGCGCGCCGCTGAAGGACGCCCTGGCCAAGGGCGAGGTGTCGCAGGCCCGCCTGGACGACATGGCCCGCCGCATCCTGCGCAGCCTGTTCGCCAGCGGCGTAGTCGAGAAGCCGGTGAAGATCGCCACGATCGACTACGCCGCCCACGCCAAGGTCACCCGCGCCGACGCCGAGGAAGGCGTGGTGCTGCTGAAGAACGACAAGGGCCTGCTGCCGCTGGTGACCAGCGCCAAGAAGATCGTCGTGATCGGCGGTCATGCCGACGTCGGCGTGCTGTCAGGCGGCGGCTCGTCGCAGGTCTATCCGATCGGCGGCCGGGCGGTGACCGGCGAAGGCCCCGCCTCCTGGCCCGGTCCGATGATCTATTTCCCCTCCTCGCCCCTGAAGGCGCTGAAGGCCCGCCTGCCGGGCGCGGACATCCAGTTCGCCGACGGCAAGGACAAGGCCGCCGCCGCCAAGCTGGCCGCCGGCGCCGACGTGGTGCTGGTGTTCGCCACCCAGTGGAACGGCGAGTCGTTCGACAGCCCGCTAACGCTGGAGAACGGCCAGGACGCCCTGATCGACGCGGTCGCCTCGGCCAACGCCAAGACCGTGGTGGTGCTCGAGACCGGCGGCCCGGTGCTGATGCCGTGGCTTTCGAAGGTCGGCGGCGTGGTCGAGGCCTGGTATCCGGGCTCGGAGGGCGGCGAGGCCATCGCCCGCGTCCTGACCGGCGAGGTCGACGCCTCGGGCCGCCTGCCCGTCACCTTCCCGGCGTCTCTGGACCAGCTGCCCCGCCCGACGCTGGACGGCGATCCCAAGAAGCCCGACGACCTGTTCGCCGTGGACTATCGCGTCGAAGGCGCGGCGGTCGGCTACAAGTGGTTCGACAAGAAGGGCCACCAGCCGCTGTTCGCCTTCGGCCACGGCCTGTCCTACACGACCTTCGCCTATGACAACCTCAAGGCCGAGGCCAAGGGCGACGCCCTGACCGTCAGCTTCGACGTGAAGAACACCGGCAAGCGGACCGGCAAGGCCGTGCCGCAGGTCTATGTCTCGCCCAAGGCGGGCGGCTGGGAAGCGCCCCAGCGTCTGGCCGGCTTCAAGAAGGTCGAACTGGCGCCCGGCGCGACCACCAAGGTCACCCTGACCGTCGATCCGCGCCTGTTGGCCACCTGGAACGAGAAGGCCCACGGCTGGTCGGTCGCGGGCGGCGACTACACGCTCAGCCTGGGCGCCTCGTCGCGCGACACGGCCGCCAAGGCCGATGTCACCGTGGCGGCCAAGGCCCTGCCGGCCGGTCTGATGAAACCCTGACGCGGCCCTGGTGCGGTATGGGGGCGCCATTCGGTCGCAGGTGGAATTAAGGCCTGATTAACCATAAAGACCCAATTTCGACTGGTCTTTCTTGAAGACACCCCACCATCACTGACTTTCCACAGCCCGGTCATCGACCGGGCTGTTTTTTTGTCCGAATGCGCTTGCACCGAGTCAAATCGGCGGCTATCACCCGGCCTCTTCCTGAGGCGACCTGTTCCGCGGTAGCTCAGTGGTAGAGCAGCCGGCTGTTAACCGGCTGGTCGTAGGTTCGAATCCTACCCGCGGAGCCACCTCTCCCCTTTTGGGGATTGTTGGGAATTTTCAACAGATTGCGATTTCCAGAGCGCTGCTCGACTAGCAGTGGTCGCGCCGCCTCCGCGTCATCAATTCAAACTGTTGGCTGTTCCGATAGCGGCGGAGTTCTGATCCCGACTGGGTCGATCGTCGTCAAGGCAGGCGTCCAGCTTTGCGCTTCCGGCCTGTCGAAACCCGCGAGCCTTTACGATCGCCTGAAATTCGAGAGGCGTTGACCGGGGCCTCGAGCCATTCCCTGGTCATCAAGCCAAAAGCCGCATCGGTCGATAGCGCCTTTGGCTTAGACCCGTTCCGGTCGCCGCCCTACCTTCAAATCGTGAACGGTCACGCGGCCAGGACGCCGCGACGCCTCGCGGGCGACAAGGACCGACGACGAGCGAGGATTAGATGAGCAGAGTAACGCCGTCCGAAATGGCCAAGCAGATCGGCGGAGGACTCCTGTCGTTCCCGGTCACCCATTTCGACGCCCAGCACCAGTTCGCCGAAGCACCCTACCGCGAACACTGCGCCTGGATGCTGCAGCACGAACTGGCGGGCCTGTTCGCGGCCGGCGGCACGGGCGAGTTCTTCTCGCTGACCCCGCCCGAGGTGGCCCGGGTGGTCAAGGCGGCGGTGGAGGAGACGGCGGGCAGGATCCCGGTCGTGGCCGGCTGCGGCTACGGCACGGCCATCGCGGTCGACCTGGCCAAGGCCGCCCACGCCGCCGGCGCCGACGGCCTGCTGCTGCTGCCGCCCTATCTGATGAACTCCACCCAGGAAGGCCTTGCCGCCCACGTCGAGGCGGTCTGCAAGGCCACGCCGCTGGGCGTGATCGTCTACAACCGCGACAACGCCATCCTGACCGAGGACACCCTCGAGAAGCTGTGCGACCGCAATCCGAACCTCGTCGGCTTCAAGGACGGGGTCGGCGACATTGAGCTGATGATGCGGGTCTACGCCCGGATGGGCGACCGCCTGACCTATATCGGCGGCCTGCCCACCGCCGAGACCTTCGCCCTGCCCTACCTGGAGATGGGTGTGACGACCTATTCCTCGGCGATCTTCAACTTCATGCCGGAATGGGCCCTGGACTTCTACCGGTCGGTCCGCGCCCAGGACCGCGTCGCGGTCATGGCCGGCCTGCGCGACTTCGTCCTGCCGTATATCGCCCTGCGCAATCGTGGCCGCGGCTACGCGGTGTCGATCGTCAAGGCCGGCATGGGCGTGATCGGCCGCGACGCCGGACCCGTCCGCTCGCCGCTGACCGACCTGACCGACGCCGAGCGCGCCGACCTGAAGGTGCTCATCGACCGCGCCCAGAGCCGGCTCCACCCGCTGGCGGCGCAGTAGCCTCCCGTGGGGGTCGCGGTCAGCCCGGCCAAACCCTTGGGCGCGGCTACCGCCCCCGCCGGCAATCGCCTAGCTTCGTCGATCCATGGGATCATGAACGGGCGCTATCCGATGTTCGAGCTGAGCCAACTGCGTTGCTTCGTGGCGACGGCCGAGGAACTGCACTTCGGCCGCGCGGCCCAGCGCCTGAACATGACCCAACCGCCGCTCAGCCGGCAGGTCCAGCTGCTGGAACGGATCCTGGGCGTCACCCTGCTGGACCGCACCAGCCGCTCGGTGCGCCTGACGCCGGCGGGCCGGGCCTTCCTGCTGGAGGCGCGCCGCATCCTGCGCCTGGCCGAGAGCGCCGCCCTGGCCACGCGCCGCATCGCCGTCGGCGACGCCGGCGAGGTGGCGATCGGCTTCACCGCCGCGTCCGGCTACAACTTCCTGCCGCGCCTGGTGATCCTGTCGCGCGCCCGCCTGCCCAACGCCGACCTCACCCTGCGCGAGATGGTCACCCGCGAACAGGTCGAGGCCCTGCTGACCGGACGCATCGACGTGGGTCTCGTCCGGCCGCCGATGGAGCGCGCGGAATTCGCCACCGCCCGGGTGCTGACCGAACCCCTGGTCGCGGCCCTGCCCACCGGCGATCCCCGGCTGGCCAAGGCCTTCCTCACCCTGGCCGACTTCGACGACGCCCCGCTGATCATGTATTCGCCCGAGGGCGCGGGCTATTTCCACAACATGCTGACCACCCTGTTCGACGCCAACGGCGTGTCGCCCCACTACGTCCAGCATGTCACCCAGATCCATTCGATGCTGGCCCTGGTCCACGCGGGACTCGGCGCGGCCCTGGTGCCGGAGGCGGCGATGAGCCTGCACTTCGACGACGTCCAGTTCCGCCCCGTGGCCACCACGCCCGACCGCCCGGTCGAGCTGTACATGGCCTGGCGCAAGGACAATGACAGCCCGATCCTGCAGTCGTTCATCGACCTCTGCATGGCCGAAGCCTCGCCCGCCATCACCGACTGACCGTCCGCTCCCCGTAGCGGACCAGGACATAACGCTTGGGGAGAAGCGCCATGACGACCGACCGCCGCGCCGTGCTGACGGGAGCCGCCGCCGTGGGCCTGGCGGGCCTGGCCCTCCCCGCCGAAGCGGCCTCGAAGTCGCCGATCGCGACCACCGTCTACGGCAAGGTGCGCGGCGCCGAGGTCGACGGGATCAAGCTGTTCAAGGGCGTGCGCTACGGCGCCGACACCGCCCCGCGCCGGTTCATGCCGGCGCTACCGCCCGAGCCATGGAGCGGCGTCGCCGACGCCCTCGCCTACGGGCCGGCCAGCCCGCAGGTCAAGATCCAGGAAGCGACCAGCGAGGATTGCCTGTTCCTGAATGTCTGGACGCCCGCCCTGGACGGCAGGAAGCGGCCGGTGATGGTCTATGTCCACGGCGGCGCCCACGCCAACGGATCGGGGTCTGATCCACTGTACGACGGGGTGAACCTGGCCAGGCGCGGCGACGTCGTGGTGGTGACCGTGAACCACCGCCTCAACGTGTTCGGCTACGCCTATCTCGCCGCCTTGGGCGGACCCGACCTGGCCGACAGCGGCAATGTCGGCAATCTGGACCTCGTCCTGGCGCTCGAATGGGTGCGGGACAACATCGCCGCTTTCGGGGGCGATCCGGACAAGGTGACGGCCTTCGGGCAGTCCGGCGGCGGGGGCAAGCTGGTCACTCTGATGGCCATGCCGGCGGCCAGGGGGCTGATGCACCGGGTGGCCACCATGAGCGGCCAGCACGTCACCGCCATGGGCCCGATCCACGCCACGCTGCGCGCCAAGGCCTTCATGGCGCGGCTGGGCCTGAAGCCCGACCAGGTCGACGTCCTGCGCAAGCTGCCGGCCGAGCAATTGGTCGCCGCCCTGAAGATGCCCGATCCGCTGGAGCGCAAGGGCTCGATCATCTTCTGGTCGGTGATGGACGGCGGGGTCCTGCCGCGCCATCCGTTCTATCCGGACGCGCCGCGGGAGAGCGCCCACATCCCGATGATCATCGGCAACACCCACGACGAGACMCGGGCCTTCCTCGGCGGCGATCCGAAGAACTTCACGATCACCTGGGAGGAGCTGCCCGAGCGCCTGGGGCCCGAACTGGTGCTGGATGTCGAACCGCGCGTCGTCATCGCCCGCTATCGCGAGCTCTATCCGGACTACACGCCGTCGGAGGTGTTCTTCGCGGCGACGACCGCTGGGCGGTCGTGGCCCGGTCACCTGATCCAGGCCGAGCAGCGCGCCAGGATCGGCGCGCCGGCCTGGATGTACCAGCTGGACTTCGGCTCGCCGATCGACGGCGGCAAGCTGCGGGCGTTCCACAGCTTCGACATCGCCCTGGTGTTCGACAACCTCGACAAGCCGGGCTCGAAGACCGGCACGGGTCCGGCCGCCAAGGCGGTGGCCAACCAGATGAGCGAGGCCTTCATCGCCTTCGCGCGGACGGGCGATCCGAACTGCGCGGCGATTCCAGCCTGGGGCAAGTACACCCTGCCCCAACGCCCGACGCTGGTGATCAACGAAACCTCGGCGATGGTCGACGACCCGCGGCGCGAGGAGCGGGAGCTGTTCTCGGTCGCACCGTTCCTGAAGGAAGGGACGTAGTCGCGGTGAACACTTGCCCCCTACGGACCGCTTCGCGGTCGTCTTCCCCCGGAGGGGGAAGAGGGCCAGCGCGCGTCCTCCGCCCCCTATGGGGGCGGACAGACCGCAGGGGCAAGGGGGTGTGATCTCACGCCAAGACCATGCGCGTGTGGAAGGACGGTCGTCGCTTCGCTAAGCCCGATCCCACGGGAAGCTCAGCGTCGGCGCGTTGACGTGGCGCTTCATTTTCAGCCTCAACCGCGCCCCCGCCCCGGCCGCCAGCCGCACGGTGAAGGCCGAGGCGTTCACCGTCACAGGCGCGCCGACATCGGTCGCCACGCTGAGCACCTGGTGCTCGCCATATCCGCCGCCCTGGACGGTCACCGTCCGGGCCTGGACCGGATTGGTGTTGACCAGGGTCACGGTCGCGCCGTCGTCGCCGAGCGTCTCGACCAGGGCGGCGACATCCTCGGGGACACCGGCCCGGCGGCGTTCGGGATCGAAGTAGCGCAGGCGCGCATAGTGCAGCGCCCCGCCCTGGGCCGGCGAGGTCGGCGACCACKGCGGGCGGGCGATGTGGATGCCGCCCTGCATCAGGTGGATCAGCGCCGTGACGCTGGCCGGATTGATGTCGAGCGCGGCGTCCGCCAGGCGCGTGTCCGGGGTGGTGCGGTCGTCGAGGCGCGCCTGGACCCGGGCGCGGACCCGCTCCAGGTCGGCGCGCAGGGCCTTGACCGGGAAGCCGGGGTCCTTGCCGTCCAGATAGGTCAGCCACGGATGCTCGGCCGCGCGGGCCCGGTCAGAGGCCTTCATCGACAGGTACCAGATCTCCAGCCCGTTCAGCCGGTACTCGCCCGGCGCATAGCCGTACCAGCCGTCGTCGCCGTACATGCGCGGGGTGTGGACCTTGCCGTCGATGATCTTCTTCTGGGCGTTGATGACGTCGGCTTGCCTGCGCCAGACCTCCAGGTACTTGTCGTCGCCGGTCAGCAGATAGGCGTTCATGAAGCCGACGATCGAGCGCGGCACGCGGTTGCGGTCCTCGCGTTTGCCGGTCTGGGGCACGATCGGGCTGAAGCCCCAGCCATAGACTCCGCCCCACCACTTGCCGTCGGTCGCGCCGCCGATCTTGCCGTCCAGGCCGATATTGCTGGGCAGCACCCCGCCGTTGGCCTGGGCCCGCTCGGCCCAGGCGTCGACATAGCCCAGCAGCCAGTCGCGGTACTTGCGCTCGTGATCCAGCATGTAGGCGTTGAGCACCAGGCTGGTGACCTGCAGGTTCAGCGGCCCGTCGCCGATGACGTCGGTATAGTCGTCGTAGTGGTGCAGGGTCTCTTCGTAGGTGCTCTCGCCGTGCTCCATGAAGAAGCCCTTCGGGTCGAACGGGTCGCCCGCCCAGTCCAACGGCGTGGCCTTGCGCAGCATCGGGCCGCGGCTGCCGGTGACCATGCTGCGGATGATCCTGTGCTTGGGATCGTAGTTCGGCGCGCCCGGGTCCTCGTTCATGTAGAAGCCCGAGAACCGCTTCACCCGGTCGCGGTAGCGCGCGTCGTGCGGGTCCGACAGCCCCAGCAGGTTGAACACCGACAGCCCCTCGGACAGGTGCTGCCAGTCGGTCATGACCGGGAATTCCTTGTAGTACATGCCCTCGCGGGCGAACGGCACGTCCTTGGTCCTGGCCAGGGTGTACTGGCGCACATTGCCCTCGTAGGCCTTCTTCGACAGCGCCAGCAGACTGTCGCGGCCGCCCAGGGCGTGCAGGTACGGCCAGTCGTTGACGTTCTCGATGGCGTCGTCGGGACCGTCGTTGGCGCCCCAGCGCTCGACCGCCAGCAGGAAGCCGCGATCGTCGAAATAGCGTGCGAAGAAAGCTTCGCAGGCCTCGGCGTTGGCTTTGAGCAGCTCACGCTCCAGCAGCGCCCATTCGGGCGGCGCCATCGGKGTCCTGATCTCCAGCGTCGGCTTCGGCGCGGCGAGGACCGGTGAAGCGACCCCGGCCAGCAGGAGGGCCGAGGCGGTACGGAGGAAGCGGCGGCGCGTGGTCATCGAACGCTTCTCCTCAGGCCGCCGGCTTCAGCACGAGGCGCTGGATCTTGCCGACGATCAGGAAATAGGCGGCGATGGTGATCAGGCAGTGGACGCCGACGAAGATCAGGGCGCCGTCGAACGAGCCGGTGCCCTTGACGATGTAGCCGATGACGATCGGGGTCACGATCCCGGCGATGTTGCCGAAGGTGTTGAAGATCCCGCCCGTCACCCCGGCCATCTCCTTGGGCGAGGTGTCGGCCACGACGGCCCAGCCCAGCGACGCCACGCCCTTGCCGAAGAAGGCGACCGCCATGATCGCGATGACCAGCCACTCCTGTTCCACATAGTTGCAAGCGATGATCAGCGAGGCCAGCAGCATGCCGATCAGCAGCGGCGTCTTGCGGGCCACGTCCAGCGAGCCGGTCTTCTTGAGCAGCCGGTCGGAGATGATCCCGCCCAGCAGCCCGCCGACAAAGCCGCACAGCGCCGGCGCCGCGGCGGTGAACCCGGCCTGCAGGATCGACAGGCCCCGCTCCTTGACCAGGTAGATCGGGAACCAGGTGACGAAGAAATAGGTCAGGACGTTGATGCAGTACTGGCCCAGATACACGCCCAGCAGCATGCGGTTGGTCAGCAGCTGGCGCACGTTGGGCCAGGTGAACGCCGCGCCGTTGCTGGCGACCTTGTCCTCCATGCGCACCAGGCCGCCGCCGGCCTCGATGTAGTCGAACTCGGCCTTGTTGATCGCCGGATGGTCGGTGGGGGCGTGGACGAACTTGACGAAGATGACCGCCGCCACCACGCCGACGCCGCCCATGACGAAGAACACCGAGCGCCAGCCGAACTGATGGACCAACCAGCCCATCAAGGGGGCGAAGGCGACCAGGGCGAAGTACTGGGCGGCGTTGAAGATCGCCGAGGCCGTTCCCCGTTCCGAGCCGGGAAACCAGGCCGCGACGATGCGCGAATTGGCGGGGAACGACGGCGCCTCGGCGATGCCGACCATGAACCGCATGGCGAACAGGGCCCCGGCGGCGGCCAGGCCGGTGAAGATCCCGGCCAGCCCCTGCAGGGCCGTGAACAGCGACCAGACGACCAGGGCCGTGGTGTAGATCTTCTTCGAGCCGAAGCGGTCCAGCAGCACGCCGCCGGGGATCTGGCCCAGCACATAGGCCCAGGCGAAGGCCGACAGGATGTAGCCCATCGCCACCGGGTMGAGACCCAGCTCCTTGGACGCCGACTGCCCGGCGATGGAGAAGGTGGCGCGGTCGGCGTAGTTGATCGTGGTGATGATGAACAGCAGCAGGATGATCAGCCAGCGAACACGGGTTCTCTTGGCGGCGCCGTCGACGGTCTGCGCGGTCATCGTGTCCCCTTCCCTGTCTGCTTTGTTCTGATCGCGGGTCCGATCCGATCGTCTCCCGCGCCACCCCGATCCCGAGGCCTTGAGGTCGAAGCTAGAGACCCCGCGCGGGTCGGTCTAAGTCAAATCGCCTATCGACCGATCCACGGCCAACATCGATGACGGCCTCCCGGCCCGGCGTCACGTCCGGCCAAGGGGCTTCAACGCCCCCGCTTTCGCCCGTTTTCGCCCGTCCTGGCGGGGCGGGCTCCTCCATCGGTGCAGATCATGCATCGGTCCATGCCCGATTAGGATTGGCCCGTTCGGCGAACGCGCTCCTATCCTTTTCCCACAGCAAGAGGTCGGTTTGACCGGCCTACCCAAAAAGAACGACCCGCGAATCGTGGGCATGGGAGGGAACATGGCGCTTCGAAATTCACAGGGCCTGCGGACCGGCCTCAATGGCGCGGCCTCGGGTCTGGCGGTCGCCATGGCCCTGGCCACCGTCGGGCACGCTCAGGAAGCAGCGACGCCCCCCGCCCAGGCGAACCCGTCCGACGGCTCCAGCGAAGTCGAGGAAGTAGTCGTCACGGGCTTCCGGGCCAGCCTGGCCAGCGCGATCAACATCAAGCGCAACGCCTCGGGCGTGGTCGACGCCATCAAGGCCGAGGACATCGCCCAGTTCCCGGACCTGAACCTGGCCGAGTCGCTGCAACGCATCCCCGGCGTCTCGATCTCGCGCATCAACGGCGAGGGCCGGCAGATCTCGGTCCGGGGCCTGGGCTCGGAATACACGCGCGTCCGGATCAACGGCATGGAGGCGATCACCACCACCGGCGGCACCGCCAACAGCGGCGGCACGAACCGCGGACGGGGCTTCGACTTCAACATCTTCGCCTCGGACCTGTTCAACAGCATCGCCGTGCGCAAGACCGCCTCGGCGGACGTCGAGGAAGGCTCGCTGGGCGCGACGGTCGACCTCAACACCGCCCGCCCGTTCGACAATCCCAAGCCCCAGCTCGTGCTGTCGGCCCAGGCCAGCTACAACGACCTGGCCAAGGACGCGGGGCCCCGGCTGTCGGCCCTGGCCAGCCGCACCTGGCGCGACGGCACGTTCGGCGCCCTGGTCTCGGTTGCCTACGAGAACCGCCATCTGCTGGAGGAAGGCGCCAACATCACGCGCTGGACCTACGGCGGCAGCAACGGCGGCTTCAACAACGCCTCCACCCTGCCCGGCTACACCCTGGCCCAGATCAACGACAGCAACCCGGCCACCGCGATCTATCACCCGCGCATTCCGGCCTATGTCAGCTACGACATCGAATCCGAGCGCTTCGGGGCCAGCGGCTCGCTGCAATGGCGGCCGACCGACCAGACCACGGTGTCGTTCGACGCGCTCTATTCCTACCTGGCGGGCACTCGCAAGGAGGCCCAGCTGCAGGCGATCGGCCTGTCGCGCGGCGGCACCGGCAAGCCCCAGACCATCATCCGCGACGGCGTCGTCGATGCGAACCGCAACCTGGTCTACGCCAAGCTCGACAATGTCGATCTGCGCACCCAGTCGGCCTATGACGAGCTGAACACCGAGTTCAAGCAGTTCACCCTGTCGGCCACCCACAAGATCGGCGACAAGGTGCGGCTGGGGGCCATGGCCGGCTACGGGGACTCCACCTTCACCCAGCCTGTGTCGACGATCATCACCTTCGACCGGGCCAACAGCCAGGGCTACTCGTACGACTTCCGAGGCGATCGCCCGCCGGCCATCAACCTCGGCTTCGACCCGACCGACCCGGCCAACTGGAGCGCCGTCAACGGCACGTCCGAAGTGCGCCTGCGTCCGCAGTTCGTCGAGAACCAGTTCACCACCGGCAAGATCTACGGCGAGTACGACCTCAACGACCACCTGACCCTCAAGGGGGGGGTCGACTTCCGCAAGTTCGAGTACGACAGCTACGGCCAGTACCGGACCAGCGAGACCGTGGTCCAGACCCTGACGCCGGCCCAGCTGGCCGCCGTGTCCAAGGTCTATTCGGGCTTCGGCAAGGGGCTGGGCCTGCCGGCCGGCAACGCCACGGCCTGGCTCGTGCCCGACATCGACGCCTACGCCTCGACCTACGGCATCTACAGCAACACCGGCATCTACGCCCTGACCAACACCAACAACAGCTCGGCGCGCGGCCAGTACGGCACGGTCGAGGAAAAGGACACCGGCGTCTATCTGCAGGCGGACTTCAAGTTCGACGCCTTCGGCCTGCCCTTCCGGGGCGACGCCGGCGTGCGCCACGTCCACACCGACCAGGAGTCCGGCGGCTACGCCGTCGTCAACGGCGCCGTGCAGCTGGTCAACGCCCAGCGCGAATACGATATGACCCTGCCGTCGTTCAATCTGGCGGCCGACCTGAGCGATACGGTCGTGGCCCGGGTCAGCGCCGCCAGGACCATCGCCCGGCCGGGCATCGGCTCGCTGTCGCCGGGCGGCGACGTCAGCGTCCAGGGCGCCAACCGGACCTTCTCGACCGGCAATCCGGTGCTCGACCCGACCCAGTCGGACAACCTGGACCTGTCGCTGGAATGGTATCCGGCCCAGGGCGCGATGCTGGCCGGCGGCGTCTTCTACAAGAAGATCGACACCTTCGTGGCCACCCTGCGCACCCAGGTGCCCTACAACACCCTGGGCCTGCCGGACTCGCTGATCGCCGGCACCGGCGCCAACCCGACCGACATCTTCGACGTCACCCAGCCGGTCAATTCCAACGGCGGCAAGCTGAAGGGCTTCGAGATCAACTGGCAGCAGCCGCTGAGCTTCCTGCCCGGCGCCTGGAGCCACTTCGGCTACATCCTGAACTACACCTTCGTGAGTTCGGACATCGAATACCTGACGTCGACGACGCCCGGCGCGCCCACCGTCAACGCCACCCTGGTGGGCCTGTCCAAGCACGCCGCCAACGCCACGCTGTACTACGAGACCGACACCTGGAGCATCCGGGGCTCGGCCGCCTATCGCGACGGCTACCTGACCCAGGTGCCGGGCAACGACGGCAACAGCTATCACGGCACCAATTCGACGCTGAACATCGACATGCAGGCCAGCGTCAATCTCCGCAAGAACCTGAAGCTCAGCTTCGAGGGCGTGAACCTGACCGACGAGTTCAACGACCAGTACGTCGACGTCAGCAACCGCCTGAACGTCTACACCCACAGCGGCCGGACCTACTTCGTGGGCCTCCGCTACAACTTCTAGGGCGCTCCCCCCTCCTCAGGCGCTCTAGACGCGGCGTCGGCTCCTTCCAGCCGGCGCCGCTCTTGTTTCGGCAAACCGTCGCGACGCGGACCTGTTCAAAAAACACCCCCTTCCCAGCTGTTCGGCTCGCGGCCAGATTCTTGGACCGCCCGAGGTGATGCTTTGTCCGCGCGCTACGTCTTAATCCGTGCGCCGACGCTCGGCGCCGACAAGAAGGGTGGAACATTGAAGAGTTCGTGGTTCGCAATGGCGCTGGCTTCGGCAAGCGCGCTCGCCGTCGCCGGCGCCCAGGCCGCGCCGATCAAGGAGGCCGATCGCGCCGAGCTGATCCGCCGGGTCGACGACCGTCAGCCGCAGCTCGCGGACGCGGCCATGAAGATCTGGGACTTCGCCGAGCTGGGCTATCTGGAGACCAAGAGCTCGGCCCTGCTGCAGGACCAGCTGAAGGCGGCCGGCTTCACCGTGACGCCGGGCGTAGCCGGTGAGCCCACCGCCTTCGTCGCCAGCTTCAAGACCGGCCCCGGAACGGTCGTCGCGGTGCTGGCCGAATACGACGCCCTGCCCGGCCTGGCCCAGGCCGCCGTTCCCGAGAAGCAGCCGCTGCCCGGCCGCGACGCCGGCCACGGTTGCGGCCACAACCTGTTCGGCGCGGCCTCGGTCAACGGCGCGATCGCCCTGAAGGAATGGATGGTCGCCCACGGCGTGAAGGGCGAGCTGCGCGTCTACGGCACGCCCGCCGAGGAAGGCGGTTCGGGCAAGGTCTACATGGTGCGTGACGGCCTGTTCAAGGACGTGGACATCGCCATCCACTGGCACCCCGGCAACGTCAACAGCGCCGCCCAGGCCCCGTCCCAGGCCAACCTCTCGGGCAAGTTCCGCTTCCACGGGGTGTCCAGCCACGCCGCCGCCTCGCCGTCCAAAGGACGCTCGGCCCTGGACGGCGTCGAGATCATGGACGTGGCCACCAACTTCCTGCGCGAGCACGTGCCCGACGGCACCCGCATCCACTACGTGATCACCAGCGGCGGCAAGGCGCCCAACGTCGTGCCGGACTTCGCCGAGGTCTATTATTACGTCCGCCACGTCGACCCGAAGATCGTCCGCGACGTCTGGGGCCGGGTCGAGAACGCCGCCAAGGGCGCGGCCCTGGCCACCGGCACCACGGTCGACTGGGAGGTCACCGGCGGCGTCTACAGCATGCTGCCCAACGACGCCCTGGGCCGCGCCATGGACGCCAACCTGCGCCGCGTGGGCGGCGAGCAGTGGACGGCCGAGGAGACCGCCTTCGCGACCAAGCTGGCCACCAGCCTGCCCGACGGCGGCGGCGACCTGGCCTCGGTCAAGACCATCGCCTCCTACGATCGCGGCGGCGCCAGCGGCGGTTCGACCGACGTGTCGGACGTCAGCTGGAACGTGCCGACCGTCGGCCTGGTCACCGCCACCTTCGTGCCCGGCTCGCCCGGCCACAGCTGGCAGAACGCCGCCGCCGCCGGCACGACGATCGGCGTGAAGGGGGCCGTGGTCGCCGCCAAGTCCATCGCCCTGACCGGCGCGGACGTGTTCAGCGATCCCAAGCTGGTCGCCGCCGCCAAGGCCGAGCTCAAGCAGCGCCAGGGCCCGAACTTCGTCTACAAGCCCCTGCTGGGCGACCGCGCCCCGCCGCTGGACTATCGCAAGAACGCCGGCGCCGAATAGCAAAAGGGCCGCTCCTCGGAGCGGCCCTTTCTTCTTTGGCGGCCTTCTCTAGCGAACGGGCGCGGCGACTAGCGCGCGCCCACCACCGCGGCGTCGGGACGGCGGGTGTCGGCCGCGCCGTAGAACAGGCCGCCGTCGATCAGGATCGACTGGGTGCTGCCCATGGTCATCGACGGCGTCACCTTGTGGCCCTTGGCCTCCAGCAGCGGCACGATGTCGGGCGAGAAGCCGGCCTCCAACTCCAGCGGGCCGTCGACGCCCGACTGGTTCATCCGCGGACGCTCGGCCGCCTCGGCCACGTTCAGGCCGTGGTCGATCACGTTGCTGAGCATCTGGGCCATGGTGGCGATGATGTAGCCGCCGCCGGGCGTGCCGGTGACCAGCCACGGCTTGTCGCCCTTGAAGACGATCAGCGGAGTGATGGTCGAGCCCACCCGCTTGCCCGGCTCGGGCTTGTTGGCGGCGTTGTCCTCGCCGCGCTTGCCCCACGAGAAGTTGCCCATCGAGTTGTTGAGCAGGAAGCCCGTGCCCGGCGCCACCACGTGCGCCCCAAACGAGGCGCTGAGCGTGAAGGTGTTGCTCACCGCGTTGCCTTCGGCGTCGGCCACCGAGAAGTGGGTCGTGTTGGGGCTTTCGTAGCGATAGGGATCGCCGCCCTTCAGGTCCTTGCTGGACAGCGAGGCGGTCATCGAGATCAGCTTGGCGCGCTCGGCCGCGTAGGCCTTGCTGGTCAGGCCGGCGACCGGCGTCGTCCACTGCGGCGGCCCGCCGACGTACTGGCGGTCGGTCCAGCCGATCTTCATGGCCTCGGACAGCACGTGCAGGCTGGCCACGCTGTTGGAGCCCAGGTCCTTCATCGGGAAGGTCTCGAGGATGTTCATCACCTCGGCCAGGGTCACGCCCGAGGCGGTGGGCGGCATGTAGGCGATCCTGTGCCCGCGGTACTCGCCCCAGATCGGCGGGGAGACATTGGCCTTGTAGGCGGCCAGGTCGTCCATCGAGATCACGCCGCCGCCGGCCTTGACGCCGGCCACCATGCGCCGGCCGACCTCGCCCTTGTAGAAGGCGTCGACGCCCTTGTCGCGGATCTGGGCCAGGCTCCAGGCCAGGTCGGGCTGCGGCAGGCGCTCGCCGGGCTGGTAGGACGAGCCGTCCTTCTTGAAGAAGGCCTTGGCCGCGCCGGGATCGGCCAGCATCGCCTTGCGCTCGCCGTTCAGGGCGTTGGCCTCGTCGTCGCTGAGGATCACGCCGGCCTTGGCCATCCGCACGGCCGGGTCGACGACCGCCTTCCAGGGCAGCTTGCCGTAGCGGTGATGGGCTTCCCACAGGCCGGCCACCGTGCCCGGCACGGCCACGCCCTTGAAGCTCTGGCTGAGCTTGCCGCCCGCCTTGCCGTCGGGCCCGACCAGCAAGTCCGGCGTCGTGGCCAGGGGCGCCTGGCCGTAATATTCGATGGCGACCGTCTCGTTGGTCTTGGCGATGTGGATCAACATGTAGCCGCCGCCGCCCAGATTGCCGGCGCGCGGCAGGCTGACGGACTCGGCGAAGGCGGTGGCGACCGCGGCGTCCACCGCGTTGCCGCCCTTGCGCAGGATCTCGGCGCCGACTTCGKCGGCGATGCGGTTCTGGGCCACCACCATGCCGCCGCGGCCGATCTCGGGGTGGTGGATCTGGCCGTAGCCGACGATATCGCCGCCGGTGCCCTCCTGGGCCAGGGCCGAAAGCGGCGCGACGCCCAGCGCCAGGACGGCGGTCAGCGCCAGCAGCGGGCGGCGCAGCGGATCGCGGAAGCAGTTACGGATCATGAGGATACTCTGGAAAGCAAGGCGGCCCCGGCGTCGGGGGGGATGACGCCGGGGCCTCGGGGGCGTGGACTAGAAGCGCTTGCGGATGCTGGCGTACCAGTACCGGGCGTAGGGCTGGTAGAGGCTGCCCATGTACCCGTTCGACGAGAGGGGGGGCTTCTCGTCGGTGATGTTCCGCACGCCCAGCTTGAGGCTGGTGTCGGACGCCCAACCGTCCGTGAAATCGTACTGGGCGTACAGATTTCCGGTCAGTTGGGAGTCGACGGTCCAGGCCGCGCCCGCCGAGTCGAGCAGCGAGGTGTCCTGCACGTCGCTGGTGTATTGCGTGAAGGCGCCGACGGTGACCTGGTCGAGGCGCCAGGTCAGGGCGGCGGTCCACTTCAGCTCGGGCTTGCCGTTCTGCTTGAGCAGATCGCCGCCCCCGGTGATGGTCGTGCCGGCGTTGATCTTGCCGGCCGAGCGCGCGGCCAGCAGTTCGGCGATGGCCGGCGACGGCGACTGGTAGAACTTCAGCAGCTGGGCCGCGCCGATGTTCACGTCGAAGTCGCCGAACCGGGTGCCGTGCAGGCGCCACATCAGATTGTAGTCGATGCCGCGGGCCTCTTGCGGCAGCAGGTTCTGGTACTGGTCCTTGACGTACAGCACCGTGCCGACCGGCGTCAGGCCGGTGCCGTTGAAGGCCGCGATGTCGTCGGCGGTCGGGGCCGCGCGCACGACGTTCGGATTCGAGCCGCCCGACATGCGTTCCAGGTAGTCCAGGATCAGGGCGTTGCCCTCGCCGAAGATGCCGACGATGCCCTTCTGCTTCACGCGCCAGTAGTCGACGGTGAAGGTGAAGTGGCCGAACTGGTCGTCGATGAACTTGGGCTCGAACACCACGCCGAAGCCGGTCGAGGTCGAGGTTTCCGGCTTCAGGTCCGGATTGCCCGAGCGCTGGGCGGCCGTGCTCTGGGTGCGGGAGCAGTTGCTGAAGCTGGTGATGCGGTTGGCCCGCAGGTCGGCCTCGCAGCGCACGTAGTCGGTGCGCGTGTTCGAGCGGGTCACCACCGTGGCGTTGATCTGCTCGAGGTTGGGGGCCTTGAAGCCTTCCGACCACGAACCGCGCAGGCGCAGGCCGTCGACCAGGTCCCAGGCCACGGCGACCTTGGGCTTGGCCACGTCGCCGACGTCGCTGTAGTCCTCGTAGCGGCCGGCCAGCTGCATCTCGACATTGCGGACCAGCGGGATGCCCATCTCCGGCGAGATCACCGGCACGGCCAGTTCGGCGTAGGCCGAGGCCACGGTGCGGTGGCCCTTGGTGTCGGGCGAGGTGCTGGTGCCGATCAGGTCGCTGTCATAGGTGATGCCGGTGACCGAGTTGGTGTACTTGATCGTGCCGTCCACGCGGGCGTCGCGATCGTCCTTCTGGGTCTCGCGGCGGGCCTCGATCCCGGCCGCCACGCCGACGTCGCCGGCCGGCAGGTGGAACAGGTCGGCCTTGGAGACCCGGAAGTCCCACGACGCCAGGGTGCTGGTGCTGTCGCGCGTGCTCTTGACCATGATGGCGTTGCGCGACGCGGCGTTGCTGGGCGTGCTGTCGCCGACGCTGGGGTTGGCCAGGTTGCCGCCGTTGAACGGGTTGTAGGCGTCGGGCGTGGACAGGGCGAGTTGCTTCTGCAGCAGGGTCGCGCTGATGCCGTCGGAGGTGTCCTTCACCTCGGCCTGCGAATAGAGCAGCGCCGAGTCCCAGCGCCAGCCGAACTTCTCGCCCTTGAAGCCGCCCAGGAAGCGGCTCTGGGTGTTCTTGACGTCGACCTTGGCCGGGCCGAGGTCGGCGAAGCTGTAGCTGGCCATCGTCACGTTCAGGCCGCCGGCCGGGGCGTTGATGCCCGGCAGGCGGTTCGGGTTGGCCACGCCGTTGAAGGCGGTCGGACCGAAGGGGTTCCAGTAGTTGGTGGTGGGAACCGTCACGACCTGGGCCGAGGTCATGTAAACCGGGCTCTGGAAGGCGTGGGTGGTGGCCGTGTAGTAGCCGACCTCGCCATAGGCCCGGACGTTCTCGGTGATGTCGTAGTTGCCCGTCAGATAGATGTTCAGGCGCTTCAGCTCGGGCATGATCGAGGTGCCCGCGCCCGCTTGCGGATCGTAGCGCAGGTTGCGGTCGTCGCCCGAGGTGGCCACCGTGCCGTCGTCGTAGCAGATGCCCGAACCGGCGCTGGCCAGGCAGCCCGGGTTTGTGGTCGGCTGGATGTGGAAGGCGCCGGCCGAGCTGGTGATGGCCGTGCCGTTCTGCGTCACGCGGGCGGCGGCGGTGAAGTTGCCCCAGGGCGTCGTCGTGGCCCGGCCGTCCAGCGAGGCGGCGCCGTCGAAGCGGGTGYCCGCGAACAGCGGACGCTTGTCGGCCGAGGCGGTGAAGTCCTGGTCGCCCGAGCGCAGGGCCGTGCGCTGGTTGTAGTTCAGGAACACGGTGACGTTGCCGCGCTCGAAGTTGTGGCCGGCCAGGACGTTCAGGCCGTATTCMTTCAGGTGCGTGCCCTCGGCCATGCCGTACTGGGCCTCGGCCTCGACGCCGCTGTAGTTGTCCTTCAGCACCGTGTTGACCACGCCGGCCACCGCGTCCGAGCCGTAGATGGCGCCGGCGCCGTCACGCAGCACTTCCAGGCGCGACAGGCCGGTGGTGGGGATGGCGTTGGTGTTGAAGGTGATCACCGGCACCAGGTTGGAGCCGTCGGCCTGGCTGGTCGGGTGGGCCACGACGCGGCGGCCGTTCAGCAGCACCAGGGTATTGCCCGAGCCCAGGTTGCGCAGGTTCACCGAACCGATGTCGCCCCGCGCCGAGTTGCTGCTGTTGGGGATGTAGCTGGAGTTGTAGTTGACGTCGCCCATCTGGGGGATCGCCCGGAACAGGTCGTCGCCCGACGTCGCGCCGATCGCCTCGATCTGCTTGGCGTCGATCGAGGTCACGGGCAGGGCCGCGGTGACCTTCGAGCCCTCGATGCGCGTGCCGACGACGATGATCTCCTCGACCGCGGCCGCATCGTCCTGCGCCGGAGCCGCCTGACGGGCCAGAGCCTGGCCGCTCCAGACCGAAGCGGTGAGCGCCGTCGTCACAAGCATGGCGGCGCGGATGGAAGTCCTGGTGTTCATTGCGATTTTATCCCCTCGACCGACGACCGTGCGCCCGGGTGCATGTCCGGGACCCCTGACGGCCGCAAAGTCAGACGTAAGCGGCGGAAGGTCCCTCACCCCCGCCCGACGTTTTTTCTTCGCGGGGGCGAATTTTCCGGAGGACGGGGCGCCGGACGCCTAGGGTTTGGTCAGGACGATCTGGTCGGGCGAGCGCCGCGCGACGCGGGCCACGCCGCTGGCCGCCAGGCCTTCGGCCAGGGCCTCGGGGTCGCCGGCCCGGAACACGCCGCTGACCGGCGTGCGGGCCAGGTCGGCGTCGGCCAGCACCAGCTTGCGGCTGGAATAGCGGTTCAGCTCGGCGGCCACCGCGCCCAGCTCGCTCTCGTCGAACACCAGGTCGCCCTTCAGCCAGCGGGCGGCCTGGGTCGTGTCGATCGGGCGCCGCGACCAGGCGCCCTGCCCCGGCGCGACCAGCCGCTCGCCCGGCGCCAGTATGGCCTGGCGGGCGTCCTGGCGCGCGGTCAGCTCGCGCACCGCCACCTTGCCCTGCAGCAGGGTCACGGTGACGGCCGAGGGCTCGAGGTCGACGTCGAACACCGTGCCCAGCGCCGTGACGCTGCGCCCCTGGGCCGTGACCACGAAGGGGTGGGCCGGATCGTGGGCGACCTGGAACTGGGCCCGCCCGCGCGACAGGGTCACGCGGCGCGTCTTGCCGTCGAAGGCGGCGGCGATCGCGGAATCGGCGTCCAGCATGACGACCGTGCCGTCGGCCAGGGCCACACGGCGCACCTGGCCGACCGGCGTCACGTAGTCGACCGCGGCCACGCGCGCCTGCTCGGCCGGCGCGAGGCTGGCCGGCGCCAGGGCCTTCCAGGTGACGCCCAGCGCCACGGCGGCCGCCAGGCCGGCGGCGATCGCGGCCGGCGCCCAGTAGCGCGAGGCGGCGGGCTTGCGCGCCTGGCGACGAGCCTGGGCCAGCGCCGGATGGTCGGCCAGATCGCCGACCAGGGCCCAGGCGCTCTGGGTTTCGTCCCAGGCCTTGCGGTGTTCGGGCGCGGCGTCGATCCAGGCGTCGAAGTCCTGCTGCTCGCGGGCGCTGACCCGCCCCGATCCCAGACGCGCGTGCCAGCCGGCGGCGGCGTCCAGCGCCTGCTCGTCAACCGTTCGCATCGTTCCGCCCTGGATCATCGTCGCTCCGCAGGCGCTCGGTCAGTCGCCGAACCACCTTCATGATGTGTTTCTCGACCGCGCTGACGGAGATCCCCATCACGCGGCTCGCCGCCGAATAGCTCATCTGCTCGAACCGGACGAGGATGAACGCCTGCCTCGACCGCTCGGGCATCGATTCCAGGACGCTCAGGGCCAAGGCCAGCTGTTGCTTGCCTTCCAAGACGCGATCCGGCGACAAAACCTCAACGGGGTGATGAAATTCCGTGAGCTCGGTGTGTTTGGAGCGCTGGCGGGACCGCTCGGCCCGCAGGGTGTCGTTCAGCACGCTGGACGCCACCTGGAAGAGGTAGCCCTCGATATTGTCGATGGGCTCCTTGGCCTGGCGCCGCTCGATGCGCAGCAGCACCTCCTGGACCAGGTCGTCGACGTCGCCGCCCATCCGCCGCATGAAATAGCCACGCAGCATCGGCGCGTACCGCCAGACCTCGGTCGGCCCCGGAGACGGCTCCCCTGCCCCGTTTATCGCCCGTTTCGCGAACACCCGCCCCGGTTCACCCCTGCCCCGCCTCGCGTCAAGTCGCGATCGCGCGTTTCGCCTGCACTTCTAGATTTTTGCCCGATGATCCGCGCTAAGCATCATTGTCGCTCAATCTGAGTACACTGATATACCACGGCCATTCACATCTATCGTCAAATCAACTTGAGCGATATTGTTCAGTAACCTCCCTTGGCGCGCGCAATTCTATTCCTCCTGGGCGCCATTGCCGCGTCTTCGGCCCTTGCGCCCCAGCCCGCCGGAGCGGCGGCTGGGCCCCGTCAGGCGTTCGCGATCCCGGCGTCCAGCCTGGCGGAGGCGATCAAGCGGGTGGCGCTGCAGAGCGGCAAGCAGGTGTTGTTCTCGGCGGCCGTCGTCGAGGACCGGCGCACGGCCGGCCTGAACGGGACCTACACGCTCGAGGAGGCGCTGGAGCGGCTGCTGCGCGGGTCCGACCTCGACTACCGCATCGTCGGCGACCGGATGATCCTGATCACGGCGCGCGCCGCGCCCCCCGCGCTCGAGGTCGCGACCAGCGAACGCCCGCGCGCCTCCGCCGGCGAGTCCAACCCCGTCGACACCGTGATCGTCACCGCCGTCTCCGACGAGGCCCCGCCCAATGTCGAACGCCTGAGCGCCCGCGTCCTGGCCGGCGGCGGCGTGTTCGACCCCGGCGAGGTCGCCCGCCTGTCGCCCGCCCTCAACGCCCTGCCGTCCGGCGCTGGCCAGTTGAAGCTGGCCCTGCGCGGGGTGTACGGCGCGGGCGAGGCGACGACCCCGGTCTATTTCGGCGGCGCGCCGGTCTCGGGCCCGTCCGGCACCAATTCCGACCCCGGCCTGGTGACGCCGGACCTGGCCCTGGTGGACATCAACCACGTCGACGTCCTGCGCGGCCCCCAGGGCTTCGACCACGGCGCCGGGGCGATCGGCGGCGAGCTGCGCATCGAACCCAACCCGGCCGTGCTGGGCCGCTACGCCGGCAGCGTCAACCTGCAGGCCCGCTTCGTCGAGGGCGGCGCGGCCGGCGGCATGATCGCGGTGGCCGAGAACCTGCCGGTCAGCGAAGACCTGGCCGTCCGGCTGGTGGCCTACCGCCGCGACAACGGCGGCTATGTCGACAACGTCCGCCTGGGCCGCGACAACACCAACGACGAGACGACCCAGGGCGTCCGGGTGGCCGTCAAGGCGCGGCTATCGGACCGGCTCGAGGCCTCGGGCCTGGCCGTCTACCAGCAGCGCCGGATCGGCGACACGTCCGTCTGGAACGGCGCGCTGGGGCCGGGCCTTTCCGACCGCTACGGCCTCAACAGCAGCGATCACGACCTGGGCCTCTCCAGCCTGACCCTGACGCTGCGCCTGCCCCACACCGTGCTCACCAGCACCACGGCCTATTACGGCTGGAACCTGGGCCGGCGGCTGGATTCCAGCCAGGTGGTCCTGGGCCTGGCCGACGACCCGGCCGGCTGCCGGCGCTACTTCGCGATCGACGCCGAGTGCGGACCCCAGCAGATCGACGCCTACGCCGCCTACGTCAACAGCCGCGCGCCCAGCGTGCTGGTCCAGGCCACCGAGATCCAGTCGCTGGTCCAGGAGTTGCGCGCCGACGGCGACCTGGGGTCGGGGCGCTGGACGGCCGGCCTGTTCTTCGAGCGCCGGCGCGAGCACACGCGCAGCGCCGCCCACGTGCTCGACGACCAGGGCCAGGTCGACGAGGTCGCCGGCTACACCGGCCTGCGGACCCTGGGGTCGCGCTTCAACCAGGCCGCCGTCTTCGCCCAGTTGGTCCAGCCGATCGGCGAGCGGCTGACCCTGACGGCGGGCGGCCGCTACGCCGCCACCCGGCGGGCGGCCTGGACCGACGTGCTGATCCCCAACATCATCAGCGGCTCGACCACCTCGATGCCCGAGCGCGCGGCCGACGGCGGCGAGTTCAACCTGCGGGTCCGCGCCGAATGGCGGCTGGACGACGACGGCGCCCTCTATCTCCAGGCCTCGCAGGGCGCGCGGCCCGGCGGCGTCAACACCACCCCCGACCCGGCCCAGGCGGTGCAGACCTTCGCGCCGGACCATCTGTGGAACTACGAGATCGGCGCCCGCCGCGCCCTGCTGCACAACGCCGTGCTCGTCGAGGCCGCGGCCTTCCACATCGACTTCCACGACATGCAGTTCGCCAACGCCACGCCCAAGGGCGCGTTCAGCTATGTGATGAACATCGGCTCCACGCGGATCCAGGGCGTGGAGGCGGCCCTCAAGGCCAGCCTGGGTCGCGGCTTCACCCTGGAGTTCAACAGCGCCTTCACCGACGCCCKCCTGACCAGCGTCTCCGACCTGGCGCGGGCGGAATTCCAGGCCGAGCCCGGCGACCGGGCGCCAAACATCCCGCGCTATCGGCACACCGCCACTCTGGCCTATCGCCACACGCTCGGGCCCGACACCTCGGCCCTGCTCAGCTGGCAGAACGAGCGGCGCTCGGCCCTCACCTCGGCCTTCCGCCCCGACGATCCGGACTATCTGTACCTGCCCGCCGGCGCGCTCGACACCGTGACCCTGACGATCGACCACGGGCCGACCAGCCTGGCCGTCGCCGTGCGCAACGTCTTCGACAAGGAGACCCCCGACCGGGCGATCTCCAGCGCCTTCGGCCGCGACCAGATCTACGGCGCGACGCCCCGCACGCTCACCTTCACCGTCCGGCGGTCGTGGTAGCCGGCGCAATTTTCCTCGAAGCGGCGAAAGAAAACCGAAAACGCGCTGTAATCCTTGGGATTTTTAGCCCGCAGTTGAACACCGCAAATCGGGCTGATCAGCAGTGCTCGTTATCGCCGCCTCGGGTTGGATCGTAGCGTCGGCCTTCAACTCGAGGGCTTCCCATGACGCAGCAACCCACCCGCCAACTGAAACTCGGCGCGATCCTGGCCGGCGTCGGCACCGATCACACGCGCTGGCGCGATCCGGCCCTGCCCGGCGACGCCAGCATCGACATCAACTGGTACATCGACAACGCGCGCCTGGCCGAAGCCGCCAAGTTCGACCTGGTGTTCATCGTCGACAGCCCGTTCATCACGCCCGACACCGCGCCCCACTTCCTCAATCGCCTCGAGCCCCTGACCCTGCTGTCGGCCGTGGCGGTCTCGACGTCGAAGATCGGCCTGGTCGGCACCCTGACCACCTCCTATTGGGAGCCCTACAACGTGGCCCGGCAGTTCGGCTCGCTGGACCACATCAGCAAGGGCCGCGCCGGCTGGAACGTGGTGACCACGGGCCTGGAGGGCGCCGCGCGCAACTACGGCCGCGACGAGCACTTCGAGCACGGCGAGCGCTACGAGCGGGCCGGCGAGTTCGTCGACGTCGTCCAAGGCCTGTGGGACAGCTACGAGGACGACGCCTTCCCGCGCGACAAGGCCGCGGGCGTCTTTCTGGACAAGGCCAAGCAGCACGCGCTGAACCACAAGGGCAAGCACTTCTCGGTGGCCGGGCCGCTGGCCCTGTCGCGCTCGCCCCAGGGCCAGCCGGTGATCTTCCAGGCCGGGGTCAGCGGCCCGGGCCGCGACCTGGGCGCGCGCATCGCCGAAGGGGTCTTCGCCGGCGTCGACACCTTCGAGGACGCGGTGGAGTACTACGCCGACCTCAAGGCCCGCGCCGCCGCCCTGGGCCGCGATCCCGACCACATCAGCGTCCTGCCGGGCATCGCCCCGATCATCGCCGACACCGACGAGGAGGCCCAGGCCATCGCCGAGGCCAAGGCGGGCGGCCGCGAGATCGACAAGCTGCTGGTCGAGCTGGGCCGGGCCTTCGGCTACCACGACTTCAAGCAGTACCCGCTGGACGGCCCGTTCCCGGACGTCAGCAAGCTCAGCCTCAACAGCTACAAGGGCCATGCCGAGCGCATCGTCCGGATCGCCCAGGCCGAGAAGCTGACCGTGCGCCAGGCCGCCGAGCGCTTCGGGCGCTGGAAGGCCAATTTCGTCGGTTCGCCCCAGACCGTCGCCGACCAGATCGAGCGCTGGTTCGTCGGCCGCGCCGTGGACGGCTTCATCCTGCATGTCACCGGCCCGGGCGACTTCGCGCTGTTCCGCGAGAAGGTCGTGCCGATCCTCCAGGCCAAGGGTCTGTTCCGCACCGAGTACGAGCACGACACCCTGCGCGGACACCTGGGGCTTCCCGTGCCCGAGCATCGATGGGCCGCCCAGAAGATCGCGGCGGAATGATCGGAGGCGGCCCCGGGCTGGATTAGGCGTCAATTCCTATCTATTAGATAGGTTATGAGCCCTCCGCCCGTTGTCGCGGTGATCGGCGCCGGTTTCAGCGGCGTGATGACCGCCCTGCACCTGCTGCGCCAGTCCGAACGGGTGAAGGTGGCGCTGGTCGAGCGGCGCAGCCCGATCGGCCTGGGCCCGGCCTACGCCACCGACGACCCGGCCCACCGGCTGAACGTGCGGGCCGGCAACATGAGCGCCTGGCCGGACCGGCCCGACGACTTCGCCCTGTGGCTGAAGGACCAGGCCCTGGACGTCGGCCCGGGCGGCTTCGCGACGCGCGGCGACTACGGCCGCTATCTGCAGCGGCAGCTGTCGTCCCTGGCCGGAGGGCCCGAGGCGGTCGGGCGCCTGCTGATCACGCCCGACGAGATCACGGCGATCGTCCCCGACGGCGACGCCTGGACCCTGACCTGCGGCATGGGCCGGCCGATCGCCGCCGACGCCGTGGTGCTGGCCCTGGGCAATCCGCCGCCGCGCGCGCCCGACGCGGTCGGGCCCGAACTGGAGGCGTCCGACGCCTATGTCGCCGATCCCTGGCGCTGGGATCCCGCCGCCGCCCCGCCCGGGCGCGGACCGATCCTGCTGCTGGGCAGCGGCCTGACCATGGTCGACGCCGCCCTGTCGCTGGACCGCCTGGCGCCGGGTCGCCCCCTGATCGCCCTGTCGCGGCGGGGCCTGACGCCGCGCGAGCACCAAGGCGACCCGCCCTCGMCCCTGCCGGCCCCGCCCGACGCCTCGCTCTCGCCCGTCCAGGCCCTGGCCTGGCTGCGCGAGGCGGCCGACCGGCACGGCTGGCGGACGGCGATCGACGCCGCGCGGCCGGTCTCCCAGGACCTGTGGCGCGGCTGGAGCCTGAAGCGGCGCGCCGCCTTCCTGCGCCACGCCCGCGCCTTCTGGGACGTGCACCGCCACCGGCTGTCGCCCCAGATCGCCGAACAGGTGGCGCGGATGCGGGCGGACGGTCGGCTGCGCGTCCTGGCCGGCAAGCTCGAGCGGCTCGACATCCTGGAAGGCGGTCGCGCCGGAGCGGTCTGGCGCCCGCGCGGCGAGACCGACGCCTGGCGGCTGGAGGCGGACCTGGTGGTCAACTGCACCGGCCCGTCGGCCGACGTCGAACGGTCCACCGAGCCGCTGCTGGCCGCCCTGGCCGACCGCGGCCTGATCCGCGCCGATCCCCTGCGGCTGGGACTGGACATCGACGCCGGCCATCGCGTGATCCACGCCGGCGGACGTCCGCATGCGACCCTGTTCGCCGTGGGGCCGATCACCCGCGGCGCGCTGTGGGAGATCAACGCCGTGCCCGACATCCGCGTCCAGGCCGTCCAGGTCGCGACGGCGGTGCTGCGCGCCCTGGAGCGCGCCTGACGGGCTGTCCGGCTCCGTCCAGGGTCTATCAGAAACTCTGATATGAAGCCTGAGGATAAGTCTATTGATCCAGTAGGATTTAAGCGCCCTTCTAGGGACAAAGGCGCTCGCGCCGTAACGGCTCATGTCTCATGCCCCTCGCGGTGATTTCTAGAAATTCTGAAGCGTCCGCCCTGCCCGATCTCGACGCGGTCCTGCCCGGCCTCACCGCCGCCTTCGCCGCGACGGCCGCGCGGCACGACCGCGAGGCCAGCTTCCCGACCGCCAATTTCGAGGCCTTGCGCGAGGCGGGCCTGCTGGCCCTGACCGCGCCCCGGCGCCTGGGCGGGCTGGAGGCCGACCTGCCCACCGCCCTGAAGGTGGTCTCCGCCGTCGCGCGGGGCGAGCCGGCCACGGCGCTGGTCCTGGTCATGCAGTACCTGTTCCACGCCTCGGTCGAGGGCCGCTCGGGCTGGCCGGAGCACCTGAAACAGCGGGTGATCGGCGAGGCGATCCGGGACGGGGCCCTGATCAACGCCCTGCGGGTCGAGCCCGACCTGGGCACCCCGGCCCGCGGCGGCCTGCCGGCCACCGTCGCCCGCCGCACGCCCGAAGGCTGGCGGATCAGCGGCCGCAAGATCTACTCCACCGGCTCGACCGCCCTGACCTGGTTCGTGGTCTGGGCCCGTTCGGACGACGACGAACCCCTGGTCGGCGGCTGGCTCGTCCGCGCCGACACCCCCGGCGTCGTCATCGAGGAGACCTGGGACCATCTGGGCCTGCGGGCCAGCGCCAGCCACGACGTGGTCTTCGAGGACGTGCTGGTCCCCCTGGACCACGCCCTGGACCCGCAACCGGTGGGCGCCCCGCCGCCCTATCCGGCCAGCTTCGCGGCCTGGTCGGCGGTGCTGACCGCGGCGATCTACGACGCCCAGGCCCGGGCCGCCCGCGACTGGCTGGTGGACTTCCTGGCCAACCGCAAGCCGGCCAACCTGGGCGCGGCCCTCTCGACCCTGCCCCGCTTCCAGGAGGCGGTCGGCGAGATCGACGGGCTGCTGCTGTCCAATCGCGTCCTGCTCGATACGGCGGCGCGCGGCGAGGTCGGCGGGGTCGAGGCCAGCCTGGTCAAACACCTGGTCACCGAGAACGCCATCAGCGTGGTCGAGAAGGCCCTGAAACTGACCGGCAATCCCGGCCTGACCCGCCACAACGACCTGGAGCGCCATCATCGCGACGTGCTGTGCGGCCGGGTCCATACCCCGCAGTCCGACGTGGTGCTGACCAGCGCCGGCAAGGCCGCCTTCGCCGCGCGTGACGAGGCCTCCAGATGAGCCGCCTGATCGTCGCCAGCCAGCTGCCCGAGCTGTTCAACAGCGTCTTCGCCCAGCATGTGGGCGACGCCGAGATCGTGGCCGTGCCGCCGGGCCTGGCCGCGCCCCTGCCCGCTTCGGCCAAGGTCCTGGTCGCCGCGCCGTTCCGCAAGGCCGGCGGCGTGCTGCCGCCCGAGCCGCCCAAGGGCTGGCCCTACGACGTCGAGTGGGTGCAGCTGGTCTCGGTCGGCATCGACTTCTATCCCGACTGGCTGTTCGACGGCCCGGTGGTGACCTCGGCGCGCGGCTCCTCCGCCGTGGCCCTGGCCGAGTTCGCCCTGGCCGCGATCCTGGCCGACGCCAAGCGCCTGCCCGACATCTGGATAGACAAGGCCGCGCGCTGGGCGCCGCAACCGCTGAAGCTGATCGCCGGGACCACCCTGGGCCTGGTCGGCTTCGGGGCGATCGGCGAGGCCCTGGCCCCGCGCGCCCAGGCCCTGGGCCTGAACGTCATCGCCACCCGCCGCTCGGACAAGCCGATCCCGACGCCCGGCGTCGAGCGCGTGGCCGACCTGAAGACCCTGTTCGCCCGCAGCGACCACGTGGTGCTGGCCGCGCCCGCCACGCCGGAGACCCAACGCCTGATCGGCCGCGAGGTGCTGGCCGCCGCCAAGCCCGGCCTGCACCTGATCAACATCGCCCGCGGCGCCCTGATCGACGACGAGGCCCTGCTGGAGGCGCTGGACGACGGCCGCGTCTCCCGCGCCAGCTTGGACGTCACCCATCCCGAGCCGCTGACCGAGGGGCATCCGTTCTACAGCCACCCCAAGGTCCGCCTGTCGCCGCACACCTCGGTGCACACGCCCGACACTCGCATCAACCTGGCGACCCGCTTCGCCGAGAACCTCGCCCGCTTCCGGTCCGGCGCGCCCCTGGCCGACGTCGTCGACCTGTCGCGCGGCTATTGAAGGACACCGCCATGACCGCCATCAGCCCGGCCCGGGCCTTCCAAAGCCAAGGGCCCCATCCCGCCAAGATCGAGACCGTGCTGCCGGAGTTCGGCTCCAAGGTCCTGCCCGTCCAGCCCACCCACGAACAGGAGCGGCTCTATCGCAAGCAGCGCCTGGCCGCCTCGTACCGGCTGTTCGGGCGCTACGGCTTCGACATGGGCGGCGCCGGACACATCACCGCCCGCGACCCGGAGCTGACCGACCACTTCTGGGTCAATCCGTTCGGCGTCCACTTCTCGCGCATCAAGGTCTCGGACCTGATGCTGGTCAGCCATTCGGGCGAGATCGTCCAGCCGCCGGCCAAGGTCCCGGCCCGCCTGAACCGCGCCGCCTTCGCCATCCATTCCCAACTGCACGAGGCCCGCCCCGACGTGGTGGCGGCCGCCCACTCGCACTCGCTGTACGGCAAGGCTTGGTCGGCCCTGGGCCGGCTGCTGGACCCGCTGACCCAGGACTCGGCGGCCTTCTACGAGGACCACGCCCTGTTCGAGGAGTTCTCGGGCGTGGTGCTGGACACCAGCGAGGGCCAGAAGATCGCCAAGACCCTGGGGTCGAAGAAGGCCGTGATCCTGCAGAACCACGGCATCCTGACCGTCGGCCAGTCGGTCGAGGCCGCCGTCTGGCGCTATCTGGCGCTGGAGAACGCCTGCCAGACCCAACTTCTGGCCGAGGCCGCCGGCCCGACCAAGCCGATGCCGCCCGAAGTCGCGAAACACACCGCCGGCCAGGTCGGCAGCGAGGCCGGCGGCTTCTGGGCCTTCCAGCCCTACTGGGACGTGGTCACTGAAGAAGAGCCGGACCTGTTCGACTGATGAGCCTTTCCCGTCGCCTCCTCCTCGCCGGCGGCTTGTCCGTCGCCGGCCTCTCGACGCTCGCCGCCTGCTCGCCCAGGGCCGCCAAGACCGGCTTGCTCGAGGACCTGACCCTGCGCGCGGCCACCTATCGCGGCAATCTGGACGCCTTCTTCCCGCAGGCCGGCGTCGCCGACACGCCCTACAAGGTCGCCAAGTCGGAATTCGCCAGCGGCAACCTGATCGCCGAGGCCATCAACGCCGGCGCCCTGGACATCGGGGGCATGAGCGAGATCCCGCCGATCTTCGTCGCCGGCTCGCCGGGCAACCAGGTGCGCATCGTCGCGGTGCTGCAGGGCGACGTGAACAACCAGGTCGTGCTGGTGCCCAAGGACAGCCGGGCCCAGGCCTTCGCCGACCTGAAGGGCAAGCGGATCGGCTATGTGAAGGCCACCACCTCGCACTACATCCTGCTGCGCCTGCTGGACGAGGCGGGCCTGGTCTGGAGCGACATCAAGCCCGTCGCCCTGTCGCCCCAGGATGGGCTGGCGGCGTTCTCCAGCGGGGCGATCGACGCCTGGGTGATCTACGGCGTCGTCGTCCAGCAGGCCCGAGCGGCCGGAGCGCGGGTGCTGCGCACGGCCCTGGGCATCCTGTCGGGCAACTATCTGGTCGCGGCCGCCAAGTCGGCCCTGGACGATCCGCTCAAGCGCCAGGCGCTGGGCGATTATCTGGGCCGCTACGCCAAGGTTGCGCAGTGGGCCAACGCCGACGACGCGCGCTGGGCCCAGGCCCGCAGCGTCGCCACCAACGTGCCCGCGGCGCTGTACCTGCGCGAGTTCAAGGAACGCAGCGCCCCGACCCGGCTGCTGCGGATCAGCGACGCGGCCATCGCCTCGCAGCAGGGGGTCGCCGACGCCTTCGCGACCGCCGGCCTGATCCCCGGCAAGGTCGACGTGCGGCCCCTGTGGGACGACCGCCTGAGCGGCGCCCTGCCGGACAAATAACAGAACTCATCGAATATATTTAAGATCACGATATGAGCTGACCTTAAAGTCTATAGATTTTATATGGTTTGAGGCGCGATCTATATTCGATGCTTATCCCTCGGAACAAGAACGGGGATAATCATGTCGTCACGATACGCTTCATTGTACTGGATCGCGGGAGCCTCCGCCCTGGCTCTGGCCGGCGCGGCCCAGGCCGCGACGCCGGAAGCGCCGGTCGTCGCCGAGGCCGACGCCACGGTCGCGCCGGCGGTCGAACAGGTGATCGTCACCGCCGAACGCCGGGCCACCGACCTGCAGAAGACCGCCATCGCCATCTCGGCCTTCAACCAGCAGGTCCTGGCCGACCGCAAGGTGGACAACATCCGCGACCTGGCGGGACAGGTCCCGAACCTGACCATCAGCCGCGTCACCATCAGCCACACCACCCAGACCTACGCCCTGCGCGGCGTGGGCGAGAGCGATCCGATCCAGGAGCCGGTGCTGGCCGTCTATGTCGACGACGTCTACATCCCGCGCCAGATCGGCTCGATGGTCGAGTTCAACGACCTGGAACGGGTCGAGGTGCTGCGCGGCCCGCAGGGCACGCTGTACGGGCGCAACTCCAGCGCCGGCGCCCTGCGCATCATCACCCGCGACCCGGGCGACGCGGTGCGCGCCAAGGCCGAGGTGGGGTTGGGGAACTACGGCGCGGTCGACGTGCGCGGCCTGATCGAGGGGCCGCTGGTCGAGGGCAAGCTGGCCGGCAGCCTGTCCTACATCCACCACAGCCGCGACGGCGTCACCTTCGACCCGACGCTGAACCACGACGTCAACCGCATCGACCTGGACGCCTATCGCGGCAAGCTGCGCTGGACGCCGGGCGATCGCTGGGACGTGCTGTTCACCCTGAACGCCCTGAAGGACCGCAGCGACAGCCGCAGCTACGTGCCGGTCAACCAGCCCAACGGCGCGCACCGCATCGACCGCTCCTATTCCGAGGTCGAGCCGACCCAGGACCTGGACCAGATCAGCGGCGCCCTGCGCATCCAGTACGAGGTGAACGACAACCTGAAACTGAAGTCGGTCACCTCGTACGGCGGCTTCAACCTCAATCCCGTCTACTACGACAACGACGGCGAGGCGGCGCTGATCCAGAAGAACCTGATCCACTACAACGACCAGTACGCCACCCAGGAAATCCAGCTGAACGGCGACTACGGCAAGCTGACCTTCACCAGCGGCCTGTTCTACCTGCACGAACGGTTCTTCGTTCAGCGCGACGGCTACAGCCGCCGCAACGCCCTGCCGACCGACCCGGTGGCCACGCCCGGCAACTACGGCTTCGCCCGCGCCCACAACATCACCAACACCGACGCCTACGCGGTGTTCGGCGAGGCCAGCTACGCGGTCAGCGACCGCCTGACCCTGACGGGCGGCCTGCGCTGGACCAACGAGGAGAAGGAATTCACCTTCGACAACAAGGTGCTCAACCTGCAGGGCCAGGTGGTGGGCCAGTCGATCGCCGGCCAGGCCGACAAGATCTTCTCGGCCGTCACGCCCAAGCTGTCGGCCCAGTTCCAGTGGACGCCGGACGTCCTGCAATACCTGACCTGGTCCAAGGGCTTCAAATCGGGCGGCTTCGACAATCGCGCCACACGGCTGGACCTGGCCACCCGCCCCTTCGCGCCGGAAGAGGTCGACACCTACGAGACCGGCCTGAAGACCGAGGTGCTGGACCACCGCGCGCGGCTGAACCTGGCGGTGTTCTACAACGACTACCAGGACCTGCAGGTCAGCTACAGCGACCCGGCCTATCCGGGCAATTCGATCCGGGGCAACGCCGGCAAGGCCCACACCTACGGCGTGGAACTGGAGGCCGACGTGCGGGCCACATCGCGCCTGAGCCTCCAGGCCTCGGCGGGCTACCTGTTCGCGGTCTACGACACCTACAAGAACGCCGGCGGGGTCGGGGTGAACGCCGACGGCCACCGGCTGCTGAACTCGCCGCGCTGGAGCCTGTCGGGCGCCGTGACCTACGACGTGCCGATCGACATCCCCGGCGAGCTCCGCGTCGGCCTGAACGCCCAGTTCCAGACCAAGGCCTACTTCAACGCCCTGCAGCGCCCGCAGGACGAGGCCCCGGCCCAGACCTTCCTGAACGGGGTGGTCACCTGGCAGACCCMGGACCCGCGCTGGAGCGTGGTGCTGTCGGGCCGCAACCTGCTCGACTCCGACGAGCCGGTCAGCGTCACCTACACGCCGGCCACCGGGGTCTATTACAAGAACTATCCCGACCCGCGGACCTGGCTGGTCACGCTGAAATACGCCCTGTGATCCCTAGTCGGGGCCCTCGCCGACGAGGGCCCTGGCGTAGTGGTGGCGCTCGAGGATGGGGCGGCAGAACCGCAAGACCCCGTCGATCACCGCGGGCTCGGTGAGGATGGCCTTGAACCAGGCGTTGGCCTCGGCCGTGTTMGCGTGGATCAGGGTGATCCGATAGCTGTGCTTGCCGGTGACGGCGGCGGCGAGCGAGACGTGCGGGTCGCCGGCCAGCCGGTCTTCCAGCCGCCGCAGATCGTCGGCGCTGGCCAGCCTGGTCCGCAGGTCGACGATGCAGTGGCAAGCCGTTTCCGGCAGGCGGACGCGATCCACCAGCCTCAGCATCCCATTCTGGCGCATGCGCGTGAGCATGCGGAAGGCCGTCGTCGGCGAGACGTTGAACAGCCGCGCCATCTCCATGGTCGTCGGCAGGGGCAGGCCCTCCAGCCGGGCCATGATCTGGAGGTCCGCCTCCAGGACATCCCGCGCGGGCGCGGCGCTTCGCGAGGATTGCAGCGGTCCGGGTCTGATCTGGTTCACGGAGGCCTCGCCTGGTCTTCAGACGGACACCCCTCGCCCTTCCGCGACCGGACGACCTAAGCCCAGACCCGCACCGGCCGCAATCGAAATTTTCTGATCAGAGAATTATATCTCGTATAGAGAATATCGTCGGCGTCACGGCTGACCGGCCCTCGGCGTGAACAGCAGGTCCTGGTAGTCCCAGCTGAAGTCGGCGATCGGCGAGACCGGCTTCATCGTCACGCGCTGGACCGCGCCGTCGGCGTCCAGGCCGAACGTGACGTAGGCCGGCTCCAAGGTCTTGTCGTCGAAGCGGGTGACGAAGGTGTCGTACTGCCAGTGCTCCAGCCTGCCGGCCATGCGCGGCGTCGACTTGAAGTCGATGCGCAGGCCGTCGGCGCCTTGGGTCACCGCGATGTCGCCGTACCAGGGATCGGCGTAGGTCCCGGCGTATTTCGCGGTCGGCAGGGACGGGCCAACGCCCGCCGGCTTGGCCTGGACGCCGCCCAGGTTCTTCAGCGCCCCGGCCACCAGCTGCTTCTTGTAGGTGATGTAGCGCTCGGTCCACGGCTCGGGCTTCAGGTCCAGATAGTGGTCCAAGAGCTCGTACATCAGGCCGCGCGGCAGCTCGCCGTCCTCGCTGTTCAGCTCGATCGAGAAGCCGACGTTGCGGCTGGGGATCAKCACCACCACGGTCTTGAAGCCGAACACCGCGCCGCCGTGCCAGACGATCTGCGTCCCGCGATAGTCCTGCAGCTCCCAGCCCAGGGCGTAGAGCGAATAGGTCGGCTTGGTGACCTCCATGCCGGCTGGAACGGGATCGAGCGGCTGGATCGTCTCCGGTCGCCACATGGCGTCGTGCTGGGCCTCGCTGAACAGGCGCTTGCCGTCGGGCAGCGCGCCGTGGGCCAGCTGCAGCTTCAGCCACCTGGCCATGTCGTTGGCGCTGACGGCCATGCCGCCGGCCGGGGCGGCGCTGGTCGCCAGCTCCTCGCGCTCGTCGAGCACCTCCTGGGTCCCCGCCCCGCGCAGGCCGCCGTCCATGCGGGCGTGCGGCTGGGCGCGGTTGGCGATAGCGAAGCGGCGCCCGTCGGTGGTGGCGCCGGTCATGCCCGCCGCCAGCAGCACGTGTTCGCGCGTGTAGTCCTCCCAGGTCTGGCCGCTGACCGCCTCGATCAGCTGGCCGGCCACCATGTAGAGGACGTTGTCGTAGGCGAAGCCGCTGCGGAAGCTGGTGGCGGGCTTGAGGTAGCGCAGGCGCTTCACGGCCTCGGCGCGCGGGATGTTGCTGCGCGGCACGAACAGCAGGTCGCCCTGCCCCAGGCCCAGGCCGCTGCGATGGACCAGCAGGTCGCGCACGGTCATCTCGCGCGTCACCCACGGGTCGTACATCTGGAAGCCCGGCAGGCGGTCGGCGACCTTGTCGTCCCACGACAGCTTGCCGTCATCGACCAGGGTGGCCAGGGCGGCCGTGGTGAAGGCCTTGCCGGTCGAGCCGGTCATGAACAGGGTGTCGGCGTCGACCTTCTCGGGCGCGCCCAGGCGGCGCACGCCCCAACCCTTGGCCAGCACGGTCTGGCCCTCGTCGACGATGGCGATCGACAGGCCCGGCGCGCCGACCTTCTGGCGCAGTTGCTCGACATGGGCCTCGAAGCCCTTGGGCGGCTGGACGACGGGGCCGGCGCCGGCCCCGACAGCGGCAAGCGGCGCGGCCTGGAGGGCGGCGGCGAGGATGAGGCTGATCATGGGACCTCCGGAAGCAGGGCGGGACGTCGTCGGAAGAGTTGGAGCACGCCCACCGTCGCCAGCGGCGCGACGTAGAGGGCGATCAGGGCGTAGGCCAGCAGGCGATAGCCGCCGGCGATCAGGCCGACCAGCCCGACCCGCTCGGCCAGCACCATGCAGAAGACCAGAAGGGTCAGGGCGCACAGGGCCCGGGCCCGGACGCCGAAGGTCCGCCCCAGCCGGGCCTGGAAAGCGCCGGCGACGCGCTCGTTGATGGCGTGGACCGCGCCCGTGCCGCTCTCCAGCAGGGCGGCGAAGACCATCAGCTGGAACAGCAGGCGAAACACGGGCAGGTCCAGCTTGGCCAGCAGCACGTCCGACGGCAGGGCCGCCCCGCCGATCTCCGGCGCATAGGCGCACATGCTGACGAAGAAGACGAAGGCCGGGATCATGGCCAGCGGCCCGGCGATCAGGCCGGCGGTCACGGCGTCGCGGTCGCTGAGCAGGTGCCGGGTGATCGGCAGGACGACGATGGCCCCGATGATGTTGTAGCCGGCATAGGTGGCGCCGCCGACCAGGGCGTCGGCCCCGACCCGGACCGGGACGGCGAAGGCGGCGGCGATGTCGTGGCCGAAGGTCGTCAGGGCCAGCACCAGGAAGACGCCGTAAACGCCGTACAGCAGGATCGAGACCCAGGCGAACAGCTGCTCGACCAGACGGTTGCCGAACGCGGCGAACAGGGTGACCCCCGCCAGCAGGGCCAGCATGCCGGCCCACCGGGGCGCGGCGAACACGGCGTGGCCGATCTCGCCCGCCGCCGCGCCGAACACCGCCAGCACCAGCACGACGAACAGGGCGTAGGCCAGCTCGAAGGCGACCCAGCCGCGCCCCAGCAGGGCCTTGAAGAAGGTGCGATAGTCCCGCGCCCCGCTGGCCCGCGCGAACAGGAAGGTCAGGACGCACATGCCGCTCCAGACCAGCGTCGCCAGGGCCAGGCCGGCCAGGCCACCCCAGGGGCCGGCGGGCAGGAAGAACTCGGCGATCTCGCGTCCGGTCGCATAGCCGCCGCCGATGACGGCCGCCTTGAAGGCCAGGCCGGGCAGCAGCCAGCGGCTGAACCAGCCGGACGCCTTGGCGATCATGGGCGGCCGCTCATGCGAGGCAGGCGTCCAGCAGGCGCTCGAACGCCGGCCCGCCCCGCAGGGGGTCGGCGGTCGGCAGGCCCAGCCGCGCGGCCGTCGCCTCGATCTCGGCCCGGGCCGCTTCGGGCGAAAGCTTGCCGGTGTTGAGGCTGATCCCCGCGCAGCGGATGCTCGGACTGGTCACCCGTCCCAGGGCCAGCGTCGCGGCGATCACCGCCTCGATCGACGGGACGGCGTGGCCGGGATGGCCGAGGATCTCGGTGCGGCCCGGCTCGTGGCAGACCACGAACACGTCCGGCTGGCTGCCCTGCAGCAGGCCCACCGACACCGCGCCATAGCCCGGATGCAGCAGTGAGCCCTGTCCCTCGATGACGTCGATGTGGCTGGGCGCGGCGGCGGGACTGAGCATCTCGGCCGCGCCGGCGATGAAGTCGGACACTACCGCGTCGATCGGCAGGCCCGTCCCGGCGATCATGATCCCGGTCTGGCCGGTGGCGCGGAAGTCGACGTCCAGCCCCCTGCCCTTCAGTCCCCGCGTGATGGCCAGGGCCGCGTACTTCTTGCCCAAAGCGCAGTCGGTGCCGACGGTCAGGATGCGGCGTCCGGACCGCGGCTTGCCCGTGCCGACCGGGATCCCCGCCGGCGGCGTGCGCACGTCGATCAGCCGCCGGCCCGTCCGCGCGGCCGCCGCCTTGAGCTCGGGGATGTCCGACAGGCGGGAATGCATGCCCGAGATGATGTCCAGCCCCGCCTCCAGCGCCTCGACCAGGCCCGCGATCCAGGCCGGCGGGATGACCCCACCGACATTGGCCACGCCGATCACCAGGCCCCGCGCCCCCTCGGCCGCGGCCTGGGCGGGGGTCAGGGCCGGCAGGCCGGTGGTGACACCCGCCCCGGGCAGGGCGAACTCGCCGACGCATCGCTCGGCGACCCAGTCGCGCAGGCCGAACGCGGTCTTGGCGTAGCCCGGCTCGACCGTGTCCCCGAGGAACAGCAGGTAGGGCGACGGCAGGCCGCCCTCCTCCTTCGAGGCCTCGTCACGCGGAACTCTGGCGATGGCGCTCATCCGATCAGAAGCCGGCCGTCAGGCTGACGCCGATGGTGCGCGGCCGGATCACGCCCGTCCCGATCGCCCCGCCCGGATAGATCGGCAGGCCGCTGGAGGTCACCGCGCTGGTCGAGGTCTTGCCGTCGGAGTCGGTCAGGTTCTTGACGTACGCCTCCAGCTCGACCTGGCCGAAGCTGATCCCGGCGCGCAGGTCGACCACTTCATAGGACGCCACCTTKCGCTGCCGACCGTTGGCGGCCTGGAAGTCGGCGTCGTAGGCGCCGGTCTGCTTGCCCATCACCCGCAGCGAGGCGCCGACATAGGCGTCCTTGCCGTCGATCGTCCAGCTGTAGTCGCCGTTGAGACCCAGGCTGACCTTCGGCGTGAACGGCAGCTGGTCGCCCTTCTTGCCGCCGACCAGGTCGCTGGTGTCGCCCGACAACTTGGCGTCGGTATAGGCGCCGTTGGCCGACACGGTCAGGCCGGAGGTCAGCCGCGCGGTGGCGTTGAACTCCACGCCGTTGCTCTTGGCGTCGGCGCCGTTGGCGTTGATGCCGAAGTTGTTGACCACGGTCAGCAGCTGGATGCCCTTCCAGTCGATGTGGTAGGCCGACAGGTCCAGGCTGAAGCGGTGATCGGCGCTCTCGCCCTTGTAGCCCGCCTCGTAGCTGGTGACGGTGTCCGGATCGAAGCTGGCCGGGGTGCCCGCCGGGGCGCTGGGCGGGATCACGTTCGGACCGCCGGGCCGGTAGCCCTTGGCGATCCGCGCGTAGATCGCCCGGCGATCATCCAGCTTGAACTTCGGCGCCAGCGAATAGGTGAAGACGTTGTCGGACGAGCGCAGGTCGCTGGCGACTGGCGTCCCGCCGGCCAGCACGCCGTCGGCCTCCTGGGTGGCGCTCTGCTTGTTGTGGCTGTAGCGGCCGCCGAGGTCGACGTCGAAGCGATCGCCCAGATGCAGGGTGGCGTTGGCGAAGCCGGCGTATTCCTTGTAGCGCGAGTACAGGTTCAGCTCGGCCAGCAGCGGCAGGGTGGTCAGCCTGGTCAGGGTCCCGGGCTGGACGGCCACGTACTCCTGGAAGATCAGGCCCTTCTCGTCGGTGAAGTAGCCGCCGACTAGCCAGTCGAAGGCCGAGCCGGGGTTCGAGGCCAGGCGGATTTCCTGGGTCCATTTCTCGTTGTTGGTGTCCTGGCCCAGATAGAGCTCGTTGGGTTCGCCGAACACCAGCTCGATCAGGGGGCTCAGGAACGTCGCGTCGTCGCTCTTGTTCTGTTTCAGGCTGCTGTAGCTGGTGGACGAGGTCAGGGTGGCCGCGCCGAAATCGTAGTTCAGCACGCCGTTGTAGACGCGGTACTTGATGTCCGAGAAGCTCGGGACGAACTGCGACAGGGTCGGCCGGCCGTACAGGGTCTTCAGGGTGTCCGGATCGCTCTCGACCTCACCCGAAGCGTCGGCCTTGATGTCCTGGGCCATGGCGGTCAGGCGCAGGTCGAAGACGTCGTTCGGCTTGAACAGCAGCGAGGCGCGACCGCCGTAGACCTTGCCGTCGTTGATGTTGCTCTCGACGTCCGAGCCGCCGGTGCCGATCGAGTCGATGAAGCCGCCGTCCTTGCGGTAGAAGCCCGAGGCCCGCACGGCCACCGTTTGGCTCAGCGGGACGTTGACCACCGCCGTGGTGCGGTAAGACAGGTCGCCGCCCTTGGTGTCCTCCAGCGCGACCTGGGCCTTGGCGCTATAGCTGCCGGTGTCGGGCGCGTTGGTCACGAACTTCAGCAGACCGCCCATCGAGCTGGCGCCGTACAGCGTGCCCTGCGGGCCGCGCAGCACCTCGATACGGGACACGTCGAAGGTGTCGAAGTCGCCGGCCAGCACCCCGCCGTTGACCAGGGCGCTGCTCGAGCCGAACGGCGTCTCGTCCATGTAGACCGCCACGGTCGAGGCCACCCCGCCGGCGTTGACGCCGCGAAGGACCAGGCGGCCCTGGCCCGGCGTGGCCTGGACCAGCTGCAGGCCGGGAACCAGCTTCAGGTAGTCGGTGAAGTTGGTGGCCTGCTGGGTCTCCAGCGTTTCGCCCGACACCACCGAGATGGACTGCGGGATGTCGATCAGCGTCTGCTCGCGCTTCTGCGCGGTGACGACGATCTCCTCGACGGTGGTCACGGCCGCCCGGGACGCCTCGTCGGCGGCGAGGGCCGGGGTCTGGGTCAGCAGCGCGCCGATGGCGCTGGAGATCATCAAGGTCGTACGACGAAGCTTCATTTCATTCCCCCTCGTTGAAGCGCCCGACGTCCCCGGAGCGGTGATCGCTCCCATCGGCGCTGGGGTCCGCTCGGGTTTTCCCGTGCTCGACCCACCCATTACGCAAATGTAATCCTAATTAGGTCACTGTTATCCCAATCAGAGAATTGTCAATGACGATTGCGCGGCTAGGCGGACGGTCCGTGCGCTTCGGCTTTGCGCGCCCAAGGATCGATCAGCCGCAGCAGGATCGAGGCCGTAACGGCAAGCCCCGCCAGCAGGGCGAAATAGGCCGTGTGGGGCATCCGGCTCCACAGGGTGCCCACCAGGCCGGCGCTGAGGCTGCCGGCGAAGATCGTCAGGTACCAGGCCGCCACCGTGGTCGCCCCGAACCCGGGCGGGGCCAGGCGCGCGAACAGGCCCAGGCCCGTCGGCAGGATGAACAGCTCGCCGAAGGTGTAGACCCCGAAGAACGCCACCAGCCACAGCCAGTGCGCCTTGCCCCCGGTCAGGGCCGAGACGGCGCAGAGCATCAGATAGGCCCCGGCCACGATCAGGGCCCCGGTCGCCATGCGCAGGGCCGGCGAGGTGTCGCGCCCCGCATCGGCCCGCTTCTTCCAGCCCGCCAGCAGCATCGGCGTCATGGCCATGACCAGCAGCGGGTTCAGCGACTGGAACCAGGTCATCGGCACGGTCCAGGACCCCAGGGTCCGGTCGACGCCGACGTCGGCCCACAGGGCCACGGTGTTGCCGGCCTGCTCGTAGGCCCCGCGGAAGACGGTCACCGACAGGGCGACGGCCGCCAGGACCAGGACGGTCGGCAGGGCCATGCGCCCGCGCGCCGCCTCGGTCGAGCCGGGCCCTGAAGGCGTGACTTGGACCCTGCCCTGCTCGGCCGGCAGGTAGCGCTGGCCCCACAGATAGATCAGCAGGCCCGCCAGCATGCCCAGGCCCGCGGCCGCGAAGCCGACGTGCCAGCCGAACACCTCGCCCAGGGTCCCGCACAGCAGGGGCGCCAGGAAGCCGCCGATGTTGATGCCCAGATAATAGACGTTGTAGGCCCAGCCCCGCCGGGGATCGCCCTCGGCGTAGAGGTCGTTGATCTGGCTGGGCAGGGTCGGCAGGAACAGGCCGTTGCCCAGGGCGATGGTGGCCAGGGCGACGTAGAGCAGGTCCGGGAAGCTCATCATGAAGTGGCCGGCGGCCATGACGCTGGCGCCGATGATGATCGCMCGGCGCTTGCCCAGCAGGCGGTCGGCGATCACCCCGCCGACGATCGGCGTGAAATAGGCGCAGGCCGTATAGGTCCCGTAGATCAGGGACGCCGTGCCCTGGGCGATCAGCAGCTGCTTGGTCATGTAGTAGACCAGCAGAGCGCGCATGCCGAAGTAGGAGAACTGCTCCCACATGTTCGTCAGGAACAGGACGGTCAGGCCGCGCGGCTGACCGAACCAGGGCGGGGCGTCGAGCGCGCTCCGGCTCATGCGGCGGCCGCCGAGGCCGGAGCGCCCCAGACCTCCTCGCCGGCCCAGACGGTCCCGTCGCGATAGACGACGCCGGGCGGACGGTCCTGGGCCAGGAAGGTCGGGCCGTCCAGGTCGACCAGGTCGCAGACCTGGCCCAGAACGAAGCCCGGGCCGGTGGACAGGCTGGTGCCGACCATGGTGCCGACCATGACGCCCAGGCCCAAACGCCGCGCCTTGGCGGCCATCAGCAGGCCCTCGGTCAGGCCGCCGCACTTGTCGAGCTTGATGTTGATCACCTGGAAGCGATCCACCGCCGCCGCCACGTCKGGCAGACACACCGCGCTCTCGTCGGCGGCKATCGGGATCGGGCTGTCGAAGCCCTCCAGCTCGTGCTCATGGCCCCGCGCCAAGGGCTGCTCCAGCAGCGAGACCCGCTGCTCGACCAAGGTCTCGACCAGGGCGTCCAGGGCCGCGCGGACGAAGCCCTGGTTTCCGTCGACGCCCAGCCAAGCGTCGGGCCGGGCCGCGCGGATCGCCCGCACCCGCGCCTGGTCCAGGGCCAGGTCGCCGGTCAGCTTGATCTTGATCGACCGCGCCTGGGTGTAGCCGACCGCGCCCTTGGCCATGGCCTCGGGGCTATCGGCCCCGAGGGTGAAGGTGGTGCGCAACGGCCGGGGGGCGTCCAGCCCCGCCAGCCGCCAGACCGGCTGGCCGGTCACCGCCGCCTCCAGCTCCCAGAGGGCGCAGTCGACGGCGTTGCGAGCCCCGCCCGGCGGCAGGATGAAGCGCAGGGCCTCGCGGGTCGGCCAGGCCTCGATCGCCTCCCGCACCGCCTCGATCTGGGCCCGCATGCCCTCGACCGTCTCGCCCAGGAAGAAGACCCCGGACGCCTCCCCTCGCCCTCTGGCCCGGCCGTCCGACAGCGTCACGACGATGATGTCGGACGTGTCGAACACGTGGCCGGCGATCCGGAACGGCTGGGCCAGCCGCAGCGTCTCGCTGGCGATGTCCAGGGTCAGCCGGCCCATCAGTAGTGCACCGACATCGCCAGGAGGTGGAAGGTCGCGGCGACGTACAGCAGCAGCAACGACGCCAGCAGCATCAGCACGCTCCACAGCTTGCGCGCCCAGCCGCGGCCGTCGGTCCAGGTCAGCCACAGGTTCCAGCCCGCGGTGACCAGGGCCAGCGGCAGCACGACCCAGCCCAGGCCCTGGAGCAGCAGCAGCACCCCGTCCATCCCGCCGGCCATGGCCGCCGCGCTGGAGGTCAGTTTGGTCACGCCCACGCCCCAGCCGACGATCAGGGCCAGCAGAAGGCCCGCCCCGCCGCGCGCGGCCCGCGAGGCGGTCAGCGCCTTGCCCGAGATGTCGGCCTTGGTCTTGTAGCGACGACGCACCAGGGCCACGACCGGCCAGTAGAGGAAGGTCAGCAGCAGGACGCCGACGCTGACCCCGATAGCCGGCAGCAGCCAGGCGCCGTCCTGGCCCGCCGGGATGCGGTCGAAGACCATGAAGGGCGAGCCGAAGTCCCAGCTCCAGCGGACGGGCTTGCCGTCGACCACCTGGGCGGCCAGGCGATCGTGACCGCCCACCTCGCGCCAGACATAGGGAGCGATCTCGACCCACTCCTTCGGGCGGCCGTTGGGGCCCAGCAGGCTGGGGACGATCAGTTCGCCCTTGGGCCCCACCGCGACCTTGGCCTGGCCCATCATGTAGAACAGCGACAGGAAGGTGCTGTCGGCGCGACGGCTGACGTCCCACGTGCCGGCCACGGCCTTGGCGTGCTCGGCGGCGGTCTTGGCGTCGACCTTGCCGTCCGCCGCCGGGGCGATGGGCGGCAGGTAGCGGTCCGAGAAGTCGCGGAAGATGGCCGTGCGCAGCACGCCCGCCGCCCCCTCGCGCCCGCCGCTGTTCAGCGACAGGTACAGGCCCACGCMGTCGTTCAGGTAGAGGTGCAGCGAGGAGTGGAAGCCCTCGGTGTCGCCCAGGTGGCCGATCACGGTGCGGCCGTTGATCGAGGTCTGGAAGAAGCCCAGCTCCATGCGGTCCAGCGGGCCGATCAGCGAGCGCGGATTGACCTTGTCCACGGGACTGTCGTGCATCAGGCGGGCCGTTTCAGCCGACAGGATGCGCTGGCCGTCCAGCTCGCCGCCCTGCAGGTGGGCGATCATGAACCGGCCCATGTCGGCGCCGGTGGACGAGGCCGAGCCAGCCGGGAACGGGCCGACGATCTCGAAACCCTTCGAGGGCTTGCCGGGCTTGTCGTAGCCCGTGGCGTCATGGCCGGCCAGGTTCGCGGGCAGCGGCTGCCGGAACGTGGTGTTTTCCAGCTTCAGCGGCCCCATCACGTGGCGGTCGAGATAGTCCTGGAACTTCTCGCCCGACACCCGCTCGACGATGTAGGCGGCCAGGGCCGTGCCGTAGTTCGAATAGGCCGGCGTCACGCCCGGGTCGAAGATGCGCTTGGGCACGTGGTTCTTCAGGTAGGCGCCCAGCTCCGGCTCGGGCTTGCCATAGAAGATCAGCTCCTTGACCACCTCCTCGAAGCCGGCCGTGTGGGTCATCAGCTGGCGGGTCGTCACTGGTTTGCCGTCGCGCGGCGGAATCTTGAAGTCGAGATAGGTGTTGATGTCGGCGTCCAGGTCGATCTTGCCGGCCTCGACCTGCTGCATCACGGCCGTCCAGGTGAACAGCTTGGAGATCGAGCCTGGACGGAACAGGGTCTTGTAGGGATCGACCGGCGTGCGCTTGTCGCGGTCGGCGTAGCCGAAGCCCCGCGTCGTCAGGATCTGGCCGTCCTTGACCACCGTGACCACCGCGCCGGGGATGTCGCCCGTGCGCAGGGCGTAGGGCATGTAGCCGTCCAGCCAGAGGTCGACGTCGGCCTTGGTCAGGGCCGGCGCCGTGCTCGGGGCGACCGCCGGGGTCGCCGCGGGCGCGGCGGCCGCCTTGGCGACCGGCGGCGGCGCCGTTTCCTGCCGCGTCTGGGCGTGGACGGAGCCCAGCCCCGCCACCAGAGCGCACGCCGCGATCGCGGCCCCCTTGATCGTTCGCATTCCTTGGCTCCCCTCACCTGCCGGTAGGATTGCCCCCGCTCGGCCCAGCCGATAGATTGGGAATGAACAATCCTGATCAGGACAATTGCTATCCTGATTGGAAAATCCGTCAACCGCCTTGAGGAGTCACGGCGCTTGCCTTCCAACGCCCACACGCTCGGAAAACTGCTTCGCGGCCTGCGGGACCGGGAGGGTTGGACCCTCAAACAGATGAGCGAGAAGAGCGGCATCCCCGTCTCGACGCTCTCCAAGGTCGAGCACGACCGGCTGACCCTGACCTACGACAAGCTGCAGCTGCTGGCCCAGCGCCTGGGCCTGCGGATGTCCGAACTGTTCGCCGAGGAAGAGGCCAACCAGCCCCAGACGGTCACTGCCCGGCGCAGCCTGGGCGAGGTCGAGCGCGCCGTTCGCGTCGAGACCCCGAACTACGACTACTATTACCTGTGCACCGAGCTGCGCGGGAAACGCATGATCCCGGTGATCACCAAGATCCGCGCCAAGAGCGCCGAGCAGTTCGGCGACCTGGTCCGCCACGCAGGCGAGGAATACATCTTCGTCCTGAAGGGCCGGATCGTCGTGAACACCGAGTTCTACGATCCGGTGGTGCTGGACCAGGGCCAGTCGATCTATCTCGACTCCAGCATGGGCCATGCCTACCTGGCGGCCGAGGGCTGCGACGAGGCCGAGGTGCTGGGCGTGATGTCCAGCGAGGACGAAGAGCTGATGAAGGTCCTGCTCGACATCCACGAGGACCAGAAGCAGGGCCGCCCCGCGTAAGAGCGCCTACCGAGCGCCCACCCGCCGCTCGTCCAGGCGTCGCCGGATGAAGCCCGCCGCCAGCTCGATCGACTGCCGGGCCTTGGGCGTGTTCATCCGCTCCCAGAAATGGGTCTCGTCGGCCCAGTGGCGCAGGGTCAGGTCGCCGCCGACGTCGCGCACCTTGTCGGCCAGGCGCATCGAGTCGTCGTAGAGGATGTCGGTCCGGCTGGCGTGCACCAGCAGCGGCGGGAAGCCGTCGAAGCTGCCGAACAGCGGCGAGGCGATCGGCTCGATCGCCGAACGGCCCTGCAGGTAGAAGTGCGCGAACATCGCCAGCGACTCCATGGTGTGCGGCGAGGTCTTGGCGATCGAGGCGGCCATGACCGACCAGCTCTGCAGCGACAGGTCCAGCCAGGGCGACAGCAGCACGATGCCGGCCGGCATCGGCTCGCCCCGGTCGCGGATCACCTGGAAGGCGGCCATCATGATCGCCGCCCCGGCCGACTCGGCCAGGGCCACCACCGGCTCGTTCGGCCGATGACGCTGCTGCCAGCGCCAGGCCTCGACGATGTCGTCCACGGCCGCGGGACAGGGATGCTCGGGCGCCAGGCGGTAGGACGGCGCGTAGACGCTGGCCTCGGCCGCCGCGGCGAACCGGCCTACCAGCTGGCCGATCCTCGGGCTGCGCTCGGCGACGAACGAACCGCCGTGGACGTAGAAGACCGTGCCGCGCGGCGCCTTGTCCCGCGGGGCGAACCAGTCGGCCCGGGTGGGCGGCGCGGGGGCGACGTAGTCGGGCGTCTCGCTCCAGGTGGCGTCGACCTCCAGGGACGGCAGCACGCCGTCATAGCGGTCGTGCCAGGCCCGGGCCTTGCGCAGGAACTCGGCGAACTCGGCCTCGCCCTTTGCGTGGCAGGCCAAGCCCTTGCGCAGCTGGCCCATGATCACCCGCTGGGCGATGGCGTAACTGGCTTTTTGTCGGAAGTCGGCGAACGGCCTGCGCGGCGTTTCCGGCGCGGCTTTCATTTCGACCAGCCCTTGACGCGGGACGGCCGCTGTAATCGATACCATTGTAACGCGAACGCTCCCCAGGCCACGCTTTGTGTCAAACAAGAAACAACAAGACGCCCTGTTCGACAACCTAAAGCCGCTGACGCGGGTCTATCCGAGCCTGGAGGCGCGGCTGGCCAAGGCGGCTGCGGACGGCCATCCCTATGTGCTGCGCGCCCTGGAAATCTTCGGACGCGCCAAGGGCCGCTCCGAGGAGCAGGCCCTGGCGTCCTACCGCGAGGACCACGGCCTGACAGAGGCCGAGGCCAAGCTGGCCTATTTCCTGGTCGAGGGCGGCACCCTGGCCGGCTACGCCCTGATCACCAACCTGTCGCGCAACACGGTGCGCTCGTACCTGAAGTCGGTCTTCAGCAAGACGGGCGCGACCCGTCAGGCCGAGCTGGTGCGGATGCTGGGCGAAGACCGGTCGAGGACGCGCTAGGCGCCCTCGACCGTCCCCCCAGGAAGCGTCCCAAGAACGCCTCCCCCCAGCCCTAGAAGCGCCAAGCCCCGCCGGCGCGGATGGCCTGGGCCTCGAAGCGGTCGCCGTAGGTCCCTTCGTAGGTGACCCCGAACCGCGCCCGATCGCCCGACACCAGGTCGGCTCCCAGCTGGACCGCCAGGGCGCCGGCGTCGGACTTGGCGCCGCTGATCACGAAGCGGGTCGTCCCGCTGGCGAACGCGTTGGCGGTCTGGCCCGCCAGGTCGCCCGTGGCCATGCGCCAGGCGACGGCGGCGCGCGGCCGCAGGACCGAGGTCGCGCCGAGGCCGAACTCGCCCTTCACCTTGACCCCGACGTCGACCAGGCCCAGCTCGCGGGTGACGCCTTCGACCTTCAGCGCCGCGAAGCCGCCGGTTTCGTTGAAGTCGTCGCTCTTCACGCGCAGATAGCTGCCCGCCACGAAGGGCTCGACAACGCCCGCGCCCAGGGCCACCGGCGCGGACACCTGGCCGAACACCTGGCCGACGGTGGCGTCGTACTTGCCCTTCACGCGGTCCTGGGCGCCCGGGAACACCACCACCCGCTCGGCGTCGATCGACGACCAGGCGTAGGCCGCGCCCACGTCGGCGCGCAGCGGTCCGAAGACGCTGGCGGCGTAGGCCGCGACCTGGCCATTCTTGCTTTCGGCCCGACTGTTCCGCGCCGAGACCGTCCCGTCGGCCTCGCCATAGGCGGCCGCCAGGCCCAGGCGGGTGTCGCCCAGCACCCTGTCGCCGCCGACCGCCAGACCCGCGCCGCTGACCTTCAGGCCCGCCGCGCCGGCGCCGGCGTCGACCTTGCTCCACCCCGCCAGGACGTCGCCCCAGCCGCCGGACACCTCGGCCGGGGCCGAGGTCCGGGCCTGGATCGCCTGCCGCAGCCGGCCCGCCTCTCCCGCCAGGACGGTCGAGACGTCGGCGTAGATCTGGCCGTCCAGGGCGGCGTAGCCCTGGGCCGACCCGCCCGCGTTCTGGGTGACCAGGGCGTCGTAGACCGGCGCGCCCAGGCCCAGGGCCTCGGCCGCGTCGGCCACGCGAGCCTGGTTCGAGGTCGTGGCGAAGCTGGCGAACCGGATGTCGTTGCGCACCAGGTTCAGGCGCACGGCGTTGGCCGTGTAGGTCAGGCTGGGCGTCAGGAACGCCATGTCGCTGGTGACGCTGGAGAACCGCCCCGTGATCCCGCCCGCCGAGGTCAGGATCCCGTACTGGCTCAACCGGGCGTACTGCGAGGCCGGGCCGCCGGCCAGCACGGCGACCTTGGCGCCGCTCTGGATGGTGGTGGCGCCGCCCACGACGATCAGGTCGTGCTCGCCGGTCGGCAGCACCTCGACCTGGTAGGTCGAGCCCGCGGCGAAGGTGAAGTCGCCGGCCACGGTCAGGGTGCCGGGCGAGTTGCCGGGTGTGACCTGGCCGCCGCCCTGCACGACGACGTCGCCGCCGATCACGCCCGAGCCGCCCAGGGCGCCGGCCGCGCCCACGGTGACGTCGGAGGTCACCGAACCGTTGACCTTCAGCTTGCCGGCCGTGACCGTGGTGTCGCCGGTATAGGTGTTGGCGCCGCTGAGCTCGATCACGCCGCCGCCGGTGACCGTGAACGAGCCCGAGCCGGTGATCGAGCCGGCGAAGGTGGTGCTGCCCGACTGGTTGACGGTCAGGGCGCCGCCGCTGATGTCGACGCCGCCCGTCGCGCCGCCGCTGAGGTTGGTGATGGTCTGGGTCAGGCCGCTGAGGTCCAGCACGCCATTGTCGACCTGGACCTGGGCGGTCTGCGGCAGATGCAGGATCCGCACCGAGCCGCCCTGGACGGTGGTCGTGCCGGTGAAGCCGTACTGGCCCGACAGGGTCAGGCGCGCGGCCCCCTTCTTGACCAGCTCGCCCGCGCCGGTGATGTCGCCGCCGTAGTCATACTCGTCCGACCGGTTGAAGATCGTCGTGCCGGCGACTGCCAGGTCGCCCGTCAGCTCGCCGGTCGTTCCGCCGTCGCCGATCTGCAGGGTCGCGCCCGACGCCACGGTGACGTCGCTGGTCATCGAGCCCTTCAGCAGCAGCACGCCGCCCGACACGGTCGTCGGCCCGGCGTAGGTCGCCGCGCCCGACAGGGTCAGGGTCGCCGCGCCGGACTTGACCAGGCCGCCCGCGCCGCTCAGGTCGCCCGAATAGCTCGTGGCGTTGACCTGGGCCACCGTCAGGGTCCCGGCGCCGATGTCGAGGTCGGCGTCGCCCGAAAGCCCGCCGGTCTTCTTGGCGCCCGAGCCGAGGGCGAAGGCCTCGCCCATCAGGGCCAGGCGGGAGTCGGCCGACAGGTTGGCGATCGTCACCAGGCCGCCGCCGTTGACCAGCATCCCCGTCCGCGAATAGGCGCCCGACAGGGTCAGGTCGCCGCCGCCGGCCCAGATCACCTGGCCGCCCGCGCCCGACAGGGCGTTGGTCAGGGTGTAGTCGCCGTCCTGGCCCAGGAAGAACTGGCCGCCGTCGACCTTCAGGCCGCCCGCGAAGCTTCCCGTCGTTCCATGACCAGCGACCTTCACCGTGCCCAGCCCCGCGTCGTCGACCGCGTAGTCGGCGCCCACGACCACGACGCCGCCGGTCTGCTCCAGGCCGCCGCCGATGTCGGTGACCACGTGCAGCTCGCCGCCGCTGACCCGGGTCGCGCCCGTATAGGTCCAGGCGCCGGACGCCAGCATGGCGCCGGACTGCAGCTCCACGTCGCCCGTCCCGCTGATCGAGAGCGTGCCGCTGTCGGCGTAGAGGCTGTCGTCGAAGCTGCGGGAGATCAGCGTGCCGTCGTTGTGGACCGATAGGCCCGCGCCCGGCGTCGTCGTCTCGAGCCAGGCGTTGCGATCCTGCTTATCGTCGATCCGCAGGGTCGCGCCCGACGCGATGGAGAGGCTGTCGGCCTGCAGCAGGCCGGTCAGGGTCCAGTCGCCGGTCGCGACCGTGGCGGTCTCGAAGTTGAGGACGCCGCTGAACGTCTGGCTGGCCGACTGTTGGCCGGAGGTCCCCTTCAGCACCAGGGTGTCCAGCCCCGCCCCGCCGTCGACGGCGCCGGCGAAGCTGGCGCCGGTCAGCAGGGTCAGGGTGTCGTCCCCGCCCGCGAACTTGACCGCCAGGGCGCCGGGCGCCCCGCCGATGTGGCCGGCCGTGGTCAGGCTGGCGCCGTAGCCGGCGGCGGGCGAGCCCGAGCCGCCCGGCACGGGCACGGCGCGGAACTCGACCCCGACACCGCCGGTCGCGGTGATCGAGGCGTCGGCTCCGACGGTCATTTCGGCCTGGTTCAGGGCCGAGACCCGGACGCCGATCAGGGCGCCCGAGGTTTGACCGGTGACGGTCAGGGTCGCGTCGTGGTCGGCGAACAGGTCGATGGCGATGCTGCCCGTCGCCGTGGCGACCGCACGCCCGGAGGTCACCGTCAGATCGCCGCCGTTATACGCCACCGCCTCGAGGGCCCGAGCGTTGGCGCCGGTGATCTCGGCGTCCTGGCTGACGATCGTCACCCTGTCGCCACGGCCGGTGACCGCCACCGTGCCGTCGCTGCTGGCGCGCGCCTTGCCGCTGTTGATCTCGACCTCACCGCCGGTGGACTGGGCCCAGACCGCCGAGGCGTACTGGCCGACCACCGCCGAGTCGGCGCTGGTGACCTTCACGTGGCCGCCGTTGGTCGAATAGCCGCCCACCCCGTCGGCGGTGAAGCCGCCGTGCAGACCGGTGTTGGCCGTGCGGGTCACGTTGGCGTCGATGGTGATGTCGCCTGTCGTGCTCTGGGCGAAGACACCGACGTCGCCCTGGGTCCCGGCCGAGACCGTCCCCGTGGTGACGTGCACCGCGCCCTCGCGGCCGTAGACCACCACGCCGGTCCCGCTGGCCGTGACCTTGTCGGCCGAGACGTCCACCGTGTCCTTTCCATAGACATAGAGGCCCACGCCGTTGCCGGCCGTGATCTCGCCGGCGTCGATGCTGATCGGGCCGGCATAGTCGGCCCAGACGCCCATGGCGCCCGAGCCGGTGGCCGAAACCTTGTCGGCGACGATGCTCAGCGTCCCTGCCCCGCCGGCCGGGACGTGCGGCGTGCCGAACACCAGCGCCCCGTCGGAATCGACCATGATCCCGTGGGCGTTGGCGCCGGTGGTGGCCACCTCGCCGCTGTGGATGTCGATGTCGCCGTTGGACCAGGCGTAGATGCCGCGCGCGGCGTCACCTGAGGTGTGGACCGAGCCGCTCTCGATCGAGGCGCTGGCCCCGCGGGCGTAGAGCCCGGTCGAGCCCTGGCCGGCGGTGGTCACCGAACCGCTGTCGATCGACACCGCGCCGGTCTGGCTGATCGCATAGACGCCGAAGGCCGAGCGGCCGGTCGTCTGGGCGTCGCCGCTGGTGATGCTGATGTCGCCGCCGGTCGAGATCCCGCCCACGGCGTCGGCGGTGAAGCCGGTCAGCATGTCGCCCTGGGTCTTGGTGGTCTGGGCGCTGATCACGATGTCGCCGCTGGTGGTCTGGGCGAAGACGCCTACGTCGCCCTGGGTCCCGGCCGAAACCGTCCCCGTGGTCACGTTCACCGCGCCCTCGCGGCCGTAGACCACCACGCCGGTGCCGGTCGCGGTCACCTTGTCGGCCGAGACGTCCACCGTGTCCTTGCCGTAGACGTAGAGACCCACGCCGTTGCCGACGGTGATCTCGCCGCTGTCGATGCTGATGGGACCCGCGTAGTCGACCCACACGCCCATCGCCCCGTTCCCGGTGGCGCTGACCTTGTCGCTGACGATGGTCACCGTCCCAACGCCGCCGACCGGGACGTGCGGCGTACCGAACACCAGCGCTCCGTCGGAATCGACCATGATCCCGTGGGCGCTGTTCCCCGTGGTGGTCACCTGGCCGCTGTCGATGGCGATGCCGCCGGTCGTCCAGGCGTAGATGCCGCGAGCGCCGTTCCCCGTCGTGCTGGCCGAGCCGCTGGTGATGTCGATGTCGGCCGTCTTGTTGAAGGTCAGGGCCATGATGGCGTCGGCGGCGTTGGACCCGCTGGGCGCGCCGGTGGTMGAGGCCACGTCGCTGCGGATCGTCACCCCTTCGCCGCCGTTGGCGTAGATCGCCCGGCCGCCCGCGCCGGCCGCCGTGGCCGTCCCGCTGTCGATGCTGATCGCGCCGTTGCCCGCCGAGGCGTAGATCGCCCAGGACTGGGCGCCCTGAGCGCTGGCCGTGTCGCTGGTGATGTCGATGTCGCCCAGGAAGCTCTGGGCGCTGATGGCGTTGGAGAACACCTGGACACCGCCCACGGTGATCGCGCCGCCCGCGGCCGAGGCCTCGCCGCTGTCGATCCTGATCGACCCGTCGCCCCTGGCCAGGATCGCCGAGGCGCCGTCGCCCGTCGCCGTCGCATGCTGAGAGGTCACGTCCATCAGGCCGCCCGCCTCGACGCGGATGGCGTCAGTGTAGTGGGTCGTACCGTCGTTGGTCACCTTGCCATGGGTGGTCGTCGTGTCAGCCACGACCTTGGCTGTGCCGCCGGCCCGCACATAGACGCCGTAGGCCCCGTCGCTGGCCGTGGTGACGGTCCCGCTCTCGACGGACGCGTCGCCCGCCAGAGCGGTGGCGGTCACGCCCAGGAAGCCCACGCCGCTGGTCGACAGGTCGTCGACCTTGACGGCGACGTCGCCGTTGTAGCTGCGCGCGCCGATCCCCTGGCCGAAAGAGGTGTGGCCGGCGGGACCGACAGCCGGGCCCCCGGTCCCGACGATGTGACCGGCGGTCACGGAGACGTCGCCGAAGCCGACGGCCCCGATGACGCCGTTGGCCTGGCTGGTCGAGGCTTCGCCGACCACCACCGTCACCTTGCCCCCGCCCGTCGGCGTGGCGCTGGGACCGTCCAGCGAACGGGCCAGGACGATGCTGCCGCCCAGACCCGAGGAGGAGATCGTGTCGATCTCGACCGTGACGTCGCCGGTCTTCGATTGGGCCGCGACGCCGGACGTGTAGACCCCGACCGTCGAAACCTCGCCGGCCTTGACCTTGACCGCGCCGCTGTCCGACAGCGCGACGATCGCGTCGTTGGTCATCTGGTTGACCATGTCGGTTCCCGACGTGGCCGCCTTGGTCACCGTGACGTCGATCGCGCCGCTGGTGGTGGTGACGAACAGGCCGGGGGCTTCGTTTCCGCTGGTCGAGATGTCGGCCGCCACGACGCTGACCTTCCCGGCCCCGCCGACGACATCCACCGCGATCGCGCCGGAATTGGACGTCGCGGCCGGCAGGTTCAGGATCAGGTCATCGATCGTCGTGTAGCTGACGCCGGTGGTGACGGGCGCCGGACAGGTCACCACGCCGGCGGCGGGCGGGCCGCACTCGTCGGCGGCCAAGGCTGCTGCGGGCTGCACCAGCAGAGAACATCCGAGAGCCGTCCCCGCCAGCCACAGGGCTCGCGGACTGCGCGGACTCTTGCCGCGGCTATGTTGGATTCCCGACATATTTCACCCCATTTAACCACTTATGCGCACGCCGTTCCCCGAACAGCGACCGCCCGAGCTAGCGAGGGGCGGGCCTGGGCCACAACCCTCGTTTGGGGGGTGTGGGCGCGAACGCGTCGGCGCGTGATCCGTGGGACCCAGGGTGTTCGAAGGCCTCGAACCTCGACGGCGCGAGGCCTTCTGGGCGCCGAGCCTAGGCCGTGGGGCAGAGCTGGTCGGCGAGCGCCATCAGCAGTTTCAACGCCTTGGCGACGGCCGGCCCGACGCCGGGAATCAGCGCGATGACCGGGAGCAGCGCCTTGATGCTGGGGGCGATCGACCGATAGGTCTTGCACAGATCGTCGCCGGCCGACGCGCCGAACGCCTCGGCGTCGGGCAGAGCCGCTTCGATCTGGTCGGCCAGCGCCAGGGCTTCCTTATTGCTGAGCATGGAATTTCCTCCGTCCAGGATGGCGACCGCGCCGAACCGCCGGCGGGCGACGCCCCTTCCGGTGAAGATGCGGAGGGCGGAAGGCGGACGCTGTGCCGCCGGTCACACGGACGGCGTGAGTTTCCACACGGGTCCCGACCGCCTCGATTCGCCCCGGAAGGCTGCGCGAAGGCGGTCATTTCGGCGCGGCGACGGCTGCGCTTCGGGATCGACTTCCTCCTAAACGGGCGCCGGGCGCGAAAACATGCCACCCTCGCGGCAACTGGCGCCCTGTTTTTCAACGACAACGTTGTCATTGAAAACATTGGTCTTTTCCCCTCGATTCCTCACGCTATGGTGCGCGCAAGGCGAGCAATAGTTTCGCCAACTTGCAGCAGGACGTGAAATGCAGAACCAAGGGCTGGGCGCTAACGCGCCCCCGACGAAACACGCGCGTCTATTGGCCTGGGTCGACGAGGTCGCCGCCCTGACCAAGCCGAAGGCCATCCACTGGTGCGACGGCTCCGACGCGGAATGGGCCGCCCTCACCGATGAACTGGTCGCCCTCGGCACGCTCAAGCGCCTCAATCCCGAGCTTCGCCCCAACTCGTTCMACGCCGCCTCCGACCCGCGCGACGTCGCCCGCGTCGAGAGCCGCACTTTCATCTGCTCGGCCGACCAGGCCGACGCCGGTCCGACCAACAACTGGCGCGACCCGGACGAGATGCGCCGCACGCTGAACGGCCTGTTCGACGGCTGCATGCGGGGACGGACGATGTACGTCGTGCCCTTCTCCATGGGCCCCGTCGGCTCGCCGATCAGCGCCCTGGGGGTCGAGATCACCGACAGCGCCTATGTCGCCGTCTCGATGCGAGTGATGACCCGGATGGGCCGGGCGGCCCTGGACGCCCTGGGCGAGGATGGCTTCTTCGTGCCGGCCCTGCACACCCTGGGCGCGCCCCTGGGCGAGGGTCAGGACGACGTCGCCTGGCCGTGCAACGACGACAAGTACATCGTCCACTTCCCCGAGAGCCGCGAGATCTGGTCCTACGGCTCGGGCTACGGCGGCAACGCCCTGCTGGGCAAGAAGTGCTACGCCCTGCGCATCGCCTCGGTGATGGCCCGCGACGAGGGCTGGCTGGCCGAGCACATGCTGATCCTCAAGCTGACCTCGCCGGCCGGCAAGGTGCGCTACGTGGCCGCCGCCTTCCCCAGCGCCTGCGGCAAGACCAACATGGCCATGCTGCAGCCCACCCTGCCCGGCTGGAAGGCCGAGACCATCGGCGACGACATCTGCTGGATGCGGTTCGGGCCGGACGGCCGTCTGTACGCGATCAATCCGGAAGCCGGCTTCTTCGGCGTCGCGCCGGGCACGGGCGTCAAGACCAACCGCAACGCGGTCGACACCCTGCATTCCAACTGCGTCTACACCAACGTGGCCCTGACCGCCGACGGCGACGTCTGGTGGGAGGGCCTGACCGAGACCCCGCCCGAGGGACTGACCGACTGGAAGGGCCGCGCCTGGACGCCGGAGAGCGGCGAGCCCGCCGCCCATCCCAACGCCCGCTTCGCCGTGCCCGCCGGCCAGTGCCCGGTGATCGCCGACGAGTGGGAGGACCCGGCCGGGGTGCCGATCTCGGCCATCCTGTTCGGCGGCCGCCGCGCCTCGGCGGTGCCGCTGGTCACCGAGGCCTTCGACTGGGAGCACGGGGTGTTCCTGGCCTCCAACGTCGCCTCGGAAGGTACGGCGGCGGCCGAGAACAGCATCGGCGAGCTGCGCCGCGATCCCTTCGCCATGCTGCCGTTCTGCGGCTACAACATGGGGGACTACTTCAATCACTGGCTGAAGGTCGGCGCGTCGGCCGATCCGGCCAAGCTGCCCCGCATCTACTTCGTCAACTGGTTCCGCAAGGACGAGCGCGGCAAGTTCGTCTGGCCGGGCTATGGCGAGAACAGCCGGGTGCTGAAGTGGATCGTCGACCGCCTGGAGGGCGAGGCCGAGGCCATCGACAGCCCGATCGGTCGTCTGCCCGCCCGCGACGGCCTGGACCTGACGGGCCTGGACCTGACCGACGCCCAGCTGGACCTGCTGCTGACCGTGGACCCCGAGATCTGGCGCGCAGAGGCCGCCCTGATCCCGCCGGCCTACGAGACGTTCGGGCCCCGCCTCCCGCCCGCCCTATGGGAACAGCTGGCGGCGCTGGGCGCGCGACTGGCCCGCCACGACCACCCCGCCAAGATCCCCGAACCGGCCTGACCGCCCTTCCCTCGCCCTTTGAAGACACAGGCGCCGGGCAGGACCGGCGCACGGAGACCGAATGCAGCTCGCTATGGATAAGCCCGCCCGGAAGTTCGTGGTCGGAAACTGGAAGATGCACGGCGGCCGCGACGCCCTGCCCGTCCTGGACGCCATCGAGGCGGCGGCGCGCCAGACGCCCGCCGTCGACGTTGGCGTGGCCGTCCCCGCCACCCTGATCACCGCCGCCTGGCAGGCCGCCGACGCGCTGCACGTCGGCGCCCAGGACATCCATGCCGCCGACAAGGGCGCGCACACCGGGTGCCTGTCCGCGCCGATGGTCAAGGACGCCGGCGCGGCCTTCACCATCGTCGGTCACAGCGAGTGCCGGGCGGGCCGCCAGGAGAGCGACGCCGAGGTGCGCGGCAAGGCCGAGGCGGCGCGACGGCACGGCCTGTCGGTGATCCTGTGCGTGGGCGAGGCGCTGGACGTCCGCGAGKCCGGCCTGGCCGAGACGGTGGTCGGCGCCCAGCTGGAGAACTGCCTGCCGGCCGACGCCGACGGCGACTGGCTGTCGGTGGCCTACGAGCCGATCTGGGCCATCGGCACGGGTCGCTCGGCCACGGACGCGGACATCGCCGCCATGCACGCCGTGCTGCGCGAGACCTGCCGCGCGACGCTGGGTCCGGCCGGCGACCGCATCCGCCTGCTGTACGGCGGCTCGGTGACCCCGGCCAACGCGGCCGGCATCCTGGCGACCCCGAACGTCGACGGCGTGCTGGTGGGCGGCGCCAGCCTGACGGCCGAGACCTTCCTGCCGATCATCGCCCACGCCTAGGCGTTCAGCCGAGCGACCGCTTGAGGAAGGCGCGGATGTTCTGCGCCAGGCGCGGCGTCAGCGGCCCCAGCACGCCCTTGCGCTCGTCGGGCAGGTGGGCGGCGGGATCGCCGTCAGCCTCGAACAGGTAGTGGTCGAAGATCGCCCGCCAGGCGTCGCGCTGCGGCTTGGGCAGGTGGCGCACGGCCAGCAGGCCGTGGACCAGCACCTCGAACGCCGACCCGGCCTCGGGCGGCAGCTCGCGCCACCAGTAGTTCACCAGCACGTTGAAGCGGGCGAGCGACTGGACGTGGTGCCACCAGGCGGTGGGGATGTAGATGGCGTCGCCGGGACCGAGCTCGGCCGAGCGGCCGTGCTCGATCGCCTCGGCGAAGCGCGGATAGCGGTCCAGGTTGGGCGCCTCCAGCTCGACCATGCTGATCGGCTGACCGGCCAGGGTGAAGTCCAGCGGCCCGACATAGAGGTTGGCCGTCTGCTCGGGCGGGAACAGGGTGAAGCGCCGGCGACCGGCCGTCACCACGGCGATGTTGTCGGCCATGTCGTAGTGGGTCTGCACCCTGACGGCGTTGCCGAACCAGATGCGCGGCTCGACCGGCACGGCCAGCAGGTCGTGCGTGTTGGCCTCGGCGAAGCCCGGCAGCACCCGCTCCGTCGGGGCCGAGCCGACATAGACCGACGGCGGGTTGGCCTCGGCGCCCAGGGCCAGGATGTCGTCGACGATGGCCGAGACCCCGCCCTGCCGCCGCTCGAAGTTCACCGCCCGCTCGGCGTCGCTGTAGAAGAAGCGTCCGTTGATCTCCGGCGCCCCGACGAAGGCCTCGACGGCCACGCCCTTGTCGAAGCCCTTGATATAGGCCGCCGCCGCCGCCGGTCCCTCGAGACCGGCCCGGGCCGCCGGCCAGTCCGCCGCGAAGCCGCGCAGCACCACGGGCCGGTAGGCCGGGACGATCTCGGCGCGCAGGATTTCCCGCGTGACGTTCGAACGCTCTTCGAGGGGCGGAAAGGACAGGCTCATGCGACGCTCTTGCGGGACTTGGCGAAACGAACTCAGGGGCGCTCAAGATAGCGCGAAGCGAAGTCCAGGAAGTAGGGCCAGTTCGGGCCGGGCGTGTGACCGCCCTCGTGCTGCCGGAACGCTAGCTCGCCCTCGGCCACCAGGGTCAAGGGCTCGGGGAACACCGTGACGCCCAGGTCGCGCGCGCCCAGCAGCCGGTAGACCGGCCCGGCGGCGACGGCGGCCATGAACATGCCGCGCGAGTCCACCCAGCCGTCGGCCTGGTCGTTGCCGACGCTGATGAACAGCGGCCGGGGCGCGCACAGGGCGATCAGTTCGTGGGCGTCGACAGGCAGGTCGTCGACGGTCAGCGGTCCGGCGTAGCGCAGGAAATTGCCGGCCATCCAGTGGTACTCGCCGCTGGCCGCCAGGTTCTCCAGCTGCTCGCCGCGCTTGCGCCGATGCAGCTTGGCCCCGCCCTCCCCCGACGAGGCGACCAGGCCGGCGGCGAAGCGCTGGTCGTAGGCCATGGCCACCAGGGCGGCCTTGCCGTAACGCGACAGGCCCTCGATCGCCACGCGGCGGTCGTCTACGGCGGGATCGGTGGCCAGGAAATCCAGCACCCGGCTGGCGCCCCAGGCCCAGGCGCGCAGGGCGCCCCAGTCGCCAGGCGCGCGGGGACGGCCGTGATTGACCAGGCCGATGACGCCCCGGCTCAGCCCCGCGCCGTTGTCGGGCTGGACGCTGGTGGGGTCGAGGATCGCATAGCCCCAGCCCCGCGCCAGGACCAGGTCGCGCCAGTCGGGCCCGGGCGGCGCCGGTTTGCCCTTCATCCAGGGCGCCCCGTCGGGGAAGCCGAACTCCAGAACCAGGGGCCGCCTCCCCTTGCCTTCCGGCGTGACCAGCAGCAGGTCGAGACTGACCGAGACGGCGGGCCAGGCGCGGTTGTCCAGGTCGCCGGCCAGGCGTCGCTCCAGCACCGCCACGCCGTTGCGGACGTCGCGCTTCTCGCTGACCACCCGCCAGCGGACCGCCGGCGTGCGCCTGGGCACGCGGCCGTGCTCCTCGCGCGAGAACAGTTCGACCAGTTGCGGACGGCGGCGTTTCCACCAGTCGTCAGGCGTCGCCACCGGGCGGCCGTCCGGGAAGACCAGCGGGTCGGGCAAGGGACTGAACGGCCCGGCCTTGGCCTCATCCTGGTTGACGAAGTTGGGGGCGGCGGAGTTGTAGCCGTCGACGCCCGGCCGCAGCGTCTTGATCCCCAGCCGGTCCAGCATCAGCCTGTGGTCCTGCTCGGCGGTCAGGCCGCCGGTGGACCCCGAGGTCTGGGCGCGCGGCGCGGAAACGCCGGCGAAGGCCGCCAGCGCGGCGCCGAGCAGCGCCGCCCGGCGGTTCACGCCCRCACCGGCGCCGCCCGGAACGCCGCCGCCACCGCCTCGCGCAGCGGCTTGGGCTTGTAGGCGTCGTCATAGAGCGTGGCGCGCTTGGGCAGGCCGTCCTTGCGGGGCGTGAAGCCCTGCAGCMAGGAATATTTGTCGACCATGCCCCAGGCCAGGACCTCCTTGGTCTGCCGGTAGTCCAGCATCAGGTCGAGATAGGCCTTGGTCAGCGCGGCGCCCGCCGCGTCGCGACCGGCGACGTCGCCCGGCAGGTTCTGGTCGTTGACGTCGAATTCGGTGATCAGCAGGTCGTAGCCCATGCCCGTGGCCTCATCGAGGAAGGCCCGCCAGGCCTTTTCCTGCGGCTGGCCGAGAATGGCCGAGGCGCCGGGATCCTGGGTGCCCAGGTGGCTCTGGACGCCCAGGGCGTCGACCGGCGTCCCGCGCTTGCGGAAGCCTTCCAGCAGCTTCAGCACGCCGGCGCGGTGCGCCTCGTTGCCGGCCTCCCAGCCCATGTAGTCGTTATAGACCAGCCGGGCCTTGGGCGCGGCGGCGCGGGCGGCGTGGAAGGCGACGTCCAGGGTCCGCTCCTGGCCCATGGCGTCGGAGAAGACCGTGCGGCGGATCGCGCCGTCCTTGGGATCGATCGTCTCGTTGACCACGTCCCAGCTCTGGATCTGCGGATAATGGGCCACGACCTTGGCGATGTGGTCGGTCAGCATGGCCTCGGCGTTCTTCGCCGCGGCGGGGCCCGTTCCGAAGTCGTAGCTGTTGAGCCAGGCCGGGAACCACTTCGGGTGGTGCCACAGCAGGGTGTGGCCGCGCAGGGCGATGTCGTGGGCCTTGGCGAACGCGGCGATGCGGTCGGCGCGCTCGAAGGCGAAGGTCTTGGCGTCGGGCCGCAGGACGTACCACTTCAGCTCGTTCTCGGGCACCAGCACGCCGCACTCGTCGATCAGCACCTGGCGATAGCCGGGATCGTTCAGCGTGCCGTTCTTGCCCGTTCCGACCGCGCTGCCGAACCGGAAGCCCTTGGCCTTGGCCAGGGTCGCCAGCGAGGGCCCAGCGGCGCTTTCGGCGGCATGGGCCAGGCCCGGAGCCGCGCAGGCCGCCGCGGCGGCGGCCCCCAGCTCCATGAAACCTCGCCTGGAAAAGACTGAGCGGCGGAACGTCACGATGAAGCCCTCTCAAGAACACCGCGCAACGTCGGGAACGTTGCGCGGTGAGTTTTGGGATAGAAGAAAATGCGCCGGAACGCCTCCGCCGGACCAGGCCGACGGAGGCGCCTCGGGGTCTAGAAGGTGGCGCGCAACACGAAGGTGTAGCGCCGGTCGTTCATGAACCAGGACCGTCCGGCCTTGAGCAGTTGGTTGTTCAGGACCTGGGTGGTCTTGGTGACCTCGTTCGTCAGGTTCACGCCCTGCACGCCGACCTTCACCTTGTCGTTGACGGTGTAGAACAGCGAGCCGTCCAGCTGGCCGGTGGCCTCGTTCATGATCGGCGCGTAGGGCACGATCACGTCGCGGACCGTCAGCAGGAAGTCCGAACGCCAGTTGTAGGCCAGGCGAGCCGAGATCTTGCCCTTCTCGTAGATGGCCGCGAAGTTGGCGTTGTGCTTGGACAGGCCCTGCAGCGGCAGCAGGCTGGTGTCGACCGTCGAGACGCGGCCGGCGGCCACGTCGGGGTCGGTCGCCGACAGCGTGCTTTGCGGCACGCCGCTGCTGTCGATGTAGCTGTAGTTGGCGTTGATGCCGAAGCCGTCCAGCGGCTTGGGCAGGAAGTCGTAGAACTGCTGGTAGGCGACTTCGAAGCCCTTGATGTGGGCGGTCTGGTCGGAGTTGCCCGGCGTGGTGACCGCCACGTTGAACGTCGCGCCGTTGTTGGTGAACGGGACGCGCGCGGTCGTGTTGGTGGCGACGTCCTTCAGTTCCTTCCAGAACAGCGCGAAGGTCAGCKAGCCGACCGGCGCGAAGTACCATTCCGCTGAAGCGTCCAGGTTTATCGACTGGGTGGGCTTCAGGTACGGATTGCCGACCGTGACCGTGCCGCTGAGGCTGTCGGCCGTGACCGGGTTCGAGATCGCCGCGTCCGTCGTGTCCAACTTGACGTCGTAGTAGTTGCGGGTCAGGCCGATGTCGGGCGGGGTGATGGTCTTCGAAGCGGCGAAGCGCAGCTGCAGCTTGTTCGGCAACGCGACCTTCACGTTCAGGCTGGGCAGCCAGTAGTCGTAGGTCAGGTGGGCCGTGTTCGGGTAGGTCGCGCCGTTAGAGAAGGCCACGGCCGCGGCCTGCACCGACGAGGGAAGCTGGCAGTAGTCGGTGGGCGTGAACACCGGCTTGGGATCGGGCAAGGCCTGCCACCGCGCCAGGGCGTCCGCGCAGGCCTGCGGGTTCGTGGAGGACTGCGGGAAGGTCAGATAACCCGAAGCCTCGCGTTTGGTGCGGGTATAGCGCAGGCCGATATTGCCGCTGACCCGGACGTCGCCGTCGAAGTCGTGCCCAAACCGCAGCATGCCGTAGGCCGACTGGGTCGTCTCGTTGACCGGGTTGATCTCGCCCGGCCGGAACGGCGACCCGGCGTTCACGCCGCAGCGCTGCGCCAACGGCACCCAATTCTGCGGGCAGTGGTTGGCGTCGAGACGCGCCCGCCATTCGTCGCCGACAGCCAGGCCAAAGGCCGACATCGCGGCGTAATCCCGGGCGGGGTTGCCGTTGTAGAACGGACGGGCGTCGAGACCGGTCGGAACCGGCACTTCGCCGCGCATGAAGTCGGTGAACGGATAGAGCTCGGTGTGGGCGACGCTGTTGCTGCCGCCCGGCGTGGCCGGGTTGCCGTTGACTGGATCGTCGAACCAGACCGGACCGCCGCCGCCCCAGATTTCGCTCAGCACGCCCCAGTTATAGGCTGTGAACCGGGTGGTCTGGTCGCGCTCGGACCAGCGGACGCCCACGCGGGCCGAGTCCAGCCAGCTATTCTCGGCGAAGCGGTAGTCGACGTCGATCTTGGCGGCGTCTTCCTTGCCCTCGCTCTGCTCGATGTGGTCCATCGCCGAGCGCCAGAAGCTGTTGTACGGGTCCTGGAAGCTGTTGTGGGTTCCCCGGAAGTAGGTCGAGCAGCTGCTGCTGGGCGGCGCGCAATTCGACACGGCCGCGCCGCTGGACGGCGGCAGGAACGTGAAGACCGGCATGTCGGAACCGTTCAGCTTCAGGTCCAAGTTCTGGAACGTCGAAGCCCAGACGCCAACGTCCAGGTTGTCGACCGTCGAGTCCACGTGCTGGTAGTCGAAGACCACGCCCCAGCGCTCGTTCGGCGTCCACTTGAAGTTGAAGCCGTAATCCGAGGTGACGTACTTCTGCTCGACGCTGCGGGTGATGTTGTTGCTTTGCAGGCCGTTGCTGGGCGTACGCGGATCGGTGGCGCTGTTCTGGTCGTCGCGCCAGCCTTGCGAGCCGGTGATGACGCCGTTGGTGAAGATGCCGCTGCTGTCGACGCCGAAGGTGGTGCCGTCGATCGGGCGCGAGTCGCCGTTCGAGGTCACGTTGTCGGTGGCGATCTCCATCGCGTGTTCGGTCCAGTGCTGCTCCGATTCCGAGCGGAGGTACTGGAAGGTCGCCAGCATGGTGTCGTCGTTGCTGCGCCATTGGCCGGCGGCCGCATAGCCCGTGCGGTCGCGCTCGGTCTCGGTGCTGCGGAACGCCGCGCCGCGCGGGAACCACACGCCCTTGCCCCGATTGTCCGGGCAGTCGACAGCCTTGGGATTGGTGGTTTGGGCGGTGGTGAAATCGGTGCGGCAGCCGAAGTTCGACACCTGGGTGCCGTCGGCCCGGGTCCAAAGCTTGGAATCGACCGCGCTGAGCAGCAGGCCGAACGTGCCGGCCTCGGTGTCCCACTGATTGCTGTAGAGGGCCGAATATGTCGGGGCCCACTTCTTGACGAAGTCGCCGTAGCTGGCTTCGGCCGACAGCGAGATCACCTGCTTCTTCTGGTCGAACGGCAGGCGGGTGCGCAGGTTGACCGTGCCCGAGATGCCGCCCTCGATCATGTCGGCCGAGGGGCTCTTGAACACATCGACGCCGCCCATCAGCTCGGACGGCACGTCCGCGAAGCTCAGGGCGCGACCGTTGTTGGCCGAGAACGTGTCGCGGCCGTTCAGTTCCGAGCGCACGAAGTTCAGGCCGCGCACCACGACGCCGCTGCCTTCGGTCGAGAAGTGGTCGGGGTCGACGCCGGCGGCGAAGCGGTTGATGGCCACGCCCGGGATGCGCTGCAGCGCCTCGGTGACCGAGCGGTCCGGCAGGGCGCCGATGTCCTCGGCGGTGATCGAGTCGCTGACGACCTCCGAGCTTTGCTTGAGCTGCTGCGAGCTCTTCAGGCTCTGGCGGATGCTGGTGACAACCACCTCGTCGACCGTCGCCGCGTCATCGGCGGGTTTGGTCTGGGCCAGGGCCGGCCCGGCGATCAGCACCACGCCCAGCGCCAGGGCGGATACGCCGTACTTGAGTTTTGAAATTGAATTGCCGCTCGCGCATGCGGGCGCGCCTTGGACGTAGTCCATTTCGTCTGCCTCCCCAGTTATTCTTCCTGGCAGCGGGTTACCGCTACCATTGGTCTATTGAATCGACCATTATGGTCAGATGATATGGCAAAGCCCGCCGACGTCAAGGTACCGGTAACTTGACTGTCAAAAAGAAGATGATCATCGATCAAKCTTCTGTTTTAGCGGGAAAATTTGGTTGCTCCCACGTGTTGCAACCAGGAAAAACAGGTCAGCGGGCGACGCTTTCCCCCAACTGGGAACGTACGTCCTCTGACCAATCCGCTTGGACCTCGACGTCCATTCGGGCCAGACGGGATGACCGCCCATAGAAGGCGGGGTACGGTCGCGAGAGGGGGAACGCATGACGGATCGAGCCGTCCGGAACATTCTAATCGTCGGCGGCGGCACCGCCGGCTGGATGACGGCCGCGGCCCTGTCGGCCAAGCTGGCCGGCCTGCCGATCGCCCTGCGCCTGGTGGAATCCGCCGAGATCGGCACCGTCGGCGTCGGCGAGGCGACCGTGCCGCACATCCGCCATTTCAACGCCGCCCTGGGCCTCGACGAGGCCGATTTCATGCGCAGGACCCAGGCGACCTACAAGCTGGGCATCGAGTTCCGCGGCTGGGGCAAGCCAGGCGACAGCTACATCCACCCGTTCGGCGCCTATGGCGCGGCGATCGGCGGGGTGGGCTTCCACCACCACTGGCTGCGGGCCCACCAGGGCGGGGATCCGACGCCGCTGGAGGCTTATTCCCTGCCGGTGATGGCCGCGCGAGCTGGCAAGTTCGCCCCGCCCTCTTCCGACCTGCGCTCCGTGGCCTCGACCTACAACTACGCCTACCAGTTCGACGCCGGGCTCTATGCGGCCTATCTGCGCGCCTATGCCGAGGCGCGAGGCGTGGTCCGCACCGAGGGCAAGGTCGCCGACGTGGCCCTGCGCGGCGCGGACGGCTTCATCGAGGCGATCACGATGGAGAACGGCGAACGCATCGAGGCCGACCTGTTCATCGACTGCTCCGGGTTCCGGGGCCTGCTGATCGAACAGGCCCTGAAGGCCGGTTACGAGGACTGGACGCGCTGGCTGCCCTGCGACCGGGCCGCCGCCGTGCCGTGCGAAACGGTCGAGGCCTCGACGCCCTACACCCGCTGCACGGCCGACGAGGCCGGCTGGCGCTGGCGCATCCCGCTGCAGCACCGGGTGGGCAACGGCTACGTCTATTCCAGCGCCCATATCAGCGACGACGCCGCCGCCGCCGCCCTGCTGGCGGGACTGGAGGGCAAGGCCCAGGCCGACCCGCGCTTCCTGCGGTTCGTCGCCGGCCATCGCAAGAAGCAGTGGAGCAGGAACTGCGTGGCCGTGGGCCTGGCGTCAGGCTTCCTGGAGCCGCTGGAAAGCACCAGCATCCACCTGATCCAGGTGGCCGTGACCACCCTGCTGGAACTGTTCCCCGACCGCGACTGCGCCCAGGCCGACCAGGACGAGTACAATCGGGTCATGACCCTGGAGTTCGAGCGGATCCGCGACTTCCTGGTGCTGCACTACCACGCCAACCAGCGGGTCGGCTCGCCGTTCTGGGACGACCGCCGAAACCTGCCTATCCCCGACAGCCTGGCCTACAAGATGGACCTGTTCCGCGACCGGGGCGTGGTCGTGAAGTACAAGGACGGCTTCTTCCTCGAGCCCAGCTGGCTGGCCGTCTATCTGGGCCAGAACATCGTGCCCGGGATGTACKACCCGGTCAGCGACAGCGTGCCCGACGCGGCCCTCGCCCAGCGCCTGAAGGCGATCCGCGAGTCGGTCGCCGAAACGGCGCGGGCCATGCCGACCCACGACGACTGGATCGCCCGCTTCTGCGCCGCCTCGGGAGCCGCCGCATGAGCCGCCCGCCCCTGAACAGCGTCGCCGTCCTGGGCGGCGGCGTCGCCGGCTGGATGACGGCCTGCGCCCTGGCCCGGGTGCTGCCCGGCGACCGGACCCTGCGCGTGGTCGAGACCGCCGCCTCGGCGCCCTGCGGAGCCCTGTCAACCCTGCCCGCCCTGCGGACCTTCCACGGCCTGCTCGGCCTGGACGAGGCCGCCCTGATGCGGAGCGCGCGCGGGACCTTCAAGCTGGGCGCGCGCTACAGCGGCTGGACCGGGACCGGCCACGACCATGTGGAAGGCTTCAGCGACGCCGGCGCCGGTCTGGACGGCGTGGCCTTCCATCATCACTGGCTGCGCGCCTGCGAGCGCGGCGACGCCGGCCGATACGAGGACTACAGCTTGGCCGCCGTGGCCGGACGCCTGGGCCGGTTCGCCCCGCCCAGCGAAGACCCCCGCTCGGTGCTGTCGACCCTGTCCTACGGCCTGCACCTGGACGCCGCCGCCTATGTCGCGGCGCTGCGGGCGACGGCGGGCCGCGTGGAGGCCCGCGCGGGCGAGATCGCCGACGTCGTCCTGGCGGCGGACGGCCGGATCGCCGCCGTGGTCCTGGCCGACGGCGAGCGGGTCGTCGCCGACCTGTTCATCGACGCCACGCCGGACGGCCGGCTGATCGGGGCGACGCCCGACGCCGGCTGGATCGACGAGCCCGCCCTGCCCTGCGACCGCCTGGCCCTGCGCGAGGTCGCACCCCGCGCCAACCCGCCGCCGCTGACCGAGTTCGAGGCGATCGCCGAGGGTTGGCTGCGGCGCGTCCCGCTGCGCGGCGGCGACGCCGTGGCCCTGGGCTATGCCGGAAGCTTGACCTCTGACGACGAGGCGCGCGACATCCTGGGCGGCGAGGCCACGATCGTTCCCGTGCGCAACGGTCGCCGCCGACAGGTCTGGTCCGGCAATTGCGTGGCGATCGGCCCGGCGGCCGGCCAGCTGGAGCCGCTGAACGGCGACGACGCCCAGGCGATCCAGAGCGGCGTCGGCCGACTGATCGCCCTGCTGCCCACCGCCGACGGCTCGCCCCTGGCGGCGATGGAGTACAATCGGCTGATGGCCGAGGAGCAGGACCGGGCCCGCGACCTGGCCGTGTTCCGCTACGCGGCCGCCACGCGGACCGAGCCGCTGTGGGTCCAGGCCCGGCGCGCCGCGCCCTCCCCGGCCCTGGCCTACAAGCAGGCCCAGTTCGAGAGCCGGGGCCGCGTGGTGCTGTACGACGAGGAGACCTTCGTGGAAGGCGCCTGGGTCGGGGCGTTCCTGGGCCACGGGATCACGCCGCGCCGGCACGACCGGCTGGCCGACCGCATTCCCGCCGCCCAGGCCGACGCCGCCCTGGCCCGGCTGCGCGGGATGATCCATCAGGCCGCCCAGGCCATGCAGCCGCACGCCGACGCCCTGAAGGACCGCTCATGACGCCCGCTCCCATCCGCAAGGTCCTGGTCCTGGGCGGCGGCACGGCCGGCTGGATGACCGCGGCCGCCCTGTCCAAGGTGCTGAACGGCCAGGTCGAGGTCGTGCTGGTCGAGTCCGAGCAGATCGGCACGGTCGGCGTCGGCGAGGCCACCATCCCGCCCATCCTGACCTTCAACGGCATGCTGGGGATCGACGAGCGCGAGTTCATGCGCGCCACCCGCGCGACCTTCAAGCTGGGCATCGAGTTCCGCAACTGGACGCGCCTGGGCGACCGCTACATCCACCCGTTCGGGAGCTTCGGCCTGGATATCGAGGCCATCAAGTTCCACCAGGTCTGGCGCAAGGTCCGCGACCGGGTCGGGCCGATCGAGGACTTCAACCTGGCGGCCGTGGCCGCGCGCCAGAACCGCTTCGCCATGCCCGATCCCGATCCGGCCAAGGTGCTGTCCAGCCTGAAATACGCCTTCCATTTCGACGCCGGCCTCTACGCCCGCTTCCTGCGCGCCTTCGCCGAGAAGCGGGGCGCGACGCGGATCGAAGGCAAGGTCGCCGACGTGGCCCTGCGCGGCGAGGACGGCTTCATCCAGTCGGTCACCCTGGAGGACGGCCGCGTGATCGAGGCCGACCTGTTCATCGACTGCACCGGCTTCCGCGCCCTGCTGATCGGCCAGGCCCTGGGCGGGCGCTACATCGACTGGAGCCGCTGGCTGCCTAACGACCGGGCCGTGGCCCTGCCCTGCGCCACCGGCGGCGACGGCCTGACGCCCTATACCCGCGCCACCGCCGACAAGGCCGGCTGGCGCTGGCGCATCCCGCTGCAGCACCGCACCGGCAACGGCTATGTCTATTCCAGCGCCCATATCGGCGACGACGAGGCCCTGGCCGCCCTGACCGCGGGACTGGACGGCCTCGCCCAGGCTGACCCCAATTTCCTGCGCTTCCAGGCCGGTCGCCGGGACCAGGCCTGGATCAAGAACTGCGTCGCCATCGGCCTGTCGTCCGGCTTCCTGGAGCCGCTGGAAAGCACCAGCATCCACCTGATCCAGGCCGGGATCACCAAGCTGCTGGCGCTGTTCCCGGACAAGGGCTTCGATCCGCTGGAGATCGACGAGTACAACCGCCTGACCGCCCAGCAGGTCGAGCTGGTCCGCGACTTCATCATCCTGCACTACAAGGCCACCGAGCGCTCGGACACGCCCTACTGGGACTATGTCCGGACGATGGAGATCCCCGACAGCCTGGCGCGCAAGATCGCGCTGTTCGCCGGCCGGGGCCGCATCTTCCAGTCCGACTACGACCTGTTCGCCGAGCCCAGCTGGATCGCCGTGCTGCTGGGCCAGGGGATCGTGCCGCGCCAGTACGACGCCCTGGTCGACACCCTGCCCGAGGCCGCCCTGGTCCATCGCCTGAAGCGGATGGCCGACCTGATCGGCCAGACGGCCCAGGCCATGCCCGACCACCAGGCCTTCATCGCCCGCTATTGCGCCGCCGACCTGGCCGCCAACATCCCAGCATGAGTTCCCGCATGACCAATCAACGCCTGCGCAAGGTCGTCATCGTCGGCGGCGGCACGGCCGGCTGGATGACGGCGGCGGCGCTGGGCCGCTTCCTGAAGGACGGCTACACCCAGGTGACCCTGGTGGAGTCCGAGGAGATCGGCACGGTGGGCGTGGGCGAGTCCACGATCCCGCAGATCAAGATCTTCAACCGCATGCTGGACCTGGACGAGAACGACTTCGTCCGCCGCACCAAGGCGACCTTCAAGCTGGGCATCGACTTCGTCGACTGGAAGACGATCGGCCACCAGTACCACCACCCGTTCGGCCCCTACGGCGTCGACATGGAGGGGGTGTCGTTCCACGCCTACTGGCTGCGGCTGAAGGCCATGGGCGAGGCCGGCGACCTGGGCGACTACTCGCTGCAGGCGGTGGCGTCGGCGCAGGGCAAGTTCATGCGGGCCAACAACCAGCCCAACTCGCCGCTGGGCAAGATCGATCACGCCTACCACATCGACGCCGGCCTCTACGCGCAGTACCTCCGCGGCTACGCGGAGACACGCGGGGTGCGCCGCCAGGAAGGCCGGATCGTCGAGGTGCACCAGCGCGCCGAGGACGGGTTCATCGAGGCCGTGACCCTGCAAGGCGGCGAGCGGGTCGAGGGCGATCTGTTCATCGACTGCTCGGGATTCCGGGGCCTGCTGATCGAGCAGACCCTGAAGACCGGGTTCGAGGACTGGTCCCAGTGGCTGCTCAACGACCGCGCCGTGGCCGTGCCGTGCGAATTGGGCGGCTCGACCAACCCGGTGACCCGCGCCACCGCCCGCCCGGCCGGCTGGCAGTGGCGCATCCCGCTGCAGCATCGCCTGGGCAACGGCTACGCCTATTCTAGCGCCCACATCAGCGAGGACGAGGCGACGGCCTACCTGCTGGCCAACCTGGACGGCGCTCCGCTGCGCGATCCCTTCACGCTCCGCTTCACGGCGGGGCGGCGCAAGAAGAGCTGGAACAAGAACGTCGTGGCCATCGGCCTGTCGGCGGGCTTCATGGAACCGCTGGAAAGCCAGAGCATCCACCTGATCCAGGTCGGCATCTCGCGCCTGCTGGCCATGTTCCCCGACAGGCGGTTCGAGCAGCCCGACATCGACCGCTACAACCGCGTGATGCAGTTCGACTACGAGACGATCCGCGACTTCCTCATCCTGCACTTCCACGCCACCCGGCGGAACGACACGCCCTACTGGGACTATCTGCGGGAGATGCCGATCCCAGACTACCTGGCCGACAAGATGGCCGTGTTCCAGAGCTACGGCCGGGTGTTCCGCGAGAACGACGAGTTGTTCACCGACACCAGCTGGTTCGCGGTGATGATCGGCCAGGGGATCGAGCCGCGCGGCCACGACCCGATGGCCGACGTGATGTCCGACCAACAACTTCGCGCCAACATGGACAACATTCGCGGCGTCATCGCCAAGTCCGCCCAGGTCATGCCCGACCACATGACCTTCATCGCCGACAACTGCGCGGCCGTCTAAATCGCCCAGGACTCTTCTGTCTGACATCTCGGATCGGCGCGGCCGCGTCGGTCCGGACCGATTGCCTGCGCGCCCGACCAAATTCCGTGCATCTTCACCGATCGCGCATTATTGGTAAGACCATTCGCATGGCCTCATTTGTCAGACATTTGCCGTTTTCCCTTCGATGTTCACGTTCCCTTGGGTGATCGGCCAGCAACACCGGACCGCAAATGGTCGGACATTGGTTTTTCTAGAGGTATGACCTCGTTGACTTGCGAGGCCTTACCTCGTAACGATCACCTTGTGACCGCTACCATGACCATTCGATCGCCGCCGTGCGCGGACGACCGAAGGAGGGATTGGGAAGGGGGCAGAACGACAGGTGCGCAGAGCACCGAGACGTCAAGGGGAGAAACATGGTCCACTCATTCCACTCGCGCGCGTTGCGTCTGGCGCTGATCGGCGCCAGCTGCCTGACCGGCCTGGCCGCCGCGCCGGCCTTCGCTCAACAGACCGCGCCCGCCGCCGCCACCAACTCCGACACGGTCGAGGAAGTGGTCGTCACCGGCTTCCGCAAGAGCCTGGCCGACGCCACCAACGCCAAGCGCGAAAGCATCACCTTCCAGGACTCGGTCTTCGCCGAAGACATCGGCAAGTTCCCCGACCTCAACATCGCCGAGTCGCTGAACCGCATCCCGGGCATCCAGCTGACCCGCGAAATCAACGGCGACGGCCTGAACATCGCCGTGCGCGGCCTGGGCACCAACTTCACCAAGATCCTGCTGAACGGTTCGCAGATCGCCGTGGCCTCGTCGGGCCGCACCGACGCCCAGAACCAGAACCGCGAAGTCGACCTGAACCTGTTCCCGACGGAACTGTTCACCCGCCTGGACGTCGCCAAGACCCCGACGGCCAGCCAGGTCGAAGGCGGCGTCGCCGGCGTGGTCAACATGCGCAACGCCCGTCCGCTGGATCGGCCCGGCCGCCACTTCACCTATTCGACCCAGGCCAGCTACCAGGAGAGCGCGGGCAAGTGGAGCCCCCGCGGCGCCATCCTGGCCAGCGACTCGTGGGACACCAGCCACGGTGAGTTCGGCCTGCTGCTGGGCTATGCCGGCGTCCGCACCAAGAGCCGCACCGACGGCTTCGAAACCATCGGCTGGACCAACGCCAACCTGACCTACGCCCAGTGCGGCACCACCCCGACCGGCACGGCGACCCCGACCTCGGCCGACCCGACCTGCAACAGCGCCGTCGGCGGCAACGGCTTCAAGTTCGCCGACACCGTCCCGGCCAACGCCGGCAACGGCCTGATCGCCGGCACGCCGGTCACCAAGGCCTATCTGGAAGGCTTGAACCCCGGCACCACCGCCCAGCAACTGGGCGACGGCCTGCTGCCGCGCCTGGGCCGTCAGTCCTACAGCGAAGGCAAGCGCAACCGCGACTCGCTGCTGATCTCGGGCGAATGGCGCCCGAACGACGCGCTGGCCTTCTATGTCGACCTGCTGGGCGGCAAGACCCACAACAACTTCAACCGCCTCGACATGGACTGGATCGTCCGCAACTCGAGCGGCATGGTCCCGTTGAACGTCAAGGTCGACAGCAACAACGTCGTCACCAAGGGCACCTTCGCCAACTCCCAGTTCTTCCTGGAAGCGCGGCCCTATGACGAGAAGACCGAGTTCTACAACTTCAACCCGGGCGGCTCCTGGCAGATCAATCCGTGGCTGCTGCTGGACGGCCAGTTCAACCTGAGCCGCAGCGTGTTCTTCCGCGAGGCGCCGACCATCCTGGTCAACTCGCCCAACGGCCTGACCGTCGACTTCGACAACACCGGCGGCGACATGCCGCTGATCAAGACCGCCGCTAACCTGAACGATCCGAACCTGGGTTGGACCTTCGCCGGCGGCCGCCTGAACATCCAGAACGAGAAGCGCGTCACCTCCAACAAGGGCACGCACTGGAACCTGAAGATCGGCGAGGACAACGAGAACTACATCAAGGTCGGCGTCGCCTACGACGACATCAGCCGCTCGATCCAGGCCCTGGACAACAGCGCCGCCTGGCAGACCTTCACCTGCGGCGGCGGCCTGGTGAACAACGCCGTCCCCTCGCCCACCCCGGCGTGTAACGGCCAGGCCGGCTCGGCCATCACCCAGGCCCAACTCGCCTCGTACCTGCGTCCGGGTCCGCTGGGCTTCATCACGGTCGACTACGACTCGTTCAAGAAGGCCAGCCAGTTCGACCGCTTCAACGACACGGCCCCGGCCGTGGCCACCGCGGCGACCGCCGCGGCGTCGGGCTTCATCGAGGAAGAGACGACCGGCGCGTATATCGAAGGCAACGCCGTCACCCAAATCCTGGAACGCGACCTGGCCTTCAACTTCGGCGGCCGCTACGTGAGCACCGACCAGACGATCCGCGGCCCGCAGACCGTCAACGGCGTGACCACCCTGCTCGAGCGCCAGACCCGCTACGACGCGTTCCTGCCGGCCTTCAACGCCGTCTACAAGGTGCGCGACAACATCAACCTGCGCATGGCCGCCTCGCGGACCATCACCCGGGCCAACCCCAGCGCCATGCTGCCGGGCACGACGTTCAGCGACCCGTCGGCCCAGTCGGCCAACCAGGGCAACCCGGCGCTCAACCCCTACACCTCGAACAACTTCGACATGGGCGGCGAGTGGTACACCGGCGGCGCCGGCTACTTCGGCGTGGCCCTGTTCCAGAAGGTGATCAACGGCTTCACCGTCCAGGGCACGAACACCATCCCGTTCAGCCAGCTGGGCGTGGCCTACGCCAACCTGACCCAGCAGCAGCAGGCCGCCATCGACCTGCGCGGCGGTCCGAACGTCGCGACGGTCACCGTCAGCCAGCAGGTCAACGCCGGCGGCACCCTGACCATCMGCGGCTACGAACTGAACTGGGTCCAGCCGCTGGACTTCCTGATCCCGGGCACCGGCTTCACGGCCAACTACACCCGCATCAACCAGAGCGCCAACGGCAGCGGCGCTCCGGCCGTGGCGGTCGGCGTGTCGCCCTACACCTACAACATCACCGGCTACTACGAAGGCCACGGTGCCACGGTCCGACTGTCGTACAACTACAACGACGCCCAGATCAGCTCGGACCCCAACCAGAACAGCGTGCCGGTCGCCCGTCTGAAGACCGACGCCTACAAGCAGGTCGACCTGTCGGCCAGCTACCAGCTGCCCTGGAAGTACGCGCCGCAGATCACGTTCAACGCGATCAACATCACCAAGGAAAAGCAGCGCCAGACCTTCCAGTACAACAACGCCGCCTTCACCCTCTACGACCCGGGCGCCACCTATCTGATCGGCATCCGCGGCCAGTTCTAGGAACCTCAAACGCGACACCTTCCTTCCTCGCGTTTCCCCAGCGGCGTGTCTTCGGACACGCCGTTTTTTTGTGCCCGTCGCCCCACGGGTTGACCGCCCCACGCATGGCGCGTCAAAGTTGTTTTCACGCCAAGGACAAGGGAGGGGCGAGATGAGGCTGGGCATACCCGTCTACGAGGGCGTCGACCTGCTGGACGTCATGGGGCCGCTCGAGATGTTCCACTGGGCCGGCAAGGACCAGCCGCTGGAGACCGTGATCGTCTCGCAGGACGGCGGGCCGGTCACCGCCCTGAGCGGCGTCCGCTTCGAGGCCCAGGCCAGTTTCGACGACGTCCCGGAGCTCGACATCCTGTGGACGCCCGGCGGCGATCCCGACGTGCTGGGCCAGATCATGAGCGATCCGGACTCGCCCTACCTGGCCTATCTGCGCCAGACGGCCCAGAACGCGACCTGGGTGTGCTCGGTGTGCGAAGGCGCGCTGCTGCTGGCCCAGGCGGGCCTGCTGGACGGCTACAAGGCCACCACGCACTGGGCGTTCATCGCCTGCCTGCAGAGCTTCTACGAGATCGACGTCGACACCAGCAATCCGCGCTTCGTGGTGTCGGGCAACCGGCTGACCGGCGGCGGCATCTCCTCGGGGCTCGACGAGTCCCTGCAGCTGATCATGATGCTGTTCGGCCAGGCGGCGGCCGAGAGCGTCCAGGTCACCACCCAGTACTTCCCCCAGCCGCCGGTGATGGGGACCATTCCCCCCACCCCGGCGTGCCCGGTGACCTGGTCGTCGCAACCGACTTACTTCCAGCAGAACGAAAGCCGGCTCATCTGAAGACGGCGCGCGGGATCAGGCCTCAGCCGCCGCCCGGCGCGTAGGGGAAGTTCAGGCCCTCGTAGTAGTCCAGCGGATGGGCCGGGGGCGCTTCCCCGGCCGGCAGGGGCAGGCCCGAGAAGGTCTGGAAATAGGCGATCGAGGCGTCGCGCCACCACTGGGCCTCGTTGCGCTGGATGGCCAGGAAGTCGGCGACCTGGGCGTGGCGCTCGGCGTCGACATAGGGCGAGAGGCTCGCCCAGGTCTTGCCCATGCCGTCCACCGTGGCCACGCCGTGCGAATAGTGGGTCACCAGGCCGTCCCACAGGGTCTGGCCGGACTTCAGCCTGTAGGTCCACGGCAGGTGGTGGAACCACAGCAGGTCCTTCTCGTCGATCGCCTTCAGGTCCGAGAAGCGCTTGGCGACGATGGGGGCGTACTGAGCCGTGGCGTTGCTGCCCGTGGCGGTGCGGTCGAAGCCGATCCCGTCCTTGCCGGCCTTGGCGTAGTAGACGCTGGTCCAGTCGGCGCGCGGTCCGCCCGTCACCCACGGCCCGGGGCCATAGTGGTGGCTGCGGCCCATCTGGTGGTGCAGGCCCAGCGGGGTCATGTAGTCCACCGCCGCCTCGCGCGAGCCCATCATCATCGCCACGGCGGGCGCCACGAAGCGCGGGTCGGTCGAGAAGGTCATCTTGGCCCAGTCGGCGGCGATGTCCTGGGTCGAGGCCTCGGGATCCCAGGCCAGGCGGCCGAAGACGTACCAGTTGGCCTGGTCGAACTGCGAGCCGGTCCAGTTGCGGTCGCGGCCGATGTTCGAGACCCCGGCCATCAGGGTCAGGGGCCGGTTGTCCAGCGCGCCGTCCACCACCTTGGCCACGGTCGAGCCCTGGCCCTTGGCGTAGGTGTCCGACTTCAGGGTCTCCTCGTAGAGCGGGCCCAGATAGACCAGGTGGGTAGCGAAGCCGAGGTATTCCTTGGTGATCTGGAACTCCATGCCCAGGTTGGTCTTGGGCATGGCGCCGAACAGCGGGTGGAACGGCTCGCGCGGCTGGAAGTCGATCGCCCCGTTCTTGACCTGGACGATGACGTTCTCACGGAACTGGCCGTCGAACGGCTTGAACTCGCTGTAGCCCTGCTTGGCGCGGTCGTCGGGCTGCTCGTGCGAATAGACGAAGGCCCGCCACATCACGATCCCGCCGTGCGGCCCCACGGCGTCGGCCAGCGTGTTGGCCCCGTCGGCATGGGTGCGGCCGTAGTCCTGCGGACCGGGCTGGCCTTCGGAATTGGCCTTCACCAGGAAGCCGCCGAAGTCGGGGATGGCCTTGTAGATCTCGTCGGCCTTGGCCTTCCAGAACGCCTTCACGGCCGGGTCCAGCGGGTCGGCGGTCTTCAGGCCGCCGATCTCGATCGGGGCCGAGAACCGGGCCGACAGATAGACCTTGATGCCGTAGGGCCGGAACACGTCGGCCAGGGCCGCGGCCTTGGCGATATAGGGCGAGGTCAGGCTGTCGGCCTTGGCGTTGACGTTGTTCAGCACCGCGCCGTTGATGCCGATCGAGGCGTTGGCGCGGGCGTAGTCGACGTAGCGCGGGTCCTTGTAGTCCGGCAGCTTCCACCAGTCCCACAGCGAGGCGCCGGCGTAGCCGCGCTCCACATGGCCATCCAGGTTGTCCCAGTGGTTCAGCAGGCGGTGATTGACCTTGGGGGCCGACAGCACGTCCAGCTTGTCGACGCCCTGCCCCGTCTGGACCAGGCGCAGATAGGCGAAGACGCCGTACAGCACGCCGACGTCGCTGTTGGCGGCGATGACCGTGGTCTTGCCGACCGTGCGGATGAGGTAGCCCTCGTCGCCCGCGCCCTTCAGCGGCAGGTTCAGGGCGGCCACGGCGGGCGAGCCGGCGGGGGTGCCGATCAGGATCGAGGGCGCGTCCGAGGCCGGGGCGCCGCCCACCAGGCCGTCCAGCCCGCGCTGCAGCTCGGCGCGCGCGACCTTCAGGGTGGGCGTGTCGGCGCTGGGCGCGATCGTGCGGATCGCCGGGCGCTGGGCCGCCGGCAGCGGCCGGTAGCGCAGCCACAGGTCATAGCCGTCCTCGGCGTGGGCGACCGAGGCCGCCAGGGACGCCGAGATCAGGCCGGCCGCCAGGCAGAGCCCCCGTACGAAAGACACAAGACGCATGTTTTCTCCCTGGCGACAGCATGCCGTGCGGCGCGAGGGGGCGCGACGGTCTTGATCTTGTGATACCGCTACCTTTAGCAAAGGTCGAGACACCATGACGCCAGTGGTCAGACCAATAGGTTGACAACTGTCCCGTCTGATTTAGACCGATACCGCTACCATCCGACTTTTGCCAATTGCGTCAACGTCGGGTCAACGAAAGCGTCCCATGCCGAAGATCACCGCCGCTCGCGTCATCGTCACCTGTCCGGGGCGCAATTTCGTCACCCTGAAGATCGAGACCAGCGACGGCGTCCACGGCGTCGGCGACGCCACGCTGAACGGCCGCGAACTGTCGGTGGCCAGCTATCTGGCGGATCACGTGATTCCCTGCCTGATCGGGCGCGACGCCCATCAGATCGAGGACATCTGGCAGTACCTGTACAAGGGCGCCTACTGGCGTCGGGGCCCGGTGACCATGGCCGCCATCGCGGCGGTCGACATGGCCCTGTGGGACATCAAGGCCAAGATCGCCGGCCTGCCCTTGTACCAGTTGCTGGGCGGCGCCTGCCGCACCGGCGTGATGGTCTACGGCCACGCCAACGGCGCGACGATCGAGGAGACCCTCGAGAACGCCCAGGCCTATGCCGAGAAGGGCTACAAGGCCATCCGCCTGCAGTCGGGCGTGCCCGGCCTGAAGGGCGTCTACGGCGTCTCCAAGGACAAGTTCTTCTACGAGCCGGCCGACGGCGACCTGCCGACCGAAAGCCTGTGGTCGACCGAGAAGTACCTGCGCAGCGCCCCGGCCCTGTTCGAAGCCGCCCGCGACAAGCTGGGCTGGGACCTGCACCTGCTGCACGACGTCCACCACCGCCTGACGCCGATCGAGGCCGGACGCCTGGGCAAGGACCTGGAGCCCTACCGCCCGTTCTGGATGGAGGACGCCGTCCCCGCCGAGAACCAAGCCAGCTTCCGCCTGATCCGCCAGCACACCACCACCCCGCTGGCCGTGGGCGAAATCTTCAACTCGATCTGGGACTGCAAGCAGCTGATCGAGGAACAGCTGATCGACTACATCCGCGCCACGGTGGTCCATGCCGGCGGCATCACCCATCTGCGCAAGATCGCCAGCTTCGCCGACCTGCACCACGTGCGCACCGGTTGCCACGGCGCCACCGACCTGTCGCCGGTGTGCATGGCCGCGGCCCTGCACTTCGACCTGTCGATCCCCAATTTCGGCATCCAGGAATACATGCGCCACACCGAGGCGACCGACGCGGTGTTCCCCCACGCCTACAGCTTCGCCGACGGCATGCTGCATCCGGGCGAGGCGATCGGCCTGGGCGTGGACATCGACGAAGCCGAAGCCGCCAAGCACCCCTACAAGCGCGCCTACCTGCCCATCGCCCGTCGCGAGGACGGCTCCATGCACGACTGGTGAGGCTGTCGCGACATCGTTTTTCGCCAAGGCCTTAGGACGAAGGTCGGGGTTTGGGGACCGGTGTCAAAAATAGCCCGCGCGGGTCAGGTCGGTTATGCTATCGCGAGTCTGAGGGGCCCTCGGGTCCGCCGCCGAGAAACTGACGAAAAGACATGGCCGAGAACGTCAAGCTCTACCGCCGCATCGCCGACTCGATCGCCGAGGCCATCGAGGGCGGCCAGTACAAGCTTGGCGACCGCCTGCCCACGGAACGCGAGCTGGCCGAACAGTTCGGCGTCAGCCGCCCCACCCTGCGCGAGGCCATGATCGCCCTGGAAATGCTGGGCATGATCGAGGCCCGCCACGGCCTGGGCATCTATGTCACCGGCGACGTCCGTCCCGTCACCCCGGCCAGCGCCGAGCCGGCCTTCGAGATCGGGGCGTTCGAGCTGATCGAGGCCCGCCGCCTGTTCGAGGGCGAGGCCGCCGCCCTGGCCGCCACCGCCATCACCGACGACCAGATCCTCGAGCTCGAGGCGCTGATGGAGCGCATGGCCCGCGAGGAGGAGATCCTCGGCGAGGACGCCGACCGCGAGTTCCACATGGTCATCGCCCGCGCCTCCGGGAACGGCGCGATCATCGCCACGATCGAGAACCTGTGGGACTGGCGCAACCGCTCGCCCCTGGCCCGCAACATCCTGACCCGCGCCCGCGGCATGGGTCTGGAGCCGCGCATCGTCGAGCACCGCCGGGTGTTCGAGGCCCTGAAGGCCCGCGACCCGGCCGCTGCGCGGCAAGCGATGCGCGACCACCTGGAACGGGTCATCGACCACCTGCTGCACGCCACCGAGACGGAAGCCGTCGAGCGGGCCAAGCAGGAGACCGGCGCGAGGCGCAGCGCCATCGCCAAGCGTGTCGCCATCTGACAGCGCTATCCCCGGAGGCGGTCATGCTCGGTCTGATCCTGATGCTGCAGACGGCTCCCCTCCCGGATGCTCCCACGCCCGTCGCCCCGGTGACGGTCTCGCCCGAGAAGCCGACGACCCGACCCATCCCGCTGTGGGCGGAGAAGGTCCAGCCGCGCGACTGGCCGTTCCTGGGCGGCGTCCAGGACCGCTCGATCCTGGTCTTCGCCAAGACCGCCGCCAACCCGCCGGGCTCGCCCTACCAGCAGGTCTGGGTCCGCCACGAATACCAKACCGTCCAGACCGACGCCGCCGACGGCGTCGCCCTGGCGCCCTACCGCTCGGAGAAGCTGGTCGAGGAGGTCGACTGCGCCCGGCAGGTGTTCCGTAGGCTGAAGGCCTATCGCCACGCCGACAACAACCTGGAAGGCCAGGCCCAGGCCCTAGGCTTCACCGAGGCCGCCTGGACCGCGCCGGAACCCGACACCTTCGACGCCACGATCGTCCGGGACGCGTGCCTGTAGCCGCCCTCARCTKACCCGATGGCCCAGGGCGGCGGTCACCCCATCGGTCAGGCGATCGTAGAACGCCCCCTCGCCCACGGCGTCGACGATTCCGGCGCTTTGCAGCCTGTCCTTGATCGGATCGCGCATACGGGCGAAGGCCAGCGCAACGCCGTCGTCCTTCAGGCCGCGGATCAGGCGCAGCAGAACGTCGCACGCGCTGCTGTCGACCAGGCTGATCGCGCTGGCGTCGATCAGCACGTGGGTTATCGGCGGAGAAGCCCGGGCGACGGCGGCCTTCAGCTCCCGCTCGAAATGGCCGGCGCTGGCGAAGAACAGGTCCCCGCCCGGATTGAAGATCAGCAGCCCCGGGAAGGTCCGGGCGTCCGGGTGCAGGCGGATGTCGCGATAGGCCTGCTCCTTCGGCAACTTGCCCAGCACCGCGCTCTTCGGGTGGCTGGCCTTGTAGATCAGCATCAGCAGCGAGAGCAGCACGCCCAGGGCGATCCCCTGCATCACGCCCAGGACCAGTTCGCCGACGATCACCACGGCCATCATCGCGAACTCCCCGGGGGCCTCGACCGCCAGCCGGCGCAGATAGGCGGGCTTGGACAGGTGGAGCATGGCGGCGATGACGATCGCGGCCAGGGTCGGATGCGGCAGCCCCTGGAACAGGGGCGTCAGGAAGATCAGGGTCAGGAAGCACAGCAGCGCCGCGACCAGGTTGGCGACCTGGGTCCGGGCGCCGGCGCCGATGGCGACCGAGGTCTTGGACAGGCTGCCCACGGCCAGGAAGCCGCCCAGGACGCCGCTCAGGAGGTTGGCGAAGCCGTGGGCGATCAGTTCCTGGTTCGGGTCGACGTCGTCGCCGTCCGCGTCGGCCCGGGCCGCGCCCAGCGCCTCGGCGTAACCCACCAGGACGATGGACAGCGCGCCGGGCGTCAGGGCCAGCAGCAGGTCCGGCGACACGCGCGGCAGGGTCAGGTGCGGCAGGCCCGACGGCAGCGGCCCGACCACGCTCACGCCCGCCGCCGTCGCGCCCAGCAGGGCCGCCAGCGCCGTGCMGGCCACCGCCACGATCAGCGCGGCGGGCAGCCGGGGCGAGAGGCGGCGCAGCGCCAGCATCGCGGCCAGGCTCAGGACGCCGGTCAGGGCCGCCGCGGGCGCGACCTGATCCAGGCTCCGCACGATGAACGCCAGCTTCTGGAAGGCGTCGCCCTGGACGCCGTGCAGCCCAAGCAGCGGCGCGACCTGGCCGATGATCGTGACGCAGATCAGCCCCTCGATGAATCCGCGCATCACCGGCGTGGCGATGAAGGCGGCGATCCAGCCCTGCCGCAGGAGGCCGAACAGCAGGAAGAACGCGCCGATCAGCACGGCCAGCGTGCCGGTCAGGGCTCCGAAGTCCGCCGAGCCGCGCGCCGCCAACGCCCCCACCGTCAAGGCCGAGATCACGCCGGTGGCGGTGTCCGGACCGACCACGAGAACACGCGAAGTCCCGAACAGCGCATAGGCGATCAGGGGCGGCGCCAAGGTGTAGAGGCCCATGATCGCCGGCACCCCGACGATCCCGGCATAGGCCATGCCCTCGGGGACCATGACCGCCCAGAGCGCCAGCCCCGCCAGGATGTCCGTGGACAGCCAGCCGCGCCGATAGCCCGGAAGCCAGCGGCCGATCGGGACGAACCGCGTCCAGGATCCGGCGACGTCGAACATGCCCAGCCTCTCATCGCCGTCCGCGACGCTCGCGGACCTGGAGCCCTACAGCCCCTGAGCCCGCAAAACGTCCGGATCGATCGCCAGACCGTAGAGGTAGCGATGCCGCGAGGTCGAGCCGCGTTTCAACTGCCTCAACTGGGTGTTCTGCTCGTCGGTCAGCTTGAACGGCCGGTAGCCGCGTGACCGCAGGCAGCCTTCCAGCGCCGGCTCCAGCTGATCGGCGACGTTGTTGAAGGTCCGGTACTGGCTGCGCTTGGCGCTTTCGATCACCTCGAACACGTCCTGGCCGTCCATCGAGAAGACCTGATCGACCATGGGCACGGAGACCGGCGTGGCGCTGCCCGCCAGCCAGGCGCATTCGACGGCGTCGGTGCGGTACTGCAGGTACGAAATACCGGGCTTGCCCCAGCTCTGCCGGCCCGGCGCGGGCTGGGCCTGGACGGCCCCGGCCAGCAGGCCCCCAGCGGCCGTAACGGCGAGGGCCAGGATCGCGAGCCGCAACGGGAAAGGACGCATCTTCAGCCTCCTCGTCTCGCCCCGACTATCGCAGGGCCGCCCATCCAAGCAAAGCCCTAGCGCCGCACGCCTTCCACCGGTCCCAGATAGCTGTCGGGCAGGTCGCCGCGCGAGATCACCAGCCGCTCGAACACCACGCCCGGGTCCACGCGCCACAGTCGGATGCGGTGGGCGCCGGCCTTGGCGGCGGTCAGGCGGATCGTCTGGACGCGGGCGTTGTCGGCCACGGCCTTCTCCCAGCTCTTCTGGCCTTCGCCCGTCTTGGTCTCGCCCTCGTGCAGATTGACGATCACCGGCGGGGCGTCGTCCAGCGAGACGGCGTAGCGCAGGCCGCCGCCGCCCCGGAAGTCGAGGCTGGGCGCGGTGAAGACCCGCAGGTCGAAGTCGCCGGCCTGCGCCAGGTCGACGGCGTAGTCGAGGAAAGCCCCCTGCCCCGGCGCGCTGGACGGCGCGGTCGAGGGAGAACTGGTCACGCCCGACAGGGTGCGGCCCAGGCCGGGGATCGTCGTCCACGACACCCCGCCCGCGCTTGCGGCCGCCGCATGATGCTCGGCCTCGATGGCCAGCGGACCGCCGGCCTCGACGAAGGCGCCCTTGGCCGCCTTGCGCGGCGCGCCGTCGACCACGGCCGTGACCGTCACGGTCCTGCCGTCGGCGCCGGTCAGGACGATCGGCACGCGACGGGCCGAGGTCGGAGCGGCCTTCCAGTCGACCGAGACCTCCAGCCGCGTGTCGCCGTTGGCGGCGGCCGGGCCGGGCGCGACCTTCAGCCAGGGTTCGCCGGCCTTGGCGGTGAAGGCCAGGGGCGCGGCGCCCCGGTTGAACACGTCGATCCAGCGGCCGGATGCGCCGTCACGAGCCAGGGGCGGCAGGTCGGCGGCCTCGGCCACCGCATCCGCCCGGCCCTCCACCGCCACGCCCCAGCCGGCGGCGGGCTTCACCGCCACGGTCGCCGGGATCACGTTGCTCGGGGGCTGCTGCCAGTAGGTGTAGCCGATGTGGGTCTGACTCATCATCCTGCGCCACTTGCCGCCGGCCAGGTCCTCGTCCCACTGGCGCACCAGCTCGGCGTCGCGGGCGAACAGGGCCTGGACCTTGGCCGCCTCGGCGTTGGCCGCCGTCCGCCCCTGCTTGGCGTAGAGAGCGTTGCGGCCGGCGGCGATATAGAGCCGGGTGTGGTTGGCGCTGGCCTGGATCGGGAACCAGACCAGCTGGAAGAAGGCGTCGTCCTGGTCCTTCGGCAGCGCGCGGCGCAGGGCGTCGGCGCGGCGCTCCAGGTCGCCCCACTCGGCCTCGACCCGTTCGGCCTCGCGGAAATTGACCAGGCTGAAGGTCGAGCCGTCGATCAGCTCGGGTTTGCGCCGAGCGTTCAGCCGGGTGTAGCCGTCCAGCAGGGCGGCGATCTCGTCGGCGTGCTGCGGACCGAACTGGGCGGCGGCCCAGTCGCGGGTGAAGCCCGCCATCTTGCCCACCGTCATGGCGTCCGGATCCCAGGCCATGTCGAGGAAGAACTCGGTCGGCAGCTCCATGGGCTTCAGGTCGCCCACATTGACGATCCACAGCCGGTCGGCGCCGTGATCGCGGGCCAGCTTCATCTGCTCCCAGGTGCGCGAGACCTGGTTGGTGTTCAGCCACTTGTAGTTCCGAGGCCCGCCCACATAGTCGAAGTGATAGTAGACGCCGTAGCCGCCCGGCCGGGTCTTGCCCGGCTCGGGAAGGCGGCGGATGTCGCCCCAGTTGTCGTCCGAGAACAGCAGGGTCACGTCGTCGGGCACGCGCATGCCCGCGTCGTAATAGTCCTGCACCTCCTTGTAGAGCGCCCAGACCTGCGGGGTGTTTTCCGGAGGCTTTCCCGTCACTTCGCCGATGATCTTGCGCTGGTCGGCGACGATGGTCTCCAGCAGCTTGGTGGCCGTGCCCTGGGTCATCGGCTCGTCGCCGTCGCCGCGCATGCCCACGGTCAGCACGCTCTCGTTGGCGCCCATCCGCTTGACGCCCTCGCGCCAGAAGTCGCGCAGCTTGTCGGGGTTCTTGGCGTAGTCCCACGGGCCCTGGCCGTAGCGCTCCCACTCGACGTGGGCCCGGCCCAGCGGCTCGTGGTGCGACGTGCCCAGCACCACGCCGTACTCGTCGGCCAGCGGCGCGCTCAAGGGGTCGTCGTCATAGATCGACTTGCCCCACATGGCCGGCCACAGGAAGTTGCCCTTCAGGCGCAGGGTCAGTTCGAAGACCTTGGCGTAGAACGCGTGGTTCACCCCGCCGAACCGCTGCTGGGCCCAGCCCGACAGCGCCGGGTCCTCGTCGTTGAGGAAGATGCCGCGATACTTCACCGCCGGCTTCTGCACGCGCCGGCCGCCGGCGACATAGACCTGGTCCTTCACGGGGATCGGCGCGTCGGCCCACCAACTCCACGGCGAGACGCCCGCGCGTTCGATCAGGTCGTAGGCGCCGAAGATCGTGCCCCGCTTGTCGGCCCCGGCGATGACCAGGGCGCGCGCCACGCCCGGGCGCGGGTTCTCGACCACCTGCTGGACGAAGGCTTCCCACTGGCCGTTGACGCCGGTCACATCGAGCTTCCCCGAAGCGACCAGGGCGTCGATGGCCGCGCTCTTGCCGATCGTGCCGATGATGACGACGGGGGCGTCCTTTGCCGGCAGGGCCTCGGCCGACAGCTTGGAGAGGTCGCCGCGCACGTCGTTCACCGCCCGCAGCACGCCCGGCCAGTCGGTGACGTCGGTCTCGATCCGCGCCGAGCGGCCCTGGGCGATCAGCGGGAAGGCGTCCGCCGCCGGCGTTGCCGAGATCGCCGCCGGCTCGGCGGCGCGGGCGGGCGCGGCGACGGCGACGCCCACGGCGAGGGCCGCCGCCAAAGCCAGGGCGGACACGGCGGTGCGGATCATGGGCTTTTCCATCGCGGGAACGGGGACAGGCGCCTGCGCCCGTCCCCAAGAGACACGCTAGGCGACCGTCAACGTCGCCGGCTTCAGCTGGGCCGAGTTCGGGCCCGACAGCAGGGTGAACTTGCCCGGCTCGACCACGCGCTTCATCTCCAGGTTCCACAGCGACAGGTCCAGCGGCGAGACCTCGAAGGTCACCGTCTGCTTGGCGCCGGGGGCCAGGGTCACGCGCTTGAAGTGCTTCAGCTCCAGCAGCGGACGGGTCACCGAGGCGGCCTCGTCGTGGATGTAGAGCTGGACCACCTCGTCGCCGGCGACCTTGCCGGTGTTGGTCACGTCGACCTCGACCTTGACGCTCTCGTTGGTCCCGATCTGGTCCTTGGCCGGACGCGGGGCCGAGATGTCGAAGGTCGTGTAGGACAGGCCGAAGCCGAACGGATAGAGCGGCGTCGTCTCGTCGAACAGATAGCCCCGGCGCGAGGTGGGCTTGCGGTTGTAATAGATCGGCAGCTGGCCCACGTCGCGAGCGATGCTGACCGGCAGCTTGCCGCCCGGATTGGCGCGGCCGAACAGGATGTCGGCGGCGGCGTTGCCGGTCTCCTGGCCCAGGTACCAGCCCTCGACCAGGGCGTCGGCGCGCTGCGCCAGCAGGTTCACCGACAGCGGACGGCCGTTCAGCAGGAACACGACCGTGGGCTTGCCCAGGTCGAAGATCGCCTTGGCCAGGTCGTTCTGCTGGCCGACCAGGTCCAGGCTGTCGCGGTCGCCCAGGTGGTTGTCGCCCCAGCCTTCGCGGCTGGTCTGTTCGTTGTCGCCCAGCACCATGACGACGACGTCGGCCTTCTTGGCCACCTCGACGGCTTCGGCGATCAGCTTGGCGTTGACGGCCGGGTCGACCAGCTTGACCTCGTCGGCGGCCCACACGCGGCTTTCGGTGATCCGCACGGCCTCGGCGTAGTCCAGGGCGAAGCCGCTCTTCTTGGCCTCGGCCTGCAGGCCGTCCAGGATCGAGACGACGTGGCGCGGGATGTCGCTGTAGCCGCCGATCGGGGTATCCTTGGCGTGGGTGCCCAGCAGGGCCATGCGCTTGAACTTGGAGGGGTCCAGCGGCAGCAGGCCCTTGTCGTTCTTCAGCAGCACGACGGCCTTGCGGGCGGCCTCGCGGGCCAGGGCGATGGCGTCCGGCGCGGCCGTCTTGGCGTCGGCCGTCTTCTCGTMGGCGAAGGGGTTCTCGAACAGCCCGCCCTCGAACTTCATGGCCAGGACGCGCTCGACGGCCTGGTCGACGGCGGCCTGCGGGACGCGGCCCGCCTTCACCAGCTCGGGCAGCAGGGCGTAGGCCTCGCCGTCCGGCAGCTCGACGTCGACGCCGGCGTTCATGGCCATCACGGCCGTCTCGCCCAGGTCGTCGGTCAGCTTGTGGCGGGCGATCAGTTCCTTGATGGCGAAATAGTCGCTCTGGACCGAGCCCTTGTAGCCCCACTCCTTGCGCAGGATGTCGGTCAGCAGCCAGCGGTTGGCGTGCGAGGGCACGCCGTCGATCTCGTTGTACGACGGCATGACCGAGCGGACCGGCAGCTCCTTCACCGCCCGTTCGAACGGCGGGAAGAAGTTCTCGCGCAGGGTGCGCTCGGCGATCTGGGCCGGGCCGACATTGGTGCCGTTCTCGGGCTGGCCGTGGCCGGTCATGTGCTTGAGGGTGACGAACACCTTGTCGGGGGCCAGCGGCAGGGTCTTGCCCTGGAAGCCGCGGATCGCCGCCAGGCCGATCTCGGCGCACAGGTGCGGGTCCTCGCCGTAGGTCTCCTCGATGCGGCCCCAGCGCGGGTCGCGGGCCACGTCGACCACGGGGGCCAGGGCCAGGTTGGAGCCGCGGGCCCGCATCTCGCGGGCGGCGACGGCGAAGACCTTTTCCGTCAGCTCGGTGTCGAAGGTCGAGGCCAGGGCGATGGCCTGCGGGAAGCTGGTGGCGTCGCGCGCCACATAGCCGTGCAGGGCCTCGTCGTGCATCAGCATCGGGATGCCTAGGCGCGTCTTCTCCGTCGCCCACTTCTGGGCGGCGTTGATGTAACGGGCGGTTTCCTTGGCGTTGCGGTTGACCGAGCCGTCGTCGGCGCCGGCCGCGGCGTCGACCACCGTGGCGGGCTTGAGGCCCTTGCGGTCGGTCGGGCGCGAGATCTGGCCCAGGCCGTTGGGGAAGTTCTTGCTGGCCTCTTCCGGCGAAAACTCGCCTTCCGGGGTCTGGATCTTGGCCTTGGTCAGCCAGATGCCGACCAGCTGGGCGGCCTTCTCTTCCAGCGTCATGCGCGAGAGCAGGTCGCGGACGCGCAGTTCGACCGACTGGGTCGGGTCCTTGTAGAGGGGCTTGTCGCCCTTCCCGGCCTTGGGCGCGGCGGCGCGGGCGAGGGTCGAGGTCGCGGCGGCCAGGGCGGCCAGGCTGACGCCGAGCGTACGGCGGGTGACGGTCTGGCTCATGATCTCTTTCGTTTCCCCACGATGGAACGGACCGTCGAACGGACGGTGGCGGCGTTGCTCGCCGACGTTGGCCCACAGTATGGAAGGAGAGGTCTGACCACTCAAGTTTTTTATGGTACCGGTCTCATTTCCTCGCCTAGAGTCGGGGCGAGCAGACAAAGACCCTTCGTCGGATGGGCTTGGAGGAAGCATGGATATCGGTAAACGCGCCCTGGTCGGGCTGGCGATCGCGCTTTCGATCGGCGTCAGCCCCATCTCGATCGCTCACGGCGCGCCCAAGCCGAAAGAGGCCGAGCACTGGGTGGCCTCGTGGGCCACGGCCCAGATGATTCCCGCCGCCAAGGACGCCCTGCCCGCCGCCGACGTCACCGACGGGACCCTGCGCCAGACGCTGCGGCTCAGCACCGGCGGCGGCAAGATCCGCATCAAGCTGTCCAACGCCTTCGGGACCGAGCCGCTGAAGCTGGCGGGCGTCCACGTGGCCCTGGCGGCCGCCCCCGGCTCGGCCCGCATCGACCCGGCAAGCGACCGCGCCCTGACCTTTTCGGGCCACCCGGAAACGACGATCCCGCCCGGCGCCGAGTATCTGTCCGACCCGATCGACTTCCCGGCCGCGCCCCTGGCCAACCTGGCGATCACCATCCGCTTCGACGGCGCCCCGCCGGCCCAGCAGACCAGCCATCCGGGCTCGCGCACCACCTCGTGGTTCGGACCGGGCGACCAGCTGACCGCCGCCGAACTGACGAACGCCAAGTCGCTGGACCGCTGGTTCGTGATCGCGGCCGTCGACGTCCAGCGCCCGGCCGGCGCCAGCCTGGTGACCTTCGGCGACTCGATCACCGACGGCTACGGCGTCACCACCAACGGCAACAACCGCTGGCCCGACATCCTGGCCGCCCGCCTGCAGGCCGATCCGCGCACGAAGGGCGTGGGCGTGCTGAACGCCGGCATCGGCGGCAACCGCCTGCTGCTGGACGGCCTGGGCCCCAACGCCCTGGCCCGTTTCGACCGCGACGTCCTGAACCAAGCCGGCGTGAAGTACGTGATCMTGCTGGAGGGCGTGAACGACCTGGGCGTCCTGACCCGCGACCAGCCCGCCACCCCGGAGGCCCACGCCGCCCTGGTGGCGCGGATGATCGCGTCGTACGACCAGATGATCCGCCGAGCCCGCGAGCGCGGGATCAAGGTCTACGGCGCCACGGTCATGCCGTTCGCCGGCTCGGGCTATTACCATCCCGACGCGCTCAACGAGCAGGACCGCCAGGCGGTGAACGCCTGGATCCGCACGCCCGGCCGCTTCGACGCGGTGATCGACTTCGACAAGCTGACGGCCGACCCGGCCCATCCCAGCAAGCTGTCGCCGGCCTTCGATTCCGGCGACGGCCTGCATCCCTCGCTGGCCGGCTACAAGGCCATGGCCGACGCGGTGCCGCTGGCGCTGTTCGCGCACTGAGCCGCTGCTCGCGCCCGATCTCGCGCCATGTCGGTTCGGCATGGCGCGAGATCGGTTCGGCATTGGCCAACACCCCCTGCCCGTTCCACCTTCCGCGTCAAAGACCTGGGAGGCGGTGAAATGGCGAGCATTCGAGGCCGGCGCGGCTTGGCGATCGTGGCGGCGCTGGGCTTCGCCGTCACGAGCCCGGCCCTGGCCGCCGCCCCGTCCAAGGTCGCCCCCGCGGGCATCGCCGACGTCGGGACCTTCTTCGTCGGCGGCCATTACGCCGAGGGCGGCAAGGTCATGACCGGCCAGGCCCACGTGCTGTACCTGACGCCCGCCAAGCGACGCCACAGGACGGCCCTGGTGTTCATCCCTGGCGCCGGCCAGACGATCACCAACTTCCTGTCGACGCCCGACGGCCGCCCGGGCTGGGCCAAACAGTTCGTCGAGCAAGGCTGGGCGGTCTATCTGATGGACCAGCCGGGACGCGGCGCCTCGGGCTATGACGACAAAGCCTACGGCCCCGCCAACCGCCAGCCGCCGGACTTCGTCGCCAAGCGCTTCACCGCCCCGCAGGACTTCGCGCCCATGGACGGCCAGTCCCAGGGCTGGCCCCAGGCCAAACTGCACGACCAGTGGCCCGGAACCACCGGCAAGCCGGGCGATCCGGTGTTCGACCAGTTCTACGCCTCGCAGGTCTCCAGCGCGTCCGGCGCCGTCTCGGCCAAGCTGGTCGCCGATGCGGGCGCGGCGCTGCTGGACAGGATCGGCCCGGCCGTGATCGTCACCCACTCCCAGTCCGGCGCGTTCGGCTGGGCGATCGGCGAGGCGCGGCCGGACCTGGTCAAGGCCATCGTCGCGGTCGAGCCCAGCGGCCCGCCGTTCTTCGGCGCCCCGCCGCCCTGGGGCGACAGCGACCCCGACAAGCTGAGCCGCCCCTGGGGCCTGACGACCACGCCCCTGACCTACGATCCGCCCCTGGCCGATCCCGCCGACCTGGCCAGGGTGCAGGAGGCCGCGCCCGAGGGCCCCGACCTGGTCCGCTGCTGGCGGCAGGCCGAGCCGGCGCGGAAACTGGCGAACCTGTCGCGCTTCCCGGTGATGATCCTGATGTCGGAGGCCTCGTACCATTCGGGCTACGACCACTGCACCGCGCGCTACCTGACCCAGGCCGGGGTGAAGACCGATCTCGTCCGCATGGCCGACCACGGCCTGCATGGCGACGGCCACATGCTGATGCTGGAGAAGCACAGCGCCGAGGCGGCCGCCCTGATCGAGACCTGGCTGGAAGGCCGCAAACTGGATTGAAGCCGCCATGCCCGTTCGGCATGACCTCGACCGTCATCGGCATGGGCGCTGGACCGCGACGCGCCATAGACTGCGCCGCCGCCAGCGACGCGCAGCCGTCGCGACGAACCTTAGGGATGACCGACCGATGAAGACCTCGACCGCGCGCCGCCTGATGCTCGCCTCCGCCGCGCTCGCCGCCCTGGCTTCCGGGACCGCCGTCCACGCCCAGTCGGTCAACCGCTTCCCGGACAAGGTCTGCGACGTGCGCGAGCACGGGGCCGGCGGCACGCGCATCTGGTTCGACACCGAGGCCTTCCAGTCCGCCATCGACGACTGCGCCAAGGCCGGCGGCGGCACGGTGCGGGTGGTGCGCGGCGAATATCTGATCGGCCCGATCTGGCTGAAGTCGAACATCCGCCTGGACATCCAGAAGGGCGCCGAGGTGCTGGCCGCCACCGACCCGGCCCTGTTCCCGCAGGGCGAACGGGCCGGTCTGATCAATGTCGACCGCGCCGACAACGTCGCCGTGGTCGGCGAAGGCCTGATCGACGGCCAGGGCGCGGTCTGGTGGGAGCGCATCCGCGCGACCTGGCGCGCCAGCCCCGACTTCGCCACCAACGGCCAGGCCCGCCAGCAGCAGAAGGACGATCGTCCGCGCCTGATCCTGGTCAGCCACAGCACCAATGTCCGCTTCGAGGGCGTGCGGATCGAGAATTCGCCGTCCTTCCACCTGGTGCTGAACGACAGCGACCACGTGACGATCGACCGTGTACGGATCACCGCCCCGTCCAGCGCGCCGAACACCGACGCCATCGACCCGATCAACAGCCGCCACGTGGTGATCACCAACAAYGTCATCAGCGTCGGCGACGACATCGTGGCGGTGAAGTCGAGCGGGCCGGACCCGCGCTATCCGGACGCGGTGTCGTCCGACATCCTGATCTCGGGCAACACCATCCTGGCCGGTCGCGGCATCTGCATCGGCAGCGGCACCAGCGGCGGCGTCGCCCGCGTGCGGGTCGAGAACAACAGCTTCGACGGTTCGATGTACGGCCTGCGGATCAAGACCATGCGCGGCAAGGGCGGCAAGGTCCGCGACGTGGTGTTCAAGGACAACCGCATGACCGACGTCGAGACCCCGCTGGTCTTCACCAGCTACTACGAATACCGCCCGCTCGACATCAAGGCCGCCACCGCCCAGCTGAAGCCGGGCGGCTTCATCCTGGGCAACCAGATCTGGCCCGGCCCGGACGACGCGGCCCAGCCGGTGGTCGCCGACAAGACGCCGGACATGGACGGGATCGTGGTCGACGGCCTGACCGCCACCGGCGCCGACCTGGCCGGCATCGCTGTGGGCCTGCCCGAGCGGCCGATCGCGGGCCTGACCCTGCGCAACGTGAAGATCGAGGCCAAGCGCGGCCTGCTGATCCGCAACGCCGCCGTCACGACGGCCAGGACCGTGGTGGCCGCGGCGGACGGAACGCCGTTTAAGATCGAGGCCGGCGGATCGGTGAAGTAATCCCCCCAACCCCGCTCATCCCCGCGAATGCCGGGATGAGCGGTTGAAGCTATGCCGATCGGGCATGACGCTAGGCCGGATCGGCATTGGCCGTCACGGCCCATATAACCCTAAGTTGCACACGTCGCCGTCAGGGGCGACCCACGTCCATCACTGTGACACCAGGGCGCCGATAGTCCCCCCCATCGGCGCCCTTTCTTTTATCGCGCCGCCAGCTCGCTCCAGAACGCCTCGGCGGCCGGGCTCTGGCGGGTGATCGGGCGGAAGACGCGGATGTCGACCGGGATCTCCAGGTCCGCGCCGCCGGCCCGCACCAGCCGCCCCAGGGCGACCTCGGCCTCGACCAGGCTGACCGGCAGCCAGGCCACGCCCCTGCCCTCGCGCGCCATGGTCATCAGGCTGGCCGCCAACCGCGCCGAGAACACCGTGCGCAGCCCCTGGATGCGGTCGGCGAAACGCTGGGCCTCGACGATCCGCCCCAGGCCCGACTCGTCGCTATAGGCCAGGTACGGGACCTCCTCGGCGCCGTCAGTCAGGCTCCAGCGCGGCTTGCCGTCGGCGTCCGGCGCGGCGAACGGCGCCAGGGCGTCCTGGCCGACCACCGCCGAGCGGAACTGGGCCCCGAACCGGCTGGGGGCGGCGGCGTGGTGATGACACAGCAGGAACTGCGCCTCGCCGTGCATCATCAGCTCCTCGCAGGCCTGCATGCTGTCGGAGATCAGCCGGATCGGACCCATGTTGGTCCCGGCCTCCAGGTCGCGCATCCACTGCGGAAAGAAGGTGAAGGACAGGGCGTGGGTGGCGGCGAAGCGCAGGGTGGCCGCCTCCTGCCCGCCCGCCTCGCGGCTCTCGCGGCGCAGCTGGATGATCCGGCGGATCAGTTCGTCGGCGCCGGTGCGGAACTGCTGGCCGGCGGCGGTCAGGGTGACGCCCGGCGTGGCCCGATCGAACAGCGGCGCGCCCACCCAGTCCTCCAGGGCCCGCACCCGGCGGCTAAAGGCGGGCTGGGTCACGTGCCGGTTCTCGGCCGCCCGCGAGAAGTTTCCCGTCTCGGCCAGGGCGACGAAATCTTCGAGCCAGATCAATTCCATAGGTGATGCCTGTTGCGCATAGCGATCGCCGAGAACGGCATTGGCTCGCGGTTTTCCGCTTGCCTAGGGTCCAGTCACCAACTGGAGAACACCGTGCGTATCCTCGACATCCGCGAGAAGACCGTTTCCATCGCCTCGCCGATCGCCAATGCCTATATCGACTTCTCGAAGATGACTTGCTCGATCGTCGCCGTCATCACCGATGTGGTGCGCGATGGCAAGCCGGTGATCGGCTACGGCTTCAATTCCAACGGCCGGTATGGCCAGGGCGCCCTGATGCGCGAGCGCTTCCTGCCGCGCCTGGCCGAGGCGGCGCCCGAAAGCCTGATCGACCAGGACAACGACAACCTCGACCCGTTCGCCATCTGGAAGACCCTGATGACGAACGAGAAGCCCGGCGGGCACGGCGAGCGCTCGGTGGCCGTCGGCACGCTGGACATGGCCGTCTGGGACGCCGTGGCCAAGATCGCCGGCAAGCCGCTCTACCGCCTGCTAGCCGACCGCTATCGCGGCGGCGTGGCCGACGACAAGGTCTGGGTCTACGCCGCCGGCGGCTACTATTATCCGGGCAAGGACGACGCCCAGCTGCAGGCCGAGATGCGCAGCTATCGCGACCGGGGCTACAAGGTCGTGAAGATGAAGATCGGCGGCGCGTCGCTGGACGTCGACCTGCGCCGCATCGAGTCGGTGCTGGAGATCGTCGGCGACGGCCGGAACCTGGCGGTCGACGCCAATGGCCGCTTCGACCTGGAGACGGGCCTGGCCTACGCCGAGGCCCTGAAGCCCTACAACCTGTTCTGGTACGAGGAGGTCGGCGACCCGCTGGACTACGCCCTGCAGGCCGAGCTTTCCAAGCACTACGACCTGCCCATGGCCACCGGCGAGAACCTGTTCTCGCACCAGGACGCCCGCAACCTGCTGCGCCACGGCGGCATGCGGCCCGACCGCGACTACCTGCAGTTCGACTGCGCGCTGTCATACGGCCTTGTCGAATATCTGCGAACGCTCGAGGTCCTCGACCAGAACGGCTGGTCGTCGCGTCGGATCGTGCCGCACGGGGGGCACCAGATGTCGCTGAACATCGCCGCCGGTCTGCACCTGGGCGGCAACGAGTCGTATCCGGACGTCTTCAAGCCGTTCGGCGGCTTCGCGGACGGCATATCGGTCGAGAACGGCTATGTGGGCCTGCCCGACGTCCCGGGCGTGGGTTTCGAGGCCAAGTCGAACCTGATCGCCCTGATGAGGACCCTGACCGAGGACGTCACCCTGGCCAGCATCAGGGCCGCCTAGAACGACCGGACGACCAGAAGACCCGGCGGCCAACGCCGGGCTTCCTTCAAGGGGAAACGACCATTCCGACGCTCAAGAGACTGCTCTCACAGATCTACGTGCAGGTGCTGATCGCCATCGTGATCGGCGCCCTGGTCGGTCTGTGGTTCCCCCATGTCGGGACGGCGCTGAAGCCCCTGGCCGACGGCTTCATCAAGCTGATCAAGATGCTGCTGGCGCCGATCATCTTCGGCACCGTGGTGGTCGGCATGGCCAAGATGGGCGACCTCAAGGAGGTGGGCCGGATCGGCGTCAAGGCGCTGGTCTATTTCGAGGTGCTGTCGACCATCGCCCTGGTCATCGGCCTGATCGTGGTCAATGTGCTCAAGCCGGGCGCGGGCATGAACATCGACGCCTCGAACCTGGACGGCCACGCCCTGGCCGGCTTCACCGAGGCGGCCAAGGAACAAGGCGTCGTGCCGTTCCTGATGGACATCATCCCCACCACCCTGGTCGACGCCTTCGCCAAGGGTGCGATGCTGCAGGTCATCCTGCTGTCGGTCCTGATCGGGGCCGGCGTCAGCCAGATGGGAGCGCGCGCCAAGCCGCTGGTGGAGATGCTGGACCTGTTCCTGGAGGCGATCTTCAAGGTCGTGGGCATGGTCATGCGCTTGGCCCCGTTGGGCGCCGGCGCGGGCGTGGCCTTCACGATCGGCAAGTACGGGATCGGCACCCTGTGGTCGCTGGCCCATCTGCTGATCGCCCTCTACGTCACCAGCCTGTTCTTCGTGGTCGTGGTGCTGGGCGGGGTGATGCGGGCCGCGGGCCTGCCGTTCTGGGCCTTCCTGCGCTTCATCCGCGAGGAGATCTTCGTGGTGCTGGGCACCTGCTCGACCGAGGCCGTGCTGCCCCGGCTGATGCAGAAGCTGGAGGACCTGGGCTGCGCCAAGCCGGTGGTCGGGCTGGTCCTGCCGACCGGCTACACCTTCAACGCCGACGGCACCTGCATCTACCTGACCCTGGCCACGGTGTTCGTCGCCCAGGCCACCAACACCCACCTGGGCCTGATGGACCAGTTGGTGATCCTGGCCGTGCTGCTGCTGACCTCGAAGGGTTCGGCGGGCGTCGCCGGCGCCGGCTTCATCACCCTGGCCGCCACCTTGTCGACCCTGCACGCCGTGCCGGTCAGCGGCCTGGTCCTGCTGCTGGGCGTCGACCGCTTCCTGAACGAGGCGCGCGCCGTCACCAACCTGATCGGCAACAGCGTCGCCACCGTGGCGATCGCCAAGTGGGACGGCGCCCTGGACATGGACAAGGCCCGCGAAACCCTCGCCGGCCGAAACAAACCTGCAACGTCTTGAAATTAGCGTGGCCCTGAATGACACCGGTTTCCAAAACAAGACTCGATACGAGCGTTTCCAGGGAGGGGCGAGTGGCCCGCGTAAGACAGACCCTTCGGGCCGCCCTGTTGCTGTCGGCCGCGCTGACGGCCGTGCCGGCCTTCGCCCACGCCGCCCCTGAGTCGAAAGACGAGAGCGGCCTGCTGTTCCACCTGACCGGCGACAAGGGCCTGACCGCCGACGTCGCGGGCGGCGTGGCCGTCCCCAACTTCGCCGACAAGGTCAAGATCCAGAAGGACCCAGTCCACGGCCCCTATATCGAGGCGTCCGGCGACGAGACGCTCAGCTGGATGGCCCCGGGCAACATCTACGCCCAGCGCGGCACGCTCAGCTTCTGGTGGCGGGCCCGCGAGCCGGTCGGGACCACGCCCTTCCCGCTGTTCCGCGTCGGCTACGCCGACCACACCAGCTGGGACATGGCCTGGCTGCGCATCGATTGGAACGGCAAGGGCTTCGACGCCTTCGTCACCGACGACAACCTCTCGCGAGTGCGGGTCAGCACCACCGCGCAGGCGCCCAAGCCCGACCAGTGGATCCTGGTCACCTTCACCTGGGACGAGGCCAAGGGCATCGCCCTCTACGTCGACGGCAAGCCGGCGGCCTCCAAGGCCCAGGCCGCCGCCCTCGACGCGGGCCTGGACCAGTTCGGCCCGCACAGCCGGGTGATCTCGCCCCACCAGGTGCAGAGCGCCTACCAGTTCATCCGCGGCGGCGACGTCGACGATATCCGCGTCTACGACCGCGCCCTGGACGACGCGGCCGTCGCCGGCCTGGCCGCCGGCAAGGAGCCCGGCGCCTCGGCCTCGGTCGTCACCGACGCCAAGACCTGGGCCTATCGCTACGGCTGGAACCGCCCGGCCGATCCGCCGCCCTATCTGGCCGACGCCAGGACCACGATCCGCAAGGTCGAGTTCACCGACCAGTACGACATCAAGGAGCGCATGAGCCTGGGCTCGGACGGCATCCCCGAGACCACCTGGCCCGGCGTCTACAACCGCTCCAAGCTGCCCGGCCGCCACGACTATTTCGAGTTGCCGGACTGGAACGTCTATGTGGAGGGCGGCAAGGCCGTCACCTTCACCCTGCCCGACGAGCCCTACAACCGCCTGGAGTTCCAGGGCGCGGCCTACGGGTCGCTGACCACCATCGACGCGGCCGGCAATCAGACTCTTTTGGCCAAGCGGCCCAAGGGCGAGCTGCGCACCTTCAACCAGTTCGCGGCCCTGAAGGGCGGCAAGCTGCGGTTCGACAATGTGGTGCAGGAAACCCCGATCCAGGAGCTGGGGGCCTACAACGTCACCGCCGCCGCCGAGCCGGACGAGTTCACCCTGAGCTACGTCGTGCGCCCCGGCGCCGACCCGGCGACCTATCCGTCGCTGGACGACCTCTCGACCTTCGTGAAGGGCCGGTATCCGGCCGGCGAGCGGACCATCGTCGCCGCCCTGCCCGCCGCCGCGCCCAGCAAGCCGCGCGTGTCGGCCGCGCGCGAGGGTCAGCCCATCGTCCACATCCTGATCCCGGCCGACTTCCGCCTGGGCCGCCCCGGCGGTCCGGTGGGCAAGTTCGAATACGGCTGGCAAGGCGCCGACGTCGGCCTGGACGGCGTGGCGATCGACATCCCCGCCCTGAAGGTCAAGCCGACCCACGGCGAACTCTATCCGCTGAACATCAAGGTCAAGGACCCGCTGTGGCCGGGCCGCGACCTGCTGGACGTCAACGTCTCGGTCAAGCCGGGCGAGGCCCGCACGGTGTTCCTCGACACCCGCGACCGCATCCTGCCCGCCGGCAAGAGCCTCTACCTCAGCATCGCCGGCGCGGGTCCCGACTTCGACGCCGCGCAGCTGGACGGCATGGCCGTGCGCCTGAAGTTCAAGCCGGCCGACGACGCCAAGGCCGAGCACGTCGCCGACCGCCTGGCCCAGGCTCGCGACAACCTGGCCTTCCTGGTCGAGGAGCACGACGTCTCCAAGCGCCTGGCCCGCTACGCCCGCCTGGATCTGGAACTGTCGGACCTCTTGAAGGTCGATCCCAAGAACCAGCACGGCCGCGAGATGTGGTTCGAGCTCAATCCCGAGCAGCCCGGCCCGGCCGTCACCCTGCCGACCGCCCCGGMCGGCGTTCCGAAGTGGGCGTTCCTGCAGGTCGAGGACCTCAAGCGGGTCCGCAAGTTCATCGAGTGGTGGATCGACAATCGCCAGTCGGCCTACGGCGACTTCGGCGGCGGCATCTCGGACGACAACGACCTGACCCACCAGTGGCCGCCCCTGGCCCTGATGGGCGACATCCCGGACAAGGCCACCGCCTCGGTGAACGCCCTGCTCGACGCGGCCTACAAGAACGACATGATGCCCCTGGGCCTGGGCAAGATCAAAACCGACGAGCTGCACTCGTACGAGGAGGCGATCAACCTCAAGGCCGAGGCCATGTACACCAGCTTCGGCGATCCCAAGATCGTCGAGCGGCTGATGGAGACGGCCCGCGCCTATCCCACCGTGATGCACAAGGCCGAGGACGGCCACGTCCACGCCGTCAGCCGGTTCTTCTCGGCCACCGACGTTTCGCGCGACGGCCCATGGGGCTGGTCGCATCCGTACTCCTACCTGATCCTGCATCCCGGCATCGTGCTGGCCGACTTCAACGGCGACCCCACGATCAAGAAGCTGATCGTCGACCTGGCCGACGGCCACCTGGCGCACGGCAAGCAGGACCCGGACGGGACCTGGCGCTTCCCCGAGGACATCCACGCCGCCACCGGCCAGTCGCGCGGCGAGTTGGTCGGCAAGGGCCGCGGCAACGTCTCGGCCATGCAGCTGTTCTGGGCCGCCTGGCGCTGGACCGGCGACGACAAGTACCTGCGTCCGCTGCAGGGCGAGATGGCGCGCACCGGCCTGAAGGGCGTCGACGAGCTGAACAGCGACGTGATCGACATGCTGGGCCTGCGCGACGCCCAGACCCCGGGCCTGAAGGCCGCGATCGCCAAGGGCGCCGACGATCCGTTCCTGCTGTACGAGGCCTGGCGCTCGACCGGCGACGCCGCCTATCTCGAAAAGGCCTATGGCGACGAGATCGTCACCGCCGAACAGCGGATGTGGATGGTCACCGAGGCCCACTGGTGGTCGGACCGGGTGGAGCTGTCCAGCGCCATCCTGCAGCGCTCGCGCCTGGGGGCCATGGCCCTGGCCCGCAACCAGATGTTCCCCGGCGCCCTGGTCAGCTGGCGGTTCGACACCCCGACCGCGGCCGAGGACGTCGGCATCCTGGTCACCGGCGGACAGAAAACCTTCAAGGTAACGGGCTACAACCTCACCGGTCAGCCGATTCACGCGGTGATGACGGGGTGGGACGTCGCGGCCGGCCAGTGGTCGGTGACGCGGGCCGTGGAAGGCGCGAACGAGCCGGCCTCTTCGGCGGCCCTCGAACGCACTGTCGGCCTCGACATGACCTTCGCGCCCGGCAAGACCACGACCTGGGAGTTCACGCTGCAGACCCCCGCCGCCACGCCCGTCACCGACCGTCCCGACCTCGGGATCGGCCGCGACGACGTCAAGGCCGGCAAGTCGGGCCTGACCGTCACGGTCCACAGCCTGGGCGCCAAGCCGGCCCCGGCTTCGATGGTCGTGGTGGAGGACGCCTCGGGCAAGGAGCTGGCCCGGACGACCACCCCGGTCCTGCCCGCCCCGCTMGACCTGAAGCCCAAGACCGTCCAGGTCTCGCTCAAGGCCGKCTGGAAGGCCGGCTACCGGGTCCGCATCCTCACCCCGGCGGGCTCGCCGGAGATCACCCAGCTCAACAACACCGTCATCGCCAACTGACCTGAACCGGAGACCCCGGAGCGGACGCGCTCCGGGGGCGTTACCCTGCCCATGGCCGAAACCCTCACCGTACCCCGCGACCTCGTCCAGCGCCTGCGCGCGCGGCTGCCCGCCGTGACGCGCGAGCACCTGTTCGACTGCTATGCGATCAGCGAAACCACCTGGACCAAGCTGCGCGACGGCAAGCCGATCAAGCGCTCGACGCTAGAGCGTATCCTCCAGCGCTACGAACGGTTGATGTCGCTGGCGGCGTGATGCCGGACCGGCATCACGACGTTCCGGAACGGCATTGGCGGCGCGCCGCCGGGGGCTCCTAGTCTCCTGGCGGGATGAGGTTCCGCCGCCGCTCCGAATGACCGGACCGCGCCGCCGCCCCTTCCCGAAAACAGGACCGAACACGGTCCGGACAAGTCCCGTCGGGAGGGAAAATACATGTCTACAGTTCAACGCCGCGTGTGGTTGGCGAGCGCGTCCATGGCCGCCGTCTGCTTCGGCCTCGCCGCAACCCCCGCCGCCGCGCGGCAGACCGCGCCGGCAGCCGCCGACGAGCAGACGTCGGTGGAAGAAGTGGTCGTCACCGGCTTCCGCTCCAGCCTGGCCAAGGCGCTGAACGTCAAGCGCGAGGAGTCGGCCGCCGTCGACTCCATCCTGGCCGAGGACATCGGCAAGTTCCCCGACCTGAACCTCTCTGAATCCATCCAGCGCATCCCCGGCGTCGCCCTGGCGCGCGACGGCGGCGAGGGCCGCCAGATCTCGGTGCGGGGCCTGGGTCCCCAGTTCACCCGCGTGCGCATCAACGGCATGGAAGCCCTGACCACCGCCGGGGGTTCGGACGCCGGCGGCGGCACCAACCGCGGCCGCTCGTTCGACTTCAACGTCTTCGCCTCGGACCTCTTCAGCGCCATCACCGTGCGCAAGACCGCCGAAGCGGCCATCGAGGAAGGCTCGCTKGGGGCCACGGTCGACCTGCGCACCGCCCGCCCCTTCGACTACCACGGCTTCAAGATGGCCGGCTCGGTGCAGGGCAGCTACAACGACCTGGCCAAGTCGACCAATCCGCGCGGCGCCTTCATGATCTCCAACACGTGGAAGGACGACACCTTCGGCGCGTTGCTGTCGGTGGCCTACACCAAGCGCCAGCTGGACGATCAGGGCTCCTCGACCGTCCGCTGGGCTACCGGCAACGCCTTCGGGCCCGGCTTCGACGCCCTGCCCAACGGCACGGGCCTGCCAACCACGGTCAACCCGGCGGCCGCCACCAACAACGCCGCCTTCCACCCGCGCTTCCCGCGCTACGACAACTACACCGACGACCAGAAGCGCCTGGGCGGCACCCTGTCGCTGCAGTGGCGGCCCAGCGACAAGACCCTGCTGAGCTTCGACGCCCTCTACGCCGACTTCAAGGGCACGCGCGAGGAGCAGTACCTGGAGGCGCCGTCGTTCAGCGTCGGCGGGGCCTGCACGGCCGCCAACGTCGCCACCTCGTGCGGCATCGCCCAGACCCACGTCGTCTCGTCGACGATCGACAGCAGCAACACCATGATCGCCGGCAAGTTCGACAACGTCGACCTGCGGGTCGAGAACCGCTTCGACGAGCTGGACACCAAGTTCACCCAGTTCGGCGTGAACCTCGAACAGAACCTCACCGACGACATCAAGATCACCGGCCTGCTCGGCCATTCGAAGTCCGACCACCAGAACCCGATCCAGACCACGGTCCAGTTCGACCAGTTCAACGTCCAGGGCTATTCCTACGACTATCGCGACGGCAACCTGCCCAAGATCGACTACGGCAGCGCGGCCCTGACCGACCCCAGCAAGTGGGTGCTGACCCAGATCCGCGAGCGCCCGCAGTCGGCGGTCAACACCTATGACGTCGCCCAGCTGGACGGCGAATGGGCCAATCTCGGCATCTTCAAGCTGAGCGCCGGCGGCGCGTACAAGGAATACAAGTTCAACACCACCGAGGTGCGCCGCTCGAACGGCACCAGCACCAATATCGAGCCCACCGTGCCGGCCGCCCTAGCCGCCATCGACCGCGCGACGTACGGCAAGATCGCCAACTTCGCCGGCGTCGACGTGCTGATCCCCGACGTCCAGACGGCCGCCTCGGTGCTCAGCCTCTACGACCAGACCGCCTATGGCGGCACGTTCAAGCTGGGCAAGGAGCCGGCGCTGGGCAACAACCGCGGCGTCGAGGAGAAGGACCTGGGCGGCTACGTCCAGGCCGACTTCAACACCGAGGTCGCCGGCCATCCCCTGCGCGGCAATTTCGGCGTCCGCTACGTCAAGACCAAACAGAACTCGAACGGCTACACCTATGTCAGCGGCGCGCCGGTGGCGATCGAGGCGTCGCGCGAATACAGCGACACCCTGCCGTCGATGAACGTGGTCTACGAGCCGATGGACAACTTCCTGATCCGCTTCGGCGCGGCCAAGGTGATGTCGCGGCCGGACCTGGGCAGCCTGACGCCGGGCGCGACGATCAGCGTCTCGGGCGCGGGCCGCAGCGTCAGCGCCGGCAACCCCAACCTCGACCCGTTCCGGGCCAAGGCCTACGACCTGTCGTTCGAGTGGTACTTCCAGCAGTCGGGCCTGCTGTCGCTGGCGCTGTTCAAGAAGGAGATCGGCAGCTTCGTCCAGACGCTGCAGACCAACTCGACCTTCACCGGCAACCCGTTCGGTCTGCCCGACAGCGTGGCCATCGCCGCCTGCGGCACCACCAACGGCTGCAGCGTGGACGCCCAGTGGCAGTTCACCGCCCCCAGCAACACGCCCGGCGGCGACCTGACCGGCTACGAGATCAACTACCAGCAGCCGCTGACCTTCCTGCCGGGCTTCCTCAGCCACACCGGCGTGCTGCTGAACTACACGCACGTCAAATCGTCGATCAACTACCTGAACGGCGCCGGCGCGGTGGTGGCCACGGCCAACCTGACGGGCCTGTCGCCCAGCTCGTACAACGCCACGATCTACTACGAGGACAGCAAGTGGAGCGCCCGGGCCTCGGTCGCCTATCGTGACAGCTACCTGACCCGCGTCCCGGGTTCGGAAGCCGGCACCAACGCCGACGGCACCAACGAGACGCTGAACGTCGACGCCTCGCTGCAGTACACGATCAACGACCACTTCAAGCTCACCTTCGAGGGGGTGAACCTGACCGACGAGTACCAGGACCAGTTCAACGACTCCGTCGCCGACCGGTCCTCGTTCTACCACCACACGGGTCGCGAGTTCATTCTGGGCGTCCGCTACACGTACTAGCTCCGGATGAAGCGGTCGCGCGGCGGATTTGTCCCCGCCGCGCCGCCGACAGCAGAGGTGCGCGGACGTCCCTCCCGGCGTCCGCGCGCTTTGCGTTTCACGACACCCCCTGGCGCGTCGCGCGCCGCACGGTCAGGATCGCCGCATGCTCACCCGCCCCCTCCTCGCCGCCGCCTTCGCCCTGGGTCTGGCGGGCGTCGGCCACGCCCAGATCGCGGTCTCGGCCAATGACGGCAAGCAGGTGCTGGACGACGGCGCACAGGTGGTTCCGGCCCATCCGCGCCCGGACTCGGTGTCGCTGATCGACCTGTCGGCTTCGCCGCCCCGGATCGTCGGCGAGGTCGCCGCCCCCACCAGCGTCATCGGCCCGCCGTCCAGCGTCGCGGTGGCCCCGGACGGGTCGTTCGCCCTGGTCACCTCGGCCCGCAGGGTCGACCCGGCCGACCCGACCCGGATCGTCCCCGACGACGTGGTCAGCGTGATCGACCTGAAGACCCGCAAGGTCACCGCCACCCTGCACGCCGGGGCCGGGGCCTCGGGGGTGTCGATCAACCGCGCCGCGACCCTGGCCCTGGTCGCCAACCGGGCCGAGGGCACGGTCAGCGTCTTCACCCTGGCGGGCGGCGTCGCCACGCCGGCCGGCAAGATCAAGGTAGGCGACCCGGACTCCTCGCCGGCCATGGTCATCTTCTTCGACGGCGACCGCCGGGCGCTGGTCTCGCGCGACCACGACCACAGGATCGTCCAGCTGACCGTCGACGGCGCGACCGTCACCCTGACGCCCGTGAGCCTGGCGGCGGGTCTGCGCCCCTACCAGATCGACACCGACGGGCCGCGCCGCTTCGCCGTGTCGGGCAACATCGGCGGCGGCGGTCGCGACGTCGACACCGTCAGCCTGATCGACCTGGCCCCGCCCGTCCCCGTCGTCGTCGACACCGTCGCCGTCGGCCTCACCCCCGAAGGGCTGAAGATGTCGCCCGACGGCCGTTACGTGGCCGTCAACGTCAACGAGGGCTCGAACCTGTCGACCAAGGCGCCGGGCTATCACGCCCAGGGCCTGGTCCAGGTCTGGCGGATCGACGGCCGACGGCTGGTCAAGGTGACCGAGGCCCCGGTCGGCGCCTGGGGCCAGGGCATCGCCTGGTCGCGCGATTCCCGGCGGCTGCTGGTCCAGTGCATGGTCGGCCAGACGGTCGAATCCTTCGCCTTCGACGGCCGGAAACTGCGTCACGAAGCGACCCTGGCCCTGCCCGCCGGCCCCGCCGCGATCCGCACCGCCGAACCCTAGCCGACCGATCCAACGGGCGATTCTCGCGGATTCGCCCGTCGCCTTCGCAACCGCACAATCGGCTGATCCTCTCGCCGACCCACAGATTTCCACAGCGATCAGCGTCGCCGAGCGCCTTTAAGGGGTTGATAGGGCGAGGATTTTCCGCAAGCTGACGGCCGCCCGCCTCCGTCGGATCGGCGCGTTAACCCTTGTTCTCAACATGAGGTGACAAAGCGCGTTTGGCCCGGCAGGGTTGGGTCTCTTTTGATTCCCAGCAGATGAGCTGATTTATGAACGTTTCGGATCTGGTCGACGCCGCCGTGGCCGCCGACGACAAGCTGACCAAGGCTCAAGCCAAGGCCATCATCGACGGCGTCTTCAAGTCGCTGACGACCGCCGCCGTGAAGGGCGAAGAAGTCTCGATCCCGGGCTTCGGCAAGTTCAAGGTCCAGGCCAAGCCGGCCCGCACCGGCCGCAACCCGTCGACGGGCGCCGCGATCGAAATCGCCGCCAGCAAGAAGGTCGCCTTCACGCCGGCCAAGCAACTGAAGGACGCCGTCAACGGCTAATCCCTCGGCGAGCGGCCGGCCTCACCGCCGGCCGCTCATCCCGGCCTTCAAGCGATTGAGCTGAAGCGCCCCCCCGCCGGTTCGCCCCACCTGGTCGAACGACGCGGCTCTTCCGGACAGCCCCTGGCGTCCGACGCGGCGGCTCCGCCCCGCACACGCACTCTCTCCAAGACATCGAACCTAGGACGGCTCGGACATCCGCGTCCGGCCCGACGAACGCCGGAACAGCCGCCGCACCGCCGCCGCGTGGCTGCGGCCCACCGCCGGCCGGGCGCCGGTCGACAGCACCGCCGTCAGCCCGCCTCCGGGGCGCGGCGCCAGCTGGGCCACCCGGTCGCGCTGGACCACCGCCGAGCGGTGGATGCGCACGAAGGCCTCGGGGTCCAGCCGTTCGACCAGGTTGCGGATCGAGTCCCGGACCAGATAGCTGCGCGTCCCCACGTGCAGGCGGACATAGTCGCGCTCGGCCTCGATCCAGTCGAGGTCGCGCACCAGCACCCGCTGGGCCCCGCCCCGGCCGTCGATCCACAGCTCGGTCTCGAAGCGGCTGTCGGCGGCGCGCCCGCCTTCCCGGAGGTCCTGGACGATGGCCCGCAGCTCGCCGATCCGCTGCTCGGCCTCGCGCGCCCGGATCTGGGCCCGGGCTCGGCCCAGGGCCTCGGCCACCCGCGCCCCGTCGAAAGGCTTGAGCAGATAGTCCACCGCCGCCAGGTCGAAGGCCTGGATGGCGTAGCGGTCGAAGGCGGTGGCGAAGATCACCACGGGGCCTTCCGGACCCGCCAGGGCGCGGGCCACGCTGACGCCGTCGCGGCCGGGCATCTTGATGTCGATGATCACCACCTGGGCGGCGGTCTCGCGCGCCAGGGCCAGGGCCTGGTCGCCGTCGCTGGCGGTCGCCACGATCCGCACGCCCTCGACCTCGCCCGTCAGGCGGCGCAGGCGGCGCAGCGCCAGCGGCTCGTCGTCGGCCAACAGGACGGTCAGGGCCTCGTCGCTCATGCCCGCKGCCCCCTCACGCCCGTTCCAGAGGCAGGTCCAGGCGCACCTGGAAGCCCCTGGGCTCGCGCGAGCCGCAGGTCAGCGTGGCCTCGTCGCCATAGCGGGTCTCCAGGCGGCGGCGGACGTTCTCCAGGCCCACGCCCAGGCCCGGGGGCCCGCCGACCGCCCCGACCCCGTCGTCGGTGACGGTGATCGACATCCGGCCGTCCTGATGGGCCGCGACCACCTCGATGACCAGCGGTTCGCTGCTGCGCGCCAGGCCGTGCTTGACCGCGTTCTCGATGATCGGCTGCAGGATCAGGTTGGGGACCAGGGCGTCGGTCAGGGCCTTGGGCGCGCGTTCGACATAGCGCAGCCGGTCGCCGAAGCGGATCTGCTCGATGGCCACGTACTGCCGCTCGCCGTCCAGTTCCTCGGCCAGGGTGACCATCTCGCGCACGTCGCGCTCCAGCGAGCGGCGCAGGAAGCCCGACAGGCCCAGGATCATCTGCTCGGCCCGGTCGTTCTGGCGCTCCATCACCAAGGTCGCCAGGGCATTGAGGGTGTTGAACAGGAAGTGCGGGCTGATCTGGTAGCGCAGCATGCGGTTCTGGGTCTCGGTGGCCAGCACCCGCGCCGCCTCCAGCTTGAACCGCGCCTCGCGCGCCGCCAGGTCGGCGTGGACGGCCGTGAAGATCGCCGCCCAGGCCGCGAAGAACCAGAACACCGTCCGGCCGATCAGCATCACGCCCCAGAAGGTCGACTCCGGCCAGCGCGGCAGGATCTCGCAATAGATCACGTAGTCGACCACGCCGAACACCAGCGCGCCGATCAGCGACAGCCCCGCGATCAGCGCCAGGCGCAGGCTGAACGGCCAGGGCGTCGAGCGCAGAAGCAGCGGCCGCATGGCCAGGCACAGCAGGGCGCCGAACACGCAGATGATGGCCCGGCGCACCGAGCCGTCCCAGAAATGCGGGGCCTTGGCGGTGACCCAGCTGAGGGTCAGGGCGGCGTAGGCCAGCAGCCAGACCCCCGCCGTGGCGATCAGGATGGTCCGGGACTGCTGCTGCGCGGCCGGCGTCGACGTCATGGGCCATTGTCGCCGCTGGCGGCCCGCGCGCAAAGCGCCGTTCGCAGACGGAGCGGCGCCGTTGGCAGACGATCCCGCCGCTCGCAGCAGGACGCCGACCGTTGGTCTCCCGACGCCTGACACCGCGCCCTCGGCTGGCAAGATCGACGGGCAAGAGTCGATGCTCACGGAGAGGGCCCAGATGACCGCGCGCGCCAAGGACATCCCGATGCTGACCCTGCGGGCGCAGATCACCATCGAGGTCTCCGCCCTGGACTATGTCGAGGCGGCCGAGCACCAGAGGCGGGCGCAGGCCCTGCTCGAGGTCGTCCGCGCCGAATACGCCACCGCCGCCTTCACCTTCCACCACCTGCGGCCCCGGCTGAACGGCGAGGCGAAGGCGGGCGAAGCCGCCCCGCGCCGCTACAAGACCCGTCCCAGCCTGCTGGCGGTCTATCATGACGGCTGAGGTCGTCCGCATCCGCCGCCGCGACGCCGTGCTGGCGGCGCTGGAGACCTTCCGGCGGATCCATCCCGCCATCAGCCTGACCAGCGTACGGGCCTTCCTCTATGTCGCCGAGAACCCCGGCATCAACGTCACCGAGCTGGGCCTGGCCTGCGGCCTGACCGACGCCGGAGCCTCGCGCGTGGCGCGCGCCCTGGCGGGGCCCGGGATCGACCGGCCCCTGCCGCCGTCCCTGGACCTGCTGGACTGCGTGGTCGGCGTCGAGGACCCGCGCGAGCGCCGGCTGTGGCTGTCGCCGCGCGGCCAGGCCCTGGCCGCCCGCATCGAACAGCTGATCGCCGCCCAAACCCCGATCCAGACCCCGATCGCCGCCGCGCCGGACCCCGCTCCGGTCGACGCCCGCGCGACGCCCGACACCGCCCTTCATCGCGCCACGCGCCCCAACTGAGATCGACCATGGCCCTGCCCTTTTCCCCGTCCCGTTCCGCGCGCGAGATCAGCCCCGCCCTGGCCGTCGTGGCCGGTGGCGTGACAGCCGCGCTGCTGGACATCACCTACGCCTTCAGCTTCTTCGGCCTGACGCGCGGGACCAGCCCMGAAAAGATCCTGCACTCGATCGCCAGCGGCGTGCTGGGCAAGGCCGCCTATGMGGGCGGCGCGGCCGCCGCGGCCCTGGGCGGCGCCCTGCACGTCGGCATCGCCCTGGTCATGGCCCTGGTCTACGTCACCGCCAGCCGCGCCCTGCCCGCCCTTAACCGCCGCCCCTGGCTGTGGGGACCGCTGTACGGGATCGGCTGCTACGTCGTGATGAACTACGTGGTCCTGCTGCTGCGGTTCGGTCCCCGCCCCCCGCCGCACCTGGACGTCCTGATCGGCGGACTGGCCATCCACATGTTCGGCGTGGGCCTGCCCATCGCCCTGTTCGCGGCCCGCGCGGCCTGGCGCGGCCCCTCGATCTCGACCCCCGCCCAAGCCTCCGCCGGCTGAGCGACGACGGCTTCCCGGACCACACCCGCGTCGACGATATCGGCGCGGGCTTTCGCACGTGAGTAATAGATTTTACAAAATACAGAACACGATAAATACACTTACGACCCTGTACACAAATTTAACCGTGTCAGTATCGCGACAACATTTCAGTATTTTAATAATCAACCCGCGATCTATTGACCACGACGACCGTAATTCGCTGTCTGAGACAACGCGAAATCTCTTCGCGCTCACACACAGGGGGTTACATGTCCACCCATTCGAGTTCGCAACATCGACGATCCGCCTCGCGCCGCGGACGGCTGCTGGCCACGACCATGGCGGCCGGCCTGGCCTCGGCCGCGCCGCCCGCCTCCCTCCTGGGGCTGGCGCTCCTGGCCGGCCTGGCGCCGCACCAGGCCCAGGCCCAGGACTACAGCTCCGGCGCTCTGGCCGGCACGGTGACCGACGCTTCCGGGACGCCGGTGGCCGGCGCCGCGGTCAAGGTCAAGTCTCTGGCCCAGGGCTTCGAACGCGACCTGGTCACCGACGCCGACGGCCGGTTCCGCATCGCCCTGATCCCGTCGGGCGGCTATGCGGTGTCGATCAGCAAGGCCGGGTACCAGCCGGTCGACAACTCCAACGTCCGCGTCACCGTCGGCTCGACGGCCAATTTCGGCTTCACGATCAACGAGGAAGGCGCGAGCGTCTCCGAGGTGGTGGTCACGGGCACGGCCAATCCGCAGCTGGACTTCGCGGGCACCACGACCGGCCTCGTGGTCGACGTCGAGACCCTGAGCAAGCAGGTGCCCATCGCCCGCAACGTCACCGCGCTGGTGTTGCTGGCCCCGTCGGCCGTGCCCGCCGACTCCGCCACCAACTTCGTCGTCCAGGGCCAGTCCCAGCCGGCGGTGGGCGGCGCCTCGGTCGGTGAAAACGTCTTCTACATCAACGGCCTGAACATCACCAACTTCGTCAACGGCATCGGCGCGGCCGTGGTGCCGTTCGAGTTCTACAAGTCGGTCGAGGTCAAGACCGGCGGCTATCCCGCCGAGTTCGGCCGCGGCACCGGCGCGATGGTCAACGCCGTGACCAAGTCGGGCTCCAACGACTTCACCTTCGCCCTGCACGGCAGCTACGAGCCCGACAAGTGGCGCGAGCAGATGCCCAACACCACCATCTCGCGGAACTCGCTGGCCCGCCGCACCGACAACAGCCTGACGGTCGAGGCCGGCGGCCCGATCATCCGTGACCGGCTGTTCTTCTACGGCCTGGCCACGTTCCAGGACCTGAGGGTGGAGAACGGGACCAACAACCCCAACCCCGCGCCCGGCGTCACGCGCGCCAGCGTCACCAAGGATCGCACCGCCGATCCGTTCTACGCCTTCAAGCTGGACGCCTACGTCACCGACCGCCAGCACCTGGAGCTGACCTATTTCGACACCAGCCGGAAGCGCAAGCGCGACACCTACCAGTACCTGCTGGCCAATGATCAGATCCTGCCCGACCGCTCCAGCGCCGACAGCCTGTACCAAGGCGGCGAGAACTACGTGGCGCGCTACACCGGGACCTTCACCGACTGGCTGACCCTGTCGGCCGCCTACGGCCGCAGCGAGGTCGACAACAAGTCGATCAGCAACCTGCTGACCGAGCCGCTGATCCAGGACAACCGCTCGGGCACGGCCACCACCGTCAGCCGCCAGACCGCCAGCTCGTCGACCGTGCCGTCCCTGGCCAACCGCGAATTCTACCGGGCCGACGCCGACCTCTATTTCAAGTTCTTCGGCGACCACCACATCCGCGGCGGCTTCGACGAGGAGAAGACACTGCTGACCCAGTTCACCGTCCGCAACGGCACGCGCAACTGGATCTACCGCAAGGCCGGGGCCAGCGGGGCCCAGGGCGGCGCGATCGGGCCGAACCAGGAATATGTCGAGATGCGCCGCTTCGAGTCCGGTGGCGGCTACACCGGCAAGAACAAGGCCTACTACATCCAGGACGCCTGGGACGTGACCGGCGACCTGACCCTGAACCTCGGCGTCCGCAAGGACCAGTTCAAGGTGATGAACCCGCTGGGCCAGGCCTTCTCGCAGTTCGACGACGAGATCGCCCTGCGCCTGGGCTTCGCCTACGACCTGTTCGGGAACCGCACCGACAAGCTGTACGGCTCGTACGGACGCACCTACCTGCCGGTGGCCTCGAACACGGCGTTCCGCGCCGCCTCGCCGGCCATCGACGCCTCGGAGTTCTTCTTCCCGATCGGCGGGCCGGGCTCGACCTTCACCCTCGACCCCGCGACCGGCAAGCCGATCGGCGGGGTGGGCGTCCAGGCCACGGGCGGCAGCCTGGTGCCCTGCGTGGCCACGGTGAAGAGCATCGCGCCGGTCAACACCCAGGCCTGCGTGATCCGCAACAACGGCCTGGCGCCGGCGCCCGACACCGTCTCGGCCCTGAACCTGAAGTCGACCTACCAGGACGAGTACATCATCGGCTACGAGCACCGGATCGACGCCCTGTGGAAGGTCGGCGTGAACCTGACCTACCGCAACCTGGGCCGGGTCAGCGAGGACACGGTGATGGACCAGGCGATCCGGGTCTGGTGCTCGGCCAACGGCTACGCCCAGACCAACGCCGCCAAGACCGGCTGCACCGACGTCTGGAACGGCTCGCACCAGTTCCTGATCATCAATCCGGGCAGCGACGTGGTGGTCAAGCTGTCCAATCCCCTGCCCGGCGAGACCACCGCCAAGACGATCACCATCAGCGCCCAGCAGATGGCCTTCCCCAAGGCCAAGCGTGAATATCTGGGGCTGGAGCTGAACTTCGACCGCGAGTTCGACGGCAAGTGGGGCCTGCGCGGCTCTTACGTGCTGTCGGAGTCGAAGGGCAACTTCGAAGGGGCGGCCCGCTCCGACAACGGCCAGACCGACGCCGGCATCACCGTCGACTTCGACCGCCTGGCCTATGTCCCCGGCACCTACGGCCTGCTGCCCAACCACCGCGGGCACCAGATCAAGCTGTTCGGCTCGTACGCCGTGCTCGACGACCTGCTGCTGGGCGGCAACCTGTMGGTGCTGTCGCCGCGCAAGTACGGCTGCATCGGCCTGGCCCCGCCCAACTCGGCGCCGGACTGGCAGGAGGCCAACGGCGACGGGGCCAACGCCCGCTTCTGCGGCGGCAAGATCGTCAACCGCGGGACCTCGTTCGAGAGCGACTGGATCACCCGGTTCGACGTCTCGCTGCGCTACACGGTGCCCGCCCGGTTCGTGCCGGTCGTGCCGGTGGTGGGCAGCAAGACCGACAGCAACCTCGTGCTGCGGGCCGACATCTTCAACCTGTTCAACCTGCAGGGCGGCACCGACTACGACGAGTTCGGCGAGACCGCCGGGGGTCTGGCCAGCCTGACCTACGGCCAGGTCCGCGCCTACCAGACGCCCCGCTCGGTGCGCCTGGGCTTCGACTGGCAGTTCTAGCCCGGCGAAGACTTGACCCGAAATCGGGAGGCCGTTTCCGATCCGTMGGAAGCGGCCTCTTGATCTCGCCCATCGTTTGGCTGACACCGGTTTCCAGAACAGCTCCACACGAGCGATCCGGGAAGGAAACCATGGCTGTCGCCGCGTACAGGACCCTGACCCTCGCCACCGCCGCCCTGCTGCTGGCCGCCGGCCCGGCCCTGGCCGCCGAAGCCACGCGCGCGCCCTACGGCGTCACCGCCGCCGGCGCGCCGGTCGAGGTCTTCACGCTGAAGAACGACCACGGCATGAGCGTGAAGGTGCTGTCGTACGGCGGCGTCATCACCCAGGTGAACGTCCCCGACCGCCAGGGCCGGGTCCAGAACGTGGTCCTGGAGCTGGCCGACCTGAAGGCCTACGAGGCCCGGGCCAATTTCAGCTCGCTGCTGGGCCGCTACGCCAACCGCATCTCGAACGGCGGCTTCACGATCGACGGGACCCGATACGACCTGCCCAGCGGCGCCGAGGGCGTCTCCTCGCACGGCGGTCCCACCGGCTTCGCCACGCGGCTGTGGACGGGGACGACCTTCCAGCGCCACGGCGCGGCGGGCGTGACCCTGGCCTACACCGCCGTCGACGGCGAAGGCGGCTATCCCGGGACCCTGAAGGCGACCGTGACCTATACGGTCACCCGCAAGAACGCCCTGCGCATCGACTACCAGGCCGTCACCGACAAGCCGACGGTGATCAACCTCAGCCACCACGTCTATTTCAACCTGGCGGGCGGCGGGACCGTCTACGACCAGACCGCCCAGGTGCTGGCCCAGACCTTCACCCCGATCAACGCCCGCAAGCTGCCGACCGGCGAGATCGCCCCGGTGGCCGGCACGGCCCTGGACCTGCGCAAGCCCACGCGGCTGGGCGACCGGGTCACGGCCGACGATCCGCAGATCAAGTTCGCCAACGGCTTCGACCACAACTTCGTCGTCGACGGCGGCGGGCGCGGCCGGCTGGTCCCGGCCGTGCGGGTGGTCGACGCCGCCAGCGGCCGCACCCTGGAGGCGGCCACCACCCAGCCGGGCGTCCAGCTGTTCACCGCCAACAGCTTCAATGGAACGCTGAAGCGACCCGACGGGACCGGCCTCGAGAAGGGCGCGGGCCTGGCGATCGAGACCCAGCACTTCGCCGACAGCCCCAACCACCCGAACTTCCCGTCCACCATCCTGCGGCCGGGCCAGGTGTTCAAGCAGACGACCGAGTTCCGCTTCGGGATCGCGAAGTAGCGGCAACCCATCGCCGGGTCGGACGCTGACTCCTGCTCGACAGGAGATCGCCATGACCGACCGAAAGAGCGAAGAAGACCTGGAAGACGCGCTGAAAAAGCAGCCTCGGCCCGACCTCGAGGACCAGGGCGACATCGCCGCCGACGACGCCGGCGCGACGGCCCTGGCCGAACGGGTCAGCAAGGCCGCTGGGGTCCAGGGCGAGCCCGAGGACTAGGCCGCCACGCCCAGGCGGGCCAGGTCCTCCAGGTCGTTGGCGCCCAGGGTCGCCCGCACCGCGTGCTCGAACACCGCCGCGAAGGCCTCCGGCGGCGCGCCGGCCTTCATGCCGCCCAGCATGCCTGCCCGCTCGTCGCGGTTCATCGCCGGGATCATGATGCGCATGAAGGCGATCGTGTCCTCGGGCGTCAGGCTGGAGATGATGGCCATCTCCATCCCGATCAGCTCCTCATCGGTGAACAGGGCGCACAGGCGCGGCCAGGTCGTGGTCTCCTCCTCGTGCATGTGGGCCAGGTCCTCCGACACCAGCTGGGCGAACTCCAGATAGAGGGCGCGGCCGGCCTCGGGACCGCCGCCGGCCTCGACGGCGCGGAGGCGGTGCTCGACCTCGGCGAAGCGCGCGCGATGGTGGCCGTGCTGGTGATCCAGCCGCGCGGCGGCCTGGGGCGCGCGGGCGTCCAGCGCCGGATGGATGTGGGCCTCCTCGTGCGCCAGGTGCTTGGCGCCCAGGCGCAGGTGCTCGCGCAGGTCGGCCAGCAGCGGCGCCTGGTCCGCGCGCCAGTCGGCCCAGCCCAGCCGGCCCATCAGCTCGGCGTGGGCCCGGCGCAGGCCCTTGTGGATCGGCCCATAGATGTCGTGACGCGGCGTGGGCGCCGGTGCGGTTTGCATGTCGATCGTTCCCGGAATGGAGGCGCCCGCCGGCGGGGGCCGTGGGCGAAGGCCGGGACCTCTAGCGATCGTCGTTCTCCCACTCATCCTAAATGGTTCCTAAGCGCCGCCGCCCTTTCCTAAGATCGTCCTATCCGCCTAGACTTCCCGGACTTCTGCAGGGGCGAGGCGTGCTGAATCGCGAGCTGATCGGGTTCGTCCACGAGCCGGTGATGATGATCCTGGCGGTGCGGGACCTGGAGGGCCGCCCGGCGATCGCGCGCGGCCTGGGCGCCCGGGCCTCGGACGACGGGACGCGCCTGGACGTCTTCTTCTCGCGCGCCCAGTGGCCGGAGGTCGCGGGCGGCTGCACGAGCGGCGCCGGCCTGGCCGTCACCTTCTGCCGGCCGGCCACCTACCGGACCTACCAGGTCAAGGGATGCGTGCTGGACGCCGGCCCTCTCGACGCCGCCGACCTGGCCCTGGCGCGGCGGTACGTGGCGGACACGCGGGCCGTCCTGAACGGCCTGGGCGTCGCCGACGGCCTGATCGACCACTGGCTGGTCGACCGCGAGCTGGTCCGCGTGGGCATGAGCCCCCTGTCGGTCTACGACCAGACCCCCGGCCCCCAGGCGGGCCGGGCCCTGCAGGACGCCTGACCATGCGGCTGTCCGACCTGAGCGACTGTTTCGAAGGCGTGATCCCGTCGGTGATCGCCACGCTGGACGCCGACGGCCTGCCGAACGCCTCGTACCTGTCGCAAGTGTTCCTGGTCGACGACGCGCGCCTGGCCGTGTCGAACCAGTTCTTCTCCAAGACGGCGGCCAATGTCCGCCAGACCGGGCGGGCGGCCTTGCTGATGGTCGACGGCCGCAGTGGCCGGCAATACGTCGCGGACCTGGCCTTCGACCGCTCGGTCGAGGCGGGCGAACTGTTCGAGCGGATGGACGCCCATCTCAAGGCCCTGTCCATGCGCCACGGCGCCATGGCCGAGGTGATGCGGCTGCGCGGCGCGGACGTCTATCGCGTGGAGGGCCTGCGGCCGACGCCGAGCTTCGCGGAGACGCCCGCCGCCGCCGTCGCGCCGCCCGACCGGCGCCTGGCCGCCGTCGGCCGGGTGGCCGACGCCCTGGCGGCCCAGTCCGATCCCGACGCCGCCCTGGACGTGGCGCTGGAGCGGCTGGACGCCGAGCTCGGCTTCCCCCACGCCATGATCCTGGCCCTGGATGAGGCCGAGGCCAGCCTGGCGCTGCTGGCCAGCCGGGGCTATCCCGCCGGCKGCGTCGGGTCCGAGGTCCCKATGGGGGCCGGGGCGATCGGCATCGCCGCCCAGACCGGCCGGCCCGTCCGCATCGCCGACCTCAGCCGAGGCCAGCGCCTGGCCGGCGCGGCCCTGTCGCAGGCCGAGCTGGACGTCCTGCGGGTGATCCCCCTGCCCGGCCTGCCCGACCCGCTCAGCCAGCTGGCCGCGCCGATGATCGCCGGCGGCAAGGTCCGGGGCGTGATCTTCGTCGAGGCCGCGACCCGTTTCGCCTTCGCGCCGGAGGACGAACAGGCCCTGGCCCTGGTCGCCGCCTTACTCGCCGCGCAATTGGCCGCCGGCGCGGACCGCCAGCCGGAGCCGCCCCAGGTCATCGCGGCGCGCGGGGACCGCCCCTTCAGGGTGCGCTACTACCCGTTCGACGACAGCGTGTTCGTCGACGACGCCTATCTGATCAAGGGCGTGCCGGGGCGGCTGCTGCACCACTTCCTGCGCCTCTGGCTGGACGAAGGGCGCGGCGACTTCAGCAATCGCGAGCTGCGGCTGGACGCGCGCCTGCGCCTGCCCGACCTGAAGGACAATCTGGAAACCCGGCTGATCCTTCTCAAGCGCCGGCTGGACGAGAAGGCCGCGCCGATCCGCCTGTCCCGGCCGGGCCGCGGCCTGATCCGGCTGGAGGTGGCGGGAACGCCGACGATCGAGGTCGTGGAGTCCTAGCGGCTCGCCGTCCTGATCCACACCACGTCGCCGCGATCCTCGTCATGCGGCCAGGCCGCGTGGCGCAGGCTGCTCCAGGCGGCGGTCATGGCGGCGCAGGCGATCAGGCAGGCGAAGGCCATGCTGCGCAGGGCGGCGAAGGCGGTCATGGGGAAAGTCCTCTACGCTTACTGGCGCGAAGGATCGCCCGGCGGGGTTGCCGCTTGGTTGACTTGACCGCACGGACCGCCGCGACCGTCTGACGCGTCCGGCCTTTACACGGCTCGCGGCGGCTGGTTCACCGGGGCCATGAGCGACTTTCCCATCACCATCTTCCACAACCCGAACTGCGGGACCTCGCGCAACGTCCTCCAGATGATCCGCGACGCCGGCCACGAGCCGTCGATCATCGAGTACCTGAAGCGCCCCTGGACCCGCCAGCAGCTGGCCGAGCTGATGGCCCAGGCGGGCGTGCGTCCGCATGAGTGGCTGCGGGTGCGCGGCACGCCGGCCGAGGCCCTAGGCCTGACCGCGCCGGGCGTCACCGACGACCAGATTCTGGACGCCATGGTCGCCGAGCCGATCCTGGTCGAGCGTCCGATCGTCGTCACCCCCAAGGGCGTGGCCCTGTGCCGACCCAAGGAGCGGGTGCTGGACCTGCTGTAGGGCGGGAGGGATCGTCCGTGAACGGACGCTGTCGCAAATCTGTCGCCAAACTGTGACAAATGACGGCGGCACAGGACGTACAGTTTGTCCGTTCCCTCCTTCTCGCCCCCTCGAAAGTAGGAATGTCCCCTATGAAGACCCTGCTCGGAGCCACCGCCGCGCTCGGCCTGCTGGCCGGCGCCTCCAGCGCCCACGCCGCCCGCGACTATGTCTGGGCCGCCGGTTCGTCGACCGTGTTCCCCTTCGCCACCCGCACCGCCGAGAACTTCGCCAAGAAGACCGGCAAGAAGTCGCCCAAGGTCGAGAGCCTGGGCACCGGCGGCGGCATCAAGATGTTCTGCGGCGGCATGGGCGAGAAGTTCCCCGACATCGCCAACGCCTCGCGGCCGATGAAGAAGTCCGAGTTCGAGGCCTGCAAGGCCAAGGGCGTCAACAACATCGTCGAGCTGAAGATCGGCTTCGACGGCATCGTCGTGGCCATGGACAAGTCCTCGCCCGACTACAGCTTCAAGGTCGAGCACCTGTTCCTGGGCCTGGGCCAGAACGTGCTGCGCGGCGGCCAGTTCGTGGCCAACCCGTACAAGAGCTGGAAAGACGTCGGCGCCGGGCTGCCGGCCAACCGCATCCTGGTCTACGGCCCGCCGCCCACCTCGGGCACCCGCGACGCCTTCGTCGAGCTGGCCATCGAGAACGGCGCCAAGAAGTTCCCGACCGCCAAGTCGCTGGCCGAAAGCGACGAGAAGGCCTTCAAGGCCAAGGTCGATCCGCTGCGCACGGACGGCGCCTGGGTCGACGCCGGCGAGAACGACAACGCCATCGTCGGCACCATCGAGAAGACCCCGGGCGCCCTGGGCGTGTTCGGCTACAGCTTCCTCGAAGAGAACGCCAACCGCATCAAGGGCGCGGCCGTCAACGGCGTGAAGCCCTCGGCCCAGACGATCGCCAGCGGCCAGTACCCGCTGTCGCGCTCGCTCTACATCTACGTCAAGAAGGACCAGGTCGGGGTGACCCCGGGCCTGAAGGAATTCATCGCCGAGTTCGTGTCCGACTCCGCGACCGGTCGTGGCGGCTACCTGCAAGGCCGCGGCCTGATCCCCCTGCCCCCCGCCCAGCACGAGGCCATGAAGGCCGCCGCCGGCAAGCTGCCGCCGATGGTCGCGCCGAAGTCGTAAGGCTTCCGGCCCGCGCGAAAGGAAAGGCCCCGGAGCGATCCGGGGCCTTTTCTCTTCGTGTGCAAACGCACCGGTCTTGACCTCTCCTCGCGCCGGGCGCTCGATGGCCCCGGAACGCGGAGGACATCATGCGAGAGCCGATCATCCGAGACCCTATCGAGGAGCGCCTGCAGGACCTGGAGCGGCTGGTCCTGAAGCAGGCCGAGCGCATCGATGCGCTGGAGGACGCCCTGGCGGTGATGCACCGGACGGCGGCGCGGAATTTCCTGACGACCGTGAAGAAGCCCGAGAGCGACGCGGCCTAGTTCGTCGCCCGCTAGTTCGTGGGCTGGGCGGCGCGCGAGGTCATGCCCGCGGCGGCGGCGTCGTCGGCCATCTGGGCGTCGACCGACGGCTGTTCGGTCGGGGCCGGGGCGACGGCGACCGGGGCCGGCTGTTCGGGCTTAGGGGCGGTGGCCACCGGGGTCGGCCGGGCCGCGGCCGCGGCGGCCGCGTCGTCGGCGGCGGTGCGGATCTCGGTCGGGCCCTCTTCGTAGCCGCGATTGAGATTCATGGTGGAGGCCATCAGCAGCACGCCGGCGGTGGCGATGGCGCCGACCAGGGCTCCCAGGAGAATCCATCCGAACGGGTTGCTGTGACGTTCGGCCTTGGCCATCCGGGCTTTCCTCTGGTGTGCGGCCCTCTTAGGAGCCGACCCAACGCCGGACGGGTCCGACGTCGACGTGGACGAAATTGCTGACGGGGTAATAACCCACTCCACCGCGTCCGAGATCCAAGGCGGCGGCCCGCAGACGATCCAGAGCGACGTCCTCCAGATAGACATCCATGGCCTTGCCGTCCATGTGCAAGCTGCGCTTGGCGACCTGACCGCTGCGTTCATGCAACATGGCGTTGGTCCTGGGCGAGCGGTAACCCGAGATCACCTGGAAGTGCGACGAAGATCCGGTCTTCTGGTGCAGGTCCGCCAAGGTGTCGAACAGCTCCGGATGCATCGAATAGACGTCGCCGGTGCGGTAGTCGCGCAGCACCTTGTCGAGCGCCTGGACGGCGTCGGGCACGTATTCGCCCTTCTCGAAATAGACCGCCTCGATCTTTTCCTGGGTGTGGATGTTGTGCAGCTTCAGCCAGCGGGGCGCGCGCGAGGCGGCGCGGGACTGGATCGCCGGGGCCGCGACCGGCGCGGCGGCGGCGGCCGGAAGGGCGTCGTCGGCCATGCCCTCGGGCAGGTCCTGCTGACGCTGGAGAAGATCGGCGATCGGATCGGAGATCCCCAGTTTCGACTGGGCGAAGGCCGCCATCGGCCCCACCGCGCTCGCCCCGAGCACGCCGAGGCCGAGCCCCAACAGCTTGCGTCGTTCGATCATGGTACGCTTCCCCGGACTGACCTCGCGAGCGCCGGAAGGCCGGGCCGCCGCACTTGGCGACCCTCACGCGAGCACTAAAGCCGACTGAGTCTTTCCAAATTGAAAAGCCCAACGCCGGGGAAGAGGCCTCAGGAGAGCCCGGGGGTCAAGCTGAGCCGGGGCGTGATGCGGCAATACGCTGCACCAGCACGGTGTCCCAGCCGTACGGGTCGTCGCGGAAGTTCATCTGCCCGTCCGGGGTCATGTAGGCCGTCCAGTACAGCAGGAAGACCGCGATGGGTTGACCCAGCTGGGCGCGCACCGTCTTGCCCGAGGCGATGGTGGCGTCGACCACGTCCGGCTGCCAGTCGGGATTGGTGGCCAGCAGCTGCTTGGCCAGCGGGATCGGCTTTTCCAGGCGCACGCAGCCGTGGCTGGCCAGGCGGCTGAAGCTGGAGAACTTCGAACGGCTGGGCGTGTCGTGGAGATAGACGCCGTAGGGGTTGTCGAAGTCGAACTTCACCAGGCCCAGGGCGGCCTTGGGGCCGGCCTTCTGTTGCAGGCGCGAGGTCCCCTCGCCCGTCGAGATGACGATGAAGTCGTTGCGGGCCAGATAGCCGGGATTGGCCCGCTCCTTGGGCCACAGCTCCTTGCTGGCGATCGACGACGGCACGTTCCACGGCGGATTGAGCACGATCGAGTGGATCGTCGACTGCAGCATCGGCGTCTCGTCGCCCGGACGGCCGGTCACCGCCCGCATGGTCAGGTTGGGGGCGTCGTCATGGAAGACGCTCATCACCGCGGCGGCGATGTTGACCTGGATGCGGTCGGCCGGCAGCTGCTGGGGCAGCCAGCGCCAGCGCTCCATATTGGCCAGGATCTGGTCGATCCGGCGCTCGACGGGGACGTTCAGGGCCGCCAGGGTGGCCGGACCCAGCCCGCCGTCGGGATTGAGGCCGAAGCGCTTCTGGGCGCGCATCAGCGCTTGCTGCAGGGCCTCGTCGAACACCGGGGCCTTGTCGACGGCCACCGTCGCGTCCTCGACCGCCAGCCGGGCCTCCAGGGCGACGATGCGCGGATCGTCCTTGGCGCCCAGCTTCAGCGGCTCGCCCGACGCCAGCGGCTTCCAGCCGCCCTTGGCGGCGATGTCGCGATAGGTCGCCAGGCCCTTCCGCAGGGTCTGGTAGCCGGTATAGGGCGGCGGCAGGCTGTCCAGCCACGGGCCCAGGCGGTCCTGCTGGACGGCCAGCACGAAGTCGGGGCCCGGATCGTAGGGCATGGGACGCAGGCCCCAGTCCTCGAGGAAGGCCTCCGGCGCCAGGCGGCCGGTGCGCACGGCCCGGGCGTAGCGCAGGGTCAGGTCGATCAGCTGGGCCTGGGCGCCCTGGCGGGTCAGGGCGTCGCGGGCGCTCAGCAGCGGCAGCAGCGGATCGGGCGCGAAGGCGCTGGGCTCGAAGCCGTGGGTGTGGGCCTGGCCCAGGGTGCGGATCAGCAGGTCGATCTGGTCGGGCCGCAGCGCGACGCTGGTCGGCGGGGTCGGCGCGGGGACCGGCTGCTGCGGGGCCCGCTGCGGGGCCTTCACCAGGGGCGGGTTCTGGATCTGCGCGGCCGCCGACGACAGGGTGAAAAGGGAAAGCGCGCCGCCAAGCAGTGCGTCACGTTTGGTCCAGGACTTGATCACCGTCGAAAGGTCTCGCCGCACGCTCGTGCGCGGCCAGTCCGCGCACTCTCAGATGGCCGTCACGACCCCGGCGCGTCAACGCCCGTATCGTGTTAGGCGAACGGTTCAGACCGCTTATGGTTCTTTATTTTCCATGCGGAACCTTAACGCCACACCAGCGGTTTGATCCGACGTCGGGGCGCATCGGAGCGCCCTTCCCGCGTCAGGATTTCGTCGATGAGAATCGCCCAGGTTCCGCCCCTGTACGAAGCTGTGCCCCCGCGTTTCTATGGAGGTACCGAAAGGGTCGTGGCCCACCTCACCGACGCCCTCGTCGACCTGGGTCACGAGGTGACTCTGTTCGCCTCCGGCGACGCCCGCACCAAGGCCGAGCTGGTGGTCGTGCGCGACCAGGCCATCCGCCTGGACCCCGCGCCGCTGAAGTCGGACCTGGCCGCCCACATGGCCATGCTGGCCGAGGTCCGACGCCAGGCCCACCGCTTCGACGTGATCCACTTCCACACCGACATGATCCAGTTCCCGATGTTCGAGGACATGGCGGGCAAGACCCTGACCACCTTGCACGGGCGCCTGGACCTGAAGGACTTGCCGGGCGTCTATCGCCGCTGGCCGCAGTTCCCGCTGGTCTCGATCTCGGACGACCAGCGCCAGCCCCTGCCCTTCGCCAACTGGGCCGGCACCGTCCTGCACGGCATGGCCGAAGAGATCTATGATTTCCGCGAGAAATCCGAAGGTTACCTGGCTTTCCTCGGTCGCATCTCGCCCGAGAAGGGCCCCGACCGGGCAATCGCCATCGCCAAGCGCCTGGGCAAGAAGCTGAAGATCGCCGCCAAGATCGACGCGGCCGACCGCGCCTATTTCCACGACGAGATCGAGCATCTGATGGACCATCCGCTGATCGAGTTCGTCGGCGAGATCGGCGACCATCAGAAGTCCGACTTCCTGGGCGGCGCCGAGGCCCTGGTGTTCCCCATCGCCTGGCCCGAGCCGTTCGGCCTGGTGATGATCGAGGCCATGGCCTGCGGCACGCCGGTGATCGCCTACAACTGCGGTTCGGTGCCCGAGGTGATCGAGGACGGCCTGACCGGTTTCATCGTCAGCGACGAGGACGGCGCCGTCGCGGCGGCCCAACGCCTGGGCGAGATCAACCGCTTCGAGGTCCGTCGGCGGTTCGAGACCCGGTTCTCGGCCACGGCCATGGCCCGCCGGTACCTGGACCTCTATGATCGCCTGGAAGAAGCGTCCGCGCCGCCGCGCCTGACGCTGGCCCAAAGCGCCTGACCCTGCCCCGCGCGGTCGCCCCGTCCGAGACATGATCAGGTTTTAGGAATCTGGAACCCGCCCGCCGCGGAGACGCGGCGCGGCGGGCTTTCGAGGACCTCAGCGCAAGAGGCCAAAAGATATGGACGATCTGACACCAGGCCCCACGCCGGGCGGCGCCGTCGAGCAGGGCGAAACGGGCGAACCGCGCGTCCCCTACCGGCTGTTCGCGCTGAAGGACAAGGACACCTTCCTGGTGGCCGACGCCTTCGGCGACGTGTTGGGCGCGGCCGACGGCCTGTTCCACGACGACACCCGCCTGCTGTCGCGCCTGCGCCTGTTGCTGGGCGGCCGCTCGCCGGCCTTGCTGAGCGCGGMGGTGTCGCAGGACAACGTGTTCTTCACCTCGCACTCGACCAACGAGCCGCTGCCGGCCCTGGGCGGCGCGGCCGCGCCCCACGGCGCCATCCACGTCGAGCGCAAGCGGTTCCTGTGGGACCAGCGGCTGTACGAGCGCCTGCGCTTCGTGAACTACAGCCGCGACATGGTGATCCTGCCGGTCAGCCTGGAATACGACGCCGACTTCCACGACATGTTCGAGGTGCGCGGCTCCAAGCGCCAGGCCCGCGGCCGGGTCCTGCCCGCCCAGATGAACGGCCGCAGCGTTTCCTACGCCTATGACGGCCTGGACGGCGTGCGGCGCACCAGCGTCGTGTCGTTCTCCGAGCCGCCCGGGCGCCTGGGTCCCCAGCGCGCCGACTTCATGTTCATGCTGACGCCCGAAACCCATTTCGACCTCTATATCGAGGTCGGAGTCGAAAACGCCCATCCGCCCACGCGCGAGCGCTGGCGGGCCGCCGCGGCGCGGGCCCGCATCGACATGCGCAAGCGGCGGCGGCACGGCGCGCGGCTGCACAGCTCCGGCCGGCTTTTCAACGACTGGCTGGAGAAGTCGCGGGCGGACCTGGCCCTGCTGACCACCCAGTTCGCCACCGGCCCCTATCCCTATGCCGGCATCCCCTGGTTCTCGACCCCGTTCGGCCGCGACGCGATCATCACCGCCTGGCAGGTGCTGTGGATCGAGCCCGGCCTGGCCAAGGGCGTGCTGGGCTATCTGGCCGAGCACCAGGCCGAGGAGGTCAGCGCCTTCCGCGACAGCGCCCCCGGCAAGATCATGCACGAGACCCGCAAGGGCGAGATGACCGCCCTGGGCGAGCTGCCGTTCGGCCGCTACTACGGCGGGGTCGACACCACGCCGCTGTTCGTGGCCCTGGCCTGCGCCTACGCCGAACGCACCGGGGATCTGGATTTCATCGAGGGCCTGTGGGAGCCGCTGCTGGCGGCCATCGCCTGGATCGAGCATTTCGGCGACAGCGACGGCGACGGCCTGATCGACTATGCCCGGGGCCTGGACTCCGGCCTGTCGAACCAGAACTGGAAGGACAGCGAGGACAGCGTCTTCCACGAGGACGGCAAGTTCCCCGACGGCCCCATCGCCGTGGTCGAGGTCCAGGGCTACGCCTTCGCCGCCTTCAAGGGCATGGCCGACCTGGCCGAGCGGCGCGGCGACCCCKACAACGCCAGGCGCTGGCGGGCCAAGGCCGAACACCTGCGCCAGGAGGTGGAGACCCGGTTCTGGATGGAGGACAAGGGCTTCTACGCCATGGCCGTCGACGGCCACGGCAAGCCCTGCCGCGTGCGCGGCTCCAATCCCGGCCACCTGCTGTTCTGCGGCCTGCCCTCGCCGGACCGCGCCAAGAAGGTCGCCGACGCCCTGCTGTCGGCGGCGTTCCACAACGGCTTCGGCGTGCGGACCCTGGCCCAGGGCGAGCCGCGCTTCAATCCGATGAGCTATCACAACGGCTCGGTCTGGCCGCACGACACCGCCATCTGCGCCATGGGCCTGTCCCGTTACGGTCACCGCGACGGGGTGGTCGAGATGACCTCCGGCCTGTTCGAGACGGCCGCCCACTACGAGATGCGCCTGCCCGAGCTGTTCTGCGGCTTCCCGCGCCAGCCGGGCGAACCGCCGGTGGCCTATCCGGTGGCCTGCCTGCCCCAGGCCTGGGCCGCCGGCTCGGCCTTCATGATGCTGCAGGCCTGCCTGGGCATCACCATCGACGGCTGGCGGGGCGAGGTGCACCTGACCGATCCGCGCCTGCCGATCGGCATCGACAACCTGCAGATCGACGGCCTGAGGATCGGCGCGGCCTCGACCGACATCACCTTCGAACACATCGGCGCCCACGTCGCGGCCCACACCAGCAAGCAGTCGACCATCCCGATCCTGATCAGACGGTGACGTCGCCCGCCCCGCCCGGCAGTTCGAACTGAAATCCAAGATGAGCTGGACCCAACCATGCCCCAGACCCTCGACCTCTTCCCGATCGGCAATTGCGCGGTCAGCGCCCTGATCGACCGCTGCGGGCGCTTCGTCTGGGCCTGCGCCCCGCGCATCGATTCCGATCCGGTGTTCAGCTCGCTGCTGGGCGGGCTGGAGCCCGGCGATCCGGCCGCCAAGGGGACCTGGGAAGTGGCGGTGGACGGCGCCCAGACCGTCGAGCAGGAATACCTGCGCAACACCCCGATCCTGCGCACCGTGATCACCGACGCCGACGGGGCCAGCGTCGAGATCATCGACTTCGCGCCCCGCTACCAGCAGTACGGCCGCAGCTTCCGACCCACCGCCTTTATCCGCCTGGTCCGCCCGCTGACCAGCGTGGCGCGCATCACCATCCGCCTGCGTCCCACCGCCAGCTGGGGCGCGCGCCTGGCTGAGACCACCCACGGCTCCAACCACATCCGCTACCTGTGCTCGGACATGACGCTGCGCCTGTCCACCGACGGGCCGGTGTCGCACGTTCTGGAGGAGCGCACCTTCCGGCTGGAAAAGCCCATCGCCATGTTCCTGGGCGCCGACGAGGGCTTCAACGCCGACATCGGGGCCACCTGCAACCGCATGCTGCAGCAGACCCAGGAATACTGGATGGACTGGGTGCGCGGCCTGGCCGTGCCGCTGGACTACCAGAGCGCCGTGATCCGCGCGGCCATCACCCTGAAGCTCTGCATGCACGAGGAGACCGGGGCGATCGTGGCGGCCATGACCACCTCGATCCCCGAGCACGCCGACAGCGGCCGCAACTGGGACTACCGCTWCTGCTGGCTGCGCGACGCCTATTACGTGGTCCAGGCCCTGAACCGGCTGGGCGCGGTCGACATCCTGGAGAACTACCTCGGCTACCTGCGCAACATCGTCGACCGGGCGGCGGGCGGCCACATCCAGCCGCTGTTCGGCGTGGGGTTCGAGCCGCAGCTGACCGAGCGCTTCGCCCCCGACCTGCCCGGCTATCGCGGCATGGGGCCGGTGCGGATCGGCAACCAGGCCTTCGAGCACCAGCAGCACGACGTCTACGGCCAGGTCATCCTGTCCACCGTCCAGGCCTTCTTTGACGAGCGCCTGTTGCGCCCCGGCACGGTCGAGGATTTCCAGAACCTGGAGCCCGTCGGCGAGCGGGCCTTCCAGCTGCACGACCAGCCCGACGCCAGCCTGTGGGAGTTCCGCGGCCGGGCCAATGTCCACACCTATTCGGCGGTGATGTGCTGGGCGGCCTGCGACCGCCTGGGCAACGCCGCCGCCCAGCTGGGCCTCGACGACCGCGCCGCGTTCTGGAACGACCGCGCGGCCAAGGTGCGCGGGACCATCGACCAGCGCGCCTGGAACGCGGACCTGGGCCGCTTCGCCGCCACCTTCGAGGGCGACGAGCTGGACGCCAGCCTGCTGCAGCTGGTCGACCTGCGCTTCATCGAGGCCCGGGACCCGCGCAACGTCGCCACCGTCGCGGCCATCGAGGCGGGCCTGCGCAAGGGCTCGTACCTGCTGCGCTACGCCATCCCCGACGATTTCGGCGCCCCGCAGACGGCGTTCAACATCTGCACCTTCTGGCTGGTCGAGGCCCTGTACCTGGCCGGGCGCATCGACGAGGCGCGCGAGCTGTTCGAGGAGATGCTGGCCCGCCGCACCACCGCCGGCCTGCTGTCCGAGGACATCGGCTTCGCCGACGGCGAGCTGTGGGGCAACTATCCGCAGACCTATTCCCTGGTGGGCCTGATCAACTGCGCGGTGCTGCTCAGCCGGCCGTGGACGTCGGTCAGATAACCCTCTCCCAGAGGGAGAGGGCGGGGCCCGCGACGAAGTCCGTGGGAGGGTGAGGGGTTACACCTTTGCCGATGTCACGCGAACGCCCTGCCGGCACGCCGTMAACCGTCCCTAACCCCTCACCCTCCCACCGCTACGCGGCGGGTCCCTCCCTCTCCCTCTGGGAGAGGGGTTTTCCGTAGGCGTGGCCCCAGTCCTCCATCGCCTCCAGCAGCGGTCCTAGCGTCAGCCCCCGCTCGGTGAAGGCGTATTCGACCCACGGCGGCACCACCTCGTGGACGGTGCGCGAGACGATCCCGTCCTCCTCCAGCGACCTCAGCTGCAGGGTCAGCATCCGCTGGGTGATGTCGGGCATCAGCCGGCGCAGTTCGTTGAAGCGGCGCGGCTGGTCCTTCAGGTGGAACAGAATGGTCGGCTTCCACTTGCCGCCGATCACGTCGACCGTGGCCGCGACCGGGCACCAGGGGGCGAGCTGCTTGGACATCAAGGCGCTCCAAACGATCGTTCGAGGAAAGCGGACGGTATAAAAATAGTGCGTACTTATGCCCCGGAAACCACCGGTTTACGACGGCCCCATCCTTGAGATGGAGGCTGACATGTACGCGATCATGGGCGCCACCGGGCAGACCGGCGGCGCGGCTTTGCGGGAACTTCGGCGGCTGGGCGCGGGCGTGCGCGCCCTCACCCGCGACCCGGCCAAGGCCGCCGCGCTGACGGCCGAAGGGGTCGAGACGATGGTCGTCGATCCCGACGACGCCGACGCCCTGACCCGCGCCTTCACGGGCGTCGAGGGCGCCTATGTGATGCTGCCGCCGCACCTCCAGGCCGACGACGCTGTGAAAGCCGGCCTTCGCACTTCGCGAGCGATCGCCGAAGCGATCGACCGGGCCGGCCTGCAGCATGTGGTGGCCCTGTCGTCGGGCGGCGCGCACCTGGCCGAGGGCACGGGGGTGATCCGCACCCTGCACGATTTCGAGGCCGAGCTGCGCCGGACCCGGGCCGAGGTCACCTACATCCGCGCCTCGGACTTCATGGAGAACTGGGCCTTCGCCGTGCCCGCCGTGCTGGAGGCCGGCGTCCTGCCCAGCGGCAGGGTCCCGTTCGACAGGTCGATGCAGACCGTCTCGGCCCTCGACATCGGCCGGCTGGCCGCCCGCCGCCTGCTGGACCCCGGCGACGACTGGATCCTGAACCTGACCGGTCCGGCCGACTATTCGCCGATCGACCTGGCCGAGGCCTTCGCCACGGTGGCCGGCCGTCCGGTCCAGATCGTCCCCCTGCCCCGCGAGGCCCTGCTGCCGGCCTTCCTCGAGGCGGGGATCGGCCCCGACTACGCCCAGGGCCTGGTCGAGGTCTATGACGGGTTGAATTCCGGCCTGATCGACTTCGAGCCCGGCGCGGGCGTGCTGGTGCGCGGCGAGGTCACGCTGGTCGAGGCGGTCCGCGCGATGGTGGGCGGACAATGAGGGCCGTCCTCCTCGCCGCCGCGTTGCTGGCTGCCGCCGGACCCGCCCTCGCCGCGCCCTTGGCCGGCGACGTCGCCCGCGGCGAACGGCTCTACGGGAGCCGCTGCGGCTTCTGCCACAGCCTGGACGGCAACCGCTTCGGGCCGCGCCATCGCGGGGTCTATGGCCGCCACGTCGCCGCCGTGCCGGACTTTCGCTACAGCAAGGCCCTGGCGGCCCGGACCTTCACCTGGAACGACCAGACGCTGGACGCCTGGCTGGCCGATCCCAAGCGGTTCGTGCCGGGAACCTCGATGGGCGCCCGCACCGCCTCCCCCCAGGACCGGGCCGACCTGATCGCCTATCTGCGGGCCCATCCGTGACCCCGTCCTCAGGCTGGCGCACATGACGAGGCTTTAAGTCGCCGAACGCGGTTTTGCCGCTAAGCTGCGGATCATGACCGCCCTCCGCTCGCGCCTCGTCCCCGGCGAGACCATCGCCCGCCACATCCACGACGAGGCCTACGCCGCCGTCGTGCTGGACGGCGGGTACGAGGAAGCCGGCGAGCGGGGGCGCTGGCGGGTGCGGGCCGGCGACGTGCTGCTGCACGGCCGCTTCTCGGGCCACTGGAACCGCCGCCCCGGCAAGGCCCTGGTGCTGAACCTGCCACTGAGCTGCGACCTGACCGGTCCCGCCATGGCGCGGGCGCGCGATCCCGACCTGCTGGCCCGGCTGGCCGAGCGCGACCCGCTGGAGGCCGCCGCCGCCCTGCTGGAGGGCCTGACACAAGGTGCGCCGGCCCTGGCCGATCCCTCCGATCGGCTGGCCCAGGCGCTGTCGGGCGACGACGCCCCGTCCGTCGAGGCCTGGGCCCGCGACCAGGGCGTGGCCCGCGAGACCGCCTTCCGCTGGTTCCGCGACGCCTATGGTGTGGGGCCCGCCCGCTTCCGCGTCGAGGCCCGGGCCCGTCGCGCCTGGCGCGCGGTCGTGGAGGGCGACGCCTCGCTGGCCGACATCGCCGCCGAGGCCGGCTTCGCCGACCAGGCCCATATGAGCCGCGACGTGAAGGACCTGACCGGCCGCTCGCCGGGCGCCTGGCGAACCTTGAGCCTGCAACATAGCTTCAAGACCCGCGCGGCCTGAGGCTGGCATCAGGTCGGCATGACCGACCTCGCCCTGCCCCCGTCACCTCGTCCGTTCGTGGAAGTCACCGGCTTCCGGTTCCGCCTCTGGTCGACCCTGTGGCCGATCGTGCTGGCCGCCGTGCTGATGCAGACCCTGCTGGTCCCCGGCCGCGAGGCGGCCCGCTGGGTGTTCAAGCACAACCTGGATTTCTTCCATCGCGAGGTCTGGATCTTCGTGGCCCTGGCCACCCTGTTCCAGATCGTCACCGGCCTGGTCGCCCTGGCCGTGATGCGCAAGGTCCTGCCCCAGGCTGACAACAATCTGCGCTGGCCGCCGGGCAAGACCTACGCCGGCCTGGCGGTCGCCGTCGGCGTCGCCATGGGCCTGGTCATGCTGGTCGCCGACTACTGGCCCCAGCTTCTGGCCCACACCGCGCCGGACGGCGGCTACGACATCTCATCGCTCGGCGCGATCGCCGGCTGGCTGGGGGTGATGATGGCGGCGGGGCCGAACGAGGAGATCATCTTCCGCGGCCTGCTGGTGGGCATGCTGGCCGTGCTGGTTCCCGGACGCCTGCGGATCGGGCGGCTGGACCTGCCGGTGGCGGCCTATGTCGTGGCCGTGCTGTTCGGCCTGGCCCACTACGACAGCTTCCTGCACAACCCGCTGCACCTGGCCTTGGCCCAGCAGGTCTACGCCTTCGCCTGGGGGCTGACCTATGTCTGGCTGATGGAGCGCTCGCGCAGCCTGCTGGCCCCGATGATCGCCCACGGCTTCAGCGACGCGGTCGAGGTGGGCGCGGTGATGCTGCTGATGGCGACGTGGGGCTAGCCGCCGCCGACAGCGCGCCGACGGCGACCGGCCGGAACGGCGTCAGACGTATTGGTAGCCGACCTTGATCAGGTCGTTGGACGGATCGCCGAGCGTGTAGACGATGGCGTCCCATTCGTTGACCGCGATCGTGTTGGGACCCGGATTGATCGGCGTGGTCGAGCCGCCCTGGTGCCAGACATAGATGGCCGCGGCGGGAGCGTTCGACCACTCGTAGTAGATCCACAGATTGCCCGACTGCGGCAGGCTGATCCAGTTCGTGCCCGGATCGATGTTGGTCAGCGTGATCCAATAGTTCGGCGGGAAGGTCGTGTCGGCCTTGTCGCCGGCCTTGGCGATCGAGTCCTTGAACTGCTGAGCTTGGGAAGCATCCATCTCGGCGCCCTCATGGCGTGCGCATGGCGGGATTGCCACCAGCACGACAATAGGATGAGGAGGCCATAAATACAACCTATGGATTCATACACTCTCGGCGCAGCCCTCTTGCCTTTCGCAGCGCGATCCTGAGAAAACCGGCGCGTGAGGAAACACAGGACACAACGCCTCGCGGCCCTGGACGGGCTGAGGGCCGTGGCGGCGCTGGGGGTGCTGCTCTACCACGCCGCCGACTGGTCGGGTCGGCCGGGCCGGTTCGCCCACGGCTATCTGGCGGTKGACTTCTTCTTCTGCCTCAGCGGCTACGTCCTGGCCCACGCGTTCGTGCGGCGCGACATCGGCTGGCTCGCCTACCTGCGCATCCGCATCGTGCGGATCTGGCCCCTGCTGGTGCTGTCGACCTTGATCGGCGCGGTGCTGACCCATCGCCACAGCCCGCCGTTCTGGCCGAACCTGGCCCGGGGGCTGCTGCTGATCCCCCGGATGGGCCATCCGGCCGAGTACACCTTCCCCAGCCTCTTCCCGTTCAACCCGCCGGCCTGGTCGCTGTGCCTGGAGGTCATCGTCAGCGCCCTGTGGTTCCCGCTGCGCCGCGCGCCCGACATGGTGCTGGCGGCCATCGTGCTGTTGAGCGGCGGCGTCATGCTGTGGGTGGCCCTGGGGCTGAACGGGGTCGAGACCGGCTGGGACCAGGCGACCTTCTGGCTGGGCGTGGTGCGGGCGACCTTCAGCTTCAGCCTGGGCTGGGCCTGCTGGCGCTATCGCGAACTGGCGCCCCGGCCGCGCCTGTGGCTGCCGGCGATCGTCCTGTTCGCGGTGCTGGTGATCCCGATCTTCCCGCGCGGCCTGACGTCGTGGAACGGCCTTTACGACTATGGCTGCGTAGCCGTGCTGTTCCCGCTGCTGGTGACGCTCGGCGCCCACGACCCGCAAGGCGCGGCCGGCGCGATCTGCCGGGCGACGGGCGACGTCTCCTACCCGCTGTACGCGATGCACTGGGCGACCTGGGCGGTGATGCTGCGGCTCTATCCGGGCGGCTGGCGGACGGACCTGCCGCTGTGGTTCCCCGTCCTTGCGGTGGTGGTCGCGCCGGTCGTGGCCTGGATCGCGCTGCGGTTCTACGACGCGCCGCTGCGCAAGCGGCTCCTTGAACTCCGCTCATCCCGGCATTCGCCGGGATGAGCGGTTTATGGAGCGCTCAGCACCGCGTGACGCCCGCCCAGGGCTGCGCCCCGTCCAGCCAGGCCACCGCGTCGACCACATAGTCGCGCTGGGCGTCGAGGATCGAGGTGTGGCTGGCGAAGGCGTCGATCACCACCGCCCGGCAGGCGCGGCTCGCGGGAGTGACTTCTGCGGCGCGCCAGTCGCGGTCGAGCGGCGCGGTCGGCGACCGGCTGGCGACGATCACCGCCACGGGGATGGTCGGCCGCAGCGGCGGCAGGGCGTCGACGGCGGCCAGGCCCGGCAGGAAGGCCCGCACCTCCTCCAGCCCCGCCTGGATGCTGGTCCGCCCCGTCCAGGTCGAGCGCCGCCGGGCCGCGGCCTCGGCCGCCGGCGAGATGTCGTCCATCAGCGGCACCAGCCGGGTCAGGCCCAGGGCGCGAGCGGTCGGGGTCAGGGCGGACAGGCGCGCCTCGTGCTCCAGGTCGGCCAGGGCCAGCGGGTGCTCCCGGACCTCGGTCCCCACGGCGTCGACCAGCACCAACCCGGCCGTCCGCTCCGGCCATTTGCGGGCGAAGGCCTCGACATACAGCCCGCCGTTCGAATGCCCGGCCAGGATCACCGGGGCGGTCACGCCGTTGCGGTCCAGCAGGTCGTGCAGGCGGCCCGCGACGGCCGTGGGCGAGCGGTCGAGGTCGTGCATGGTGGACAGGCCCAGGCCGTCGCGATCGTAGGCGCAGGCCCGGTAGCCCTTCCGGGCCAGGCTCTCGGCGACCAGCGACCAGTCCGCCGCCCCGCCGAACGCCCCGGCCTCCAGGACCACGGTCGGGCGGGCGCCGGCCGCGCCCAGGCACTCCAGGTCGCCGGTGGGGGGCGATGGCGGACGCACGAAGCTGGCGCAGCCCAGCAGGGTCAGGCAGGCGAGCGCGACGAAGAAACGTTTCATGCTGGTCCGGCGACTGTACCCGCCGGCATGTCGCCGATCGCTCCGTCGCCTGACAAGCGAAATTGGCGGGAGAGCCGCCTTGCGGGGTGCGGCTTTTTGGCCAGCGCGTGACGCGCGGCGCCGATGATGCTTTCCTGCCCGCCGACACGTCGCGAGGTTCCATGCCGACAAGCCTTCTGATCGCCGGCCTGATGGCCGCCGCCTCGCCCGACTCCGCCGCTCCCGACCCGCTGGCCTATTTCGAGGGCGCCTGGACGTGCGCCGGCCATTTCGAGCCGTCGAAGAAGCCCCTGGCCTCGGCGATGGCCTTCACGCGCGACCCCGACACCGGCGCCCTGCTCAAGCAGCACCGCGACCAAGCGCCGGGGACCTACAAGGCCAACGAGACCTGGGGCGTCGCCAAGGTCGCCGGCGGCTTCCGCGCCACGATCGCCGACGGCTTCAGCGGCCTGCGCTGGTACGCCTCGCCCGGCTGGGAGGGCGACCGCTGGACCTGGACCCGCCAGGGCGCGGGCGAACCGGGCGAACAGTTCGTCTATACGCGCACCGGCCCGGCGGCGATGACGGTGGACTGGATGATCTCGCGGGGCGGCGCGCCGCTAAGCCTGGGCGACACCCTGGCCTGCACGAAGGCCTAGGAGGCCTTCTTGCGCGCCGCCGGCTTCTTGGCCGGCGCCTTGTGGGCCGGCGCCTTCTTGGCGGCGGGCTTGGCTCCGGCCGCGCCCGGCTTCTGGCCCAGGCTCTTGCGCAGGGCCTCCATCAGGTCGACGACGTTGGTGTTCTCGGGTTCCGGGGCCGTCACCTTGGCCTTGCCGCCCTTTTCCTTCTGCCTGATCAGGGCCCGCAGGGCGTCTTCGTAGCGGTCCTTGAACTGGCTGGGATCGAACGGGCCTTCCTGCTGCTCGATGATCTTCTCGGCGATGGCCACCATCTGCGGGTCGGCCTTGCGGTCGGGGATGTCGTCGAACAGCTCGCCCGCGTCGCGCACCTCGTCGTGGCTGCGCAGGCTGTAGGCGACCAGGCCGTTGTCGCGCGGCTCGATGGCCAGCAGCCGCTCGCGGGTGTGCATGACCACCCGGCCCAGCGCGATCTTGCCGGCCCCGGCCATGGCGTCGCGGATCACGGTGTAGGCGTCGACCGCCAGCTTGCCGTCCGGGACCAGGAAGTACGGATTGTCCCAGTACAGCCGGTCGATGGCGTCGGCGTCGACGAAGCGCTCGATGTCGATGGTGCGGGTGCTCTCCAGCCGCACGCTCTCGATCTCCTCGGGCGTCAGGATCACATAGTGGTCCTTCTCGTACTCGTAGCCCTTGACCAGGTCGGCCCGGTCCACCGGCCCCAGGTCGGGATCGGTGGCGACCATCTTGATACGGTTGTGGGTCTTGGGGTGCAGCAGGTTGAACCGCACCTCGCCGCCGGGGCTGACGGCCGTGTACATCGCCACCGGACAGGTGACGAGCGACAGCCTCAGATGGCCCTGCCAGGTGGGTCGCGCGGCCATGGGATCACCTTTCGTCGAGAAGGTCCCGACCACCGCCGGGCAACGATCCAGGACAGAGAATCCCGGACCGGTCTTGAACGCCTACGCCCTGCCTCCGATCCGCACGGCCAGGGACGGCGCGGCGGCGGCCGGCGCGGTCAGGGCGAACTTGGCGCCGTCCGTCTTGATCTGGGCCGGGTCCGGATCGCGCAGCTGGGCCACGAAGTCGTCGCGCCAGGCGGTGACGTCCTGGCGGGTGACGTTGTCGATCAGGCTCTCGAACCGCCGCTTGCGCTCGTCGAGGTCCATGTTCAGCGCCCGGGTCAGGGCGTCCGAGATCTCCTCGGGACTGTTGGGATTGATGATCAGCGCGTCCTTCAGCTGCCGGGCGGCGCCGGCGAAGCGCGACAGGATCAGCACGCCCGGGTCTTCGGGCGTCTGGGAGGCCACGTACTCCTTGGCCACTAGGTTCATGCCGTCGCGCAGCGGCGTGACCAGGGCCGCCTTGGAGGCGCGGTACACCCCGGCCAGCTCGTCGCGGCGATAGCTGCGGTTCAGGTAGCGGATCGGGTTGTAGTCCATGTCGGCATAGGCGCCGTTGATCCGGCCGATCAGGCCGTCCAGCCGCCCGCGCAGGTCCTGGTAGGCCTCGACCTCGTCGCGCGAGATCGGGGCGATCTGCAGCAGCATCACCTCGCGGCGCGCCTGCGGATTGTCGTGCAGGAACTTCTCGAAGCCGATCAGCCGCTCCTCCAGCCCCTTGGAATAGTCCAGGCGGTCCACGCCCACGACCATCTTGCGGAACACGCTGTGGGCCATCAGCCGGTCGTAGACGCGCAGGGCGCGCGGGCTGTCCTTGATGCGGGCGAAGTCCTCGGCGTCGATGCCGATCGGGAACGCGCCGGCCCGGGTGGTCTGGCCGAAGGCGGTCAGGCGCCCGTCCTCGGTGCGCTCGCCGCCCACCTCGTTGAACACGTAACCCTCGAAGGCCTGGACGCTCTCCTCGGTCTGGAAGCCGATCAGGTCGTAGTGGAACATCGCCTCCACCAGCGGCCGGTGGCGCGGCAGGGTCACCACCAGCTGGTGGGCCGGCCAGGGGATGTGCAGGAAGAAGCCGATCCGGTTGGTCACGCCCAGCCGCCGCAGCTCCCGGGCCATCGGGATCAGGTGGTAGTCGTGCACCCAGATCACGTCGTCAGGCTCGATCAGCGGCAGCAGGGTCTCGGCGAACCGCTTGTTGACTCGGTCATAGCCCTCGCCGAACGAGCGGTCGTAGGCGGTCAGGTCGACGCGGAAGTGGAACAGCGGCCACAGCGTCTTGTTGGCGTAGCCGTTGTAGTACTCCTGGTAGTCGCCCTCCTCGAGGTCGACGGTCGCGACGGTGACGCCGTCGGCCTTCTGCATGTTCAGCTGGCCGGTGAACTTGTCGGTGGTCTTGCCGCTCCAGCCGAACCAGATGCCGGAATATTCGCGCAGGGCCGCGGCCAGGGCCATGGCCAGGCCGCCGACGCTCTCGTCGCCCTTGCCGGTGGGCGGATTGACGCGATTGGACACGACGATCAGGCGGCTCATGCGGCGCTCCTCCCCAAGGCGTCCAGGCCCGCGCCCAGCCAGTCGAACACGGCGGCGCAGTCGTCCAGGCGGTACGAGGCCTGGGTGGGCCGTTCCGGGCCGACCAGCACGCCGTAACCGCCCAGGCGGGCGGCGGCGGCGAAGCCGTCCTCGTCGGTCAGGTCGTCGCCGACGAACACCGGCGTCGCGCCGTCGAACGGCGTCTCGCGCAGGAAGGCGGCGACCGACTTGCCCTTGTCCTGGCCCGGCGTGCGCAGCTCGGCGACCATGTCGCCCAGCTGCAGGACCAGTTCCGAACCCTGGGCCAGGCGCTCGGCCGCCTCGATCACCGCGTCGGCGGCCGAGGGGACGTTGCGATAGTGCAAGGCGACGCTCAGGTCCTTGTCCTCGAACAGCAGGCCCCGATCGCTGCGCGCCAGATCGCGCAGCACGTCGCGGGCGTGGTCGAGGTCGGGATGGGGCTTGGCGCGGTCGACGCCGTGGACGCCCCGGCGCACCAGGCCGTGGACCGCGGCGACAGAGGTGACGCGGCCTTCCAGGATGCGGTCCAGGTCTTCCAGCGCGCGGCCGCTGACCACCGCCAGACGGCCCTCGAGGGCGCGCGTCAGGTCGGTCAGCAGCGCCGCGCGGCGTGCGTCGGGCCCGACCTGTTCGGGTCGGGGCATGATCGGGGCCAGGGTTCCGTCAAGATCGAGAAACAACGCCGCGTGAAGCGGCAAGGCGACTGGTGGTGGCGGCAGTTCGCTCGGCGCATGCCGAACGACTGACCCGAACGCGGTCATGGCGAGTAAGGCCCTCTCCGATGTGTACAGGCCTTCAAAACGCGCGCCGCCGGGGTTTTGATCCCCTCGTCCCGAGTCACGATGCGCTCACGCCAATGTGCGCGGGCGCCGGTTACCCTTGTGACGCTAGAGCGAAGCGGCCTTCACGACGGCCTGGCCCAGGCCGTCGTAGTCGCCGTTGAAGTGGTGGCCGCCGCGCAGCTTCACCTGGCGGATCGGCAGGCTGGGGCAGATGTCCAGCCGCTCCTTGTCGCCGTAGATGCAGGTCATCGGCAGGCCCTTCAGCGCCTCGACCGCGGGCGCCACTTCGAACGAGTGGGCCGTGGGACGGTTCAGCCAGCTGGCGGGCCGGAAGGTCAGGTCGCCATGGGGACCGGTCCCGATCAGCACCACGCTCTGGATCTGCCCCTGCAGGTCGGCCGGCAGCAACGGCACGATGGCCGGCAGGGCGTCGGCGCCGAACGAATAGCCGACCAGCACGATCTTCTGGCGGCCCCACTTGGCCTGGTGCGTCCGCAGCTGGTCGGCCAGGTCGTCGGCCACGGCCTGGGCCGGGCGCTTGTCCAGGAAGTAGCGCAGCGAATTGACGCCCAGCACCGGGACGCCGTCCTTGGCCAGCACCTTGGCGACGCCGCGGTCCAGCGGGCCCCAGCCGCCGTCGCCCGAATAGAGCACGGCCATGGCCTCGCCCGGCGCGGTGGCGGGGGTCTCGACCAGTTTCGGCGCGACCGAGGCCTCGGCGACGCCGGCGAAGGCCAGGCCGAGGACGGCGGCGAGGGTCAGGAGGCGCGCGCGCGGGGTCATGATCCCTCTATCGCCCTCAATCTTGACCATGAGGGGGCGAAGGCGGGGCGGCGCGAGGGCTTTCGAGGGTCTCGGCGCGGATTACGACGAATTCACTTCGCCCGCCCCGCTACACGTGTAACGCTACATTTGTAGCGCCAACCATTGCGAGCCCGCCGTGATCGAATCCCTGCCCCGACGCGAACGTGAGGTCTTCGAGACCCTGTGCCGGCTGGAAGGCGGTACCGCGGCTGGCGTCCGCGCCGCCCTGTCCGACCCGCTCAGCGACTCCGCCGTGCGCACCCTGCTCTCGCGCCTGGAGTCCAAGGGCCTGGTGGAGCGGACCAGCGGCCCCGACGGTTTCCTCTACAGCCCCGTCCAGCGCACCGAGGCCGTCGCGGCCGGGGCCCTGCGGCGGATGATCGACACCTTCTTCGCCGGCTCGGCCGCCAGCGCCGCCACCGCCCTGCTGGGCCTGGGCCAGCGCCTGACGCCCGAAGAGGCCGCCGCCCTGGAAGAGGCCATCGACAAGGCGGTGAACGGCGGGGAGGAGCGCAAGCCATGAGCTGGATCCTGCTCGCCTCCCTGCTGGTCAAGTCCAGTCTGGTCGCGGCCGCCGGCCTGGCGTGCGCCCGGTTCCTGACCCAGCGCGCCGTCGAGCGCGTGGACATCCTGCGCGCCACGGTCTGCCTGCTGCTGGCCCTGCCGGTGATCATGAACCTACTGCCCGCGATGAGCCTGCCCCTGCTCCCGGCCGCGCCGCCTCTGGCCCTGCCGTCGGCCGTCCCGCTGGCGGCGCCCGCCGCGACGGGCGACCTGGTCGCGTCGAGCGCGCCGGCCTGGTCCTGGCCCCGCCTCAGCCCCGACCTGATCGGCGGCCTGTGGCTGCTGGGCTTCGCCGCCGTCGTCGGTCGGCTGCTGCTGGGCCTGCACACCCTGAACCGCTGGACCCGCCGGGGTCGCGCCGTGACCTGCCCCGACTGGCTGGCGCCGCTAGAGCGCCTGTCGCCGGAGGACCGCCCGGGCCTGGTGTCCAGCGACCGGATCGCCGGACCGCTCAGCTGGGGCGTCGCGCCGGGCTTCGTGCTGGTGGACCCGACCAGCCTGGCCGAGCGCCGCGCCGCCCCCGCCATCCTGGCCCACGAGCTGGCTCACCTGCGCCGTCATGACTGGATCTTCCTGGTCCTGTCGCGCCTGGCCGTGGCGATGTTCTGGTTCAACCCGCTGGTCTGGCGGCTGCACGCCGTCCTGATCGAACGCTCGGAAGAAGCCGCCGACGCCGTGGCGTTGGAGACCGTCGACCGCGCCCTCTACGCCCGGGCCCTGATCGGCCTGGCCGCCAGCCCCGTCCCGTCCGCCCACCCCGCCCGCATCGCCGCGACCGCCATGGCCGCCGACGCCCGCACGCTGAAGACAAGGATCGCCTGCATCATGACGAACACTTCCGCTCGCCGCCGGCCGCTCACCGTGGTCCTGGCCGTCGCCGTGATGGCCGCCGTCGCCACGCCGCTGGCCGCCCTGGCCGTCACCCGCCAGGACTGGGTCTCGCCGCCTCCTCCTCCGGCCCCGCCCGCGCCTCCGGCCGCCGAGGCCCCGCCGGCTCCGCCCGCCCCGCCGGCGCCC